>NZ_JBEZXR010000026.1:66573-103284 GCF_040638135.1 Streptomyces sp. NPDC026673 | reverse complement strand
TCTCCCCCGTAATGCCCTTCATCCCGGTGAGATCCAAGCCGCCGAGGAGTCCACCGCCCACGTCGTCGCCGAAGGCGAGCGAGTACCCGTATGCCGGGGTTCAGCCCAGCCAGCGGTTCAACCGCAGGCGCGTCCACAGCAGGCTGGCGGCGAAGGACAGGGCGACGGTCCCCGCCACCAGCAGCGTGAGCAGACCGGCCGCGCCGAGCCAGCCCGCGTCCGCCGCGACCAGGTGCGGGGCGAGGGCGCGCAGGAACATCAGGTGCACCAGGTACGCGCCGAAGGCCGCGGCGCCGAGCCGGGACAGCAGCGGCCGGAAGCGTACGGGGACCGTGATCCGGTTCAGGGCCATCAGCAGCGCCCCGGCCAGGAACGGCACGAACACCCCGGCGTACGGGGACGGGTAGTGCACGAAGTGCTCGTAGCCGACCACCGCGGCCCAACCGCACACCCCGCCCGCCAGCCACAGCAGGCGCCGGCCGCGCCCGGTCGTCGCGGAGGGCGGCAGCGCCAGCAGGATCGCCCCGGCGGCGGCGTAGGCGATCTGGTACGGAAGCGGGTTCCACGCGAAGGCGGGCAGTTTCACGTGGAGCAGTCCGGCGGCGTCGTCCAGGAGGGTCGGCGCGAGCGCGAGGGCGACGAACACGGCCGCCAGGCCATAGGGCCGCTTCCCACCCTTGACCAGGGCGACGAGCGACAGCAGCAGGATCACCGGCACGTAGGCGTACAGGTACCAGAGGTGGAAGGCGGGCTGGACCGAACCGAACAGGGACTCGTAGGCCACCCGGAGCGTGGGGCGGGGGTTGGCGTCCCGCACCCGATCCCACAGCAGGTACCCGGCCGTCCACACGGCCATCGGCACGATGATGCGCGTCAGCCGGCCGCGCACCTGGGCCCCGTCGCGGGGCGGGGCGCCCGACAGCACGACCCAGCCGGCCATGGCGAAGAACAACGGCACGGCGCAGCGGCTGAGGGCGTCGCCGGCCAGCGCGATCCAGTAGACGGACCGCCCGCCCTCCGGATGCCGGCCGACCGCGTTGAGGAACTGGCCCGCGGAGTGGCAGACGATGACGCCGATCGAGCACAGGACGCGCAACAGGTCGATGTCGTATCTGTGTTCGCGCGGCCGGGCGGCGGGCGGCGCGGCGCGCGCCTCGCTCGTCCCGGTCGTGTGACCGGCTGTCGGGGCGGCGGGGGCGGTGGTCATCGGCTGGGCGGAGATCGGCGGTCACTCCCGGTTGCACTCGCGGGGCCCGGCCGGTGTCCGGCCGTGCCCCGGGATCGGATGGCTGCGCGGCGCGCCCCCGCCGCGGGCGGGGGCTTCCCCGGTACCGCCGGCGGGCGGACCGGCCCCCCGACGGCCGCGGCCCGCCCTCGCGGACACGGCGGGCGGGTGATCCCCGGGGCGGACCGGCCCGGTGGTCCCGGGGCGAGGCCCGTCCGCTCTCCGGACCGGGCGAGGTCGAACGGTTCCTGCGACCGCGTGTACCCGGGTTCGCCGGCTTCATGGCCGGGCGCCTCGGCCGGCCCCGCGGAGGCCGGCGGGTCGGCGTCACGCGGTGCGGTGGCTGGTCCGGCGGCCACCGGGGAGCCGGCGAGGACGGCGATGTGCATGGATCCACGTTCCGGTCGATGTCCGATATCACCTGTCCCGGCAGACTATGGGACGTCCTCGGGAGTGCGGGGCCCGAATGCGCCGAAGGCCGGTCGCCCTGGGGTGGCGTCCAGGTGAACCTGGCCCGGATGCGTGCTCCCTTGCCAGGTCAGCAGGGGTGCCATCGGTCATGCGCGACTTTTTCCCGCGCTGTCCGCCGCCCGGATGTAATCGCCGACCAGTGAGCCGAGCAGCACACCGGCGAGCAGGTCGCCCGTCAGGTGGTCGGCGGTGTACAGACGGGCGTGCACCACCTGGACCTGCATCCAGCGGTACTCCGCGGCCCGCCGCGGGGCCAGGGCGGTGAGGACGGCGACGGCGGCGGAGGAGCGGACCGCGGGGGCCGCCGGGTAGGCGCAGGCGCAACCGGTGTCCCGGGTGGCCGCCGGGTCGGGGCGCAGGGCCGGGTCGAGGACAAAGGGGTATGGCTGCCGGTAGTGGCCGGCCAGCCGTACGCCGATCGTCCCGGCCAGTTGCAGCGCGGCGTCGAGGCGGTCCCGTGCGGCCTCGCCCTCGGCGCGTGGCAGCAGTTCGCGCTGGTCGTCCAGGTACAGGCGCCAGATGTCCTGCTCACCGTGGGCGGCCAGCCAGGCGGCCGCCGCCCGGCCCGCGGCGGTGCGGGTGCGGGCGAGGCGGCGCGCCTGCCCGAGTCCGGCGGCGCGTTCGGCCGCGGAGGGCGGGTCCGGGACGTGGTTCGCGGCCCAGCGGACGAAGGCCGGGTCGTCGCGGACGGTTCCGTGCCCCGCCCGCCACCGGGCGTACAGCGCGTCGGCGGCTCGCCGCTGCTCCGCGAGCCGGGCGGACCAGGCGCGCACCTCGGCGTCCGGGAAGAGCGGGGGCGGCGGACTCTGCTCGATCCGCCGTACCGCGGCCGCGGCCTGCCCGGGACCCGCGGGGCCGGGGTCGTGGATGCCGATCAGGCCGAGGACGGCCGCCGCGGCGGCGACGACGGCGACGACCGGGTACCGCCGGCTCGCGGTACGGAGAGCGCGGGAACGGACCGGAGCCCCGGAACGGGCCGGCGCCCTGCGGCGGGCCGTGCTCACCACGCGGTTCCGGCGGTCTCGTTCGGGGGCGGGCCGGACGGGGCGGGGACCCGGGCGGCCGGTGCGGTGCGCGGGAAGGCGTGGAAGCAGTGCCGTACCAGGCGGAGGACGTCGTTGCCGGGGAGACCGGGGACGAGCAGGACCTGTCCGACGACGTACTTGCTGAGCGGCAGCGGCCGCACCCCCAGGCCGATCAGCAGCCGGTCGGCGGAGCCCGGCCGGGGGCCGCCCTTGGTCTCGACGAGGACGAAGCCGTGGTCCAGCGCGGCGGTCGTCCCGCCGTTGTGGCAGGTGAGCCGTCCGTCGAGGGTGACGCGGCTGCCCGCCTCCAGATCGGCGAGGGCCGCGCGGACGTAGCGGATCTCCCCCGCGGGGAAGAGCGCCCCGGCGCGGACCGGGACCCCCGCGTCGCCGAGCACGTCGTCGACGAAGGCGGCCGCCCCGGCCCCCATGCGGCCGTACTCCCGGGCGGCGAGGGTACGGGCGTGCTTGACCGTGGCGCCGCGCCCGTCCTTGGTCTTGACCTCGACGCGGCACAGCCCGTCCTCGACGTACAGCCGGGTGCGGACCTTCCAGCGGCGCCTGCGCCCCTGCACATGGGCGTGCCAGGCGCTCAGCCCGGCGGTGTCGAAGTAGGTGCTGCGGTAGCCGGTGGTACGGCGGCCGCCGAGGTCCAGTACGTGGTGCGTCGGCGCCAGGGCGGCGACCAGGCAGCGCGCCGACAGCACGGGCAGCAGGTACTTGCGGTCGACCCGGTGCTGCAGCGCGGCGGCGGCGTCGACCTCGGCGAGGGTCGCCCCGCGCAGTCCGGGCAGGCCGAGCGCGTCGGCGAAGGGCTCCGCGGCGGTCACACGAGCCTGCTCTCGAGCGGGCTGTCGTGACCGCTCCGCCCGGCGGGCGGCCCCGCCCCGTCCTCGGGCAGGCCCCAGCTCACGGGCGAGTCGCCGCGGTAGCGGACCGACACCCGGGTCGTCTCCCGTACGAAGTCGACCTCGTCCACCAGGACCGCGAGCGGTTCCTGGCCGAACCTCAGGGCGACCTCGCGGTGGATCGCCGCGGGGTCGGCGTACAGCCGGTCGAGGGTGAGGCGCACCACGCGGGTCGGCTGGTGGGCGTGCGGGTCGTCGACGACCAGGACCGCGGCGAGGACCAGCACGTGCAGTGCCACGACGAGCCAGATCTCCCGCTGCGGCAGCCCCCCGCACAAGGCGATGACCAGGGCCGTGAAGGTGTACGCGACGTCCCGGGCGGTGAAGGCGGTGCTGCGCAGCCGGACCAGGGAGAGCATGCCGAACAGCCCGAAGCCGACCCCGGCCGGGAACTTGCCGGCGCCCATCGCGCTCATCGCCGCGAACAGGCCGATGTTCAGCGCGGTGAGCACCAGCGGCATCTGCGGTGCCGGGTTGCCGCGCCGGTACAGCAGGCCCACCAGTGCCATGAGGGCCAGTACGTCCAGGCCGCCGCGCGCGAGGAGCTCCCATGGTCCGTGCGTCATGAACGGCACCGGGCGGGCGGGTGTGGTCCGGGCACTTCTTCCTCCGCGGGCTGGGTCGTGAGGCCCGGGTCCCGGGGATCCGTCCTTGGAAAGGGGGATGGGGCGGCGGATCCCCGGGCCCAGAATGCGCGGGACGCACCGTCGGGGTGTGGGCGGGCGCCGGCGGGACGCGAATCCGTCCATCAACACCGGACGGTGCGTCCAGCGGTGTTGGACGCTAGCCCCGCGCCCCGCGCCGGGCAAGCCGCCCGGAGTCGCTCCCCGGCCCCGCACCATGGGGGAAACACCAGGCGGGAGAGGCGGGCCCGGCATCACGCGCTCACTCCGGCCACCGGGCAATGTCACTCGAAGGGGTGAGGGCAGGGGCGGTTCGGGAAACGCCGGGCCGCATCACGAACGGGCCCCGTCCGCGCGTCTCCTCTCGCGCGGACGGGGCCCGTTCACCTCCCCGGAGGCTTCAGCTGTCCAGGACCGCGGTCAGCAACTCCGCCGTCCACGCCAGCAGTTCCCTGCCGACCACCGGCTTGCCGCCGATCCGCGCCGTGGACGGGCGCGGTACGAGGATCTGCTTGGCGGCCTGCTTCACGACCGTCCGGGGGTAGAGCCGGTTCAGCCGCAGCTCCTGGGACTCGCGCAACTCCACCGGGGAGAAGCGCACGTTGCTGCCCTGCAAGGTGATGTCGGAGACCCCCAGACGGCGGGCGAGCAACCGCAGCCCGGCGACCAGCAGCAGATTCTCCACCGGCTCCGGCAGCTTGCCGTAGCGGTCGGTGAGCTCGTCGCGGACGGCCTTGATGTCCTCCTCGGAGTTCACCGCGGCGATCGACCGGTACGCCTGCAGGCGCAGCCGCTCGCCGGGCGCGTAGTCGTGCGGGACGTGCGCGTCGACCGGCAGCTCGATCTTCACCTCCAGCGGGGCCTCCTCGACCTCGCCGCCGCCCGCCTCAAGGGACGCCCGGTAGTCCGCGACGGCCTCGCCGACCATGCGGACGTACAGGTCGAAGCCCACGCCCGCGATGTGGCCCGACTGCTCGCCGCCGAGCAGGTTGCCCGCGCCGCGGATCTCCAGGTCCTTCATCGCGACGTACATGCCGGCGCCCATCTCGGTGTGCTGGGCGATCGTCGCCAGCCGCTCGTGGGCGGTCTCGGTGAGCGGCTTCTCCGGCGGGTAGAGGAAGTACGCGTAGCCGCGCTCGCGGCCGCGGCCGACCCGGCCCCGCAGCTGGTGCAGCTGGGAGAGGCCGAAGTTGTCGCCGCGCTCGACGATGAGGGTGTTGGCGTTGGAGATGTCGATGCCCGACTCGACGATCGTCGTGGAGACCAGCACGTCGAACTTCTTCTCCCAGAAGTCCACCACGACCTGCTCCAGCGCGGACTCGCCCATCTGCCCGTGCGCGGTGGCGATCCGCGCCTCGGGCACCAGGTCGCGCAGCCGCGCGGCGGCCTTGTCGATGCTCTCCACCCGGTTGTGGATGTAGAAGGCCTGGCCCTCGCGCAGCAGTTCACGGCGGACCGCCGCGGCGATCTGCTTCTCCTCGTACGGGCCGACGAAGGTCAGCACCGGGTGCCGCTCCTCCGGCGGGGTGGTGATCGTCGACATCTCGCGGATGCCGGTGACCGCCATCTCCAGGGTGCGCGGGATGGGCGTGGCGGACATGGTCAGCACGTCGACGTTGGCCCGCAGCTTCTTCAGCTGCTCCTTGTGCTCGACGCCGAAGCGCTGCTCCTCGTCGACGATGACCAGGCCCAGGTCCTTGAACTTGGTCTCCGACGAGAACAGCCGGTGCGTGCCGATGACGACGTCCACCGTGCCCTCCCGCAGGCCCTCCAGGACGGCCTTGGCCTCACCGTCGGACTGGAAGCGGGAGAGCGCCTTCACCACGACCGGGAACTGCGAGTAGCGCTCGGAGAAGGTGCCGAAGTGCTGCTGGACCAGCAGCGTGGTGGGCACCAGGACGGCGACCTGCTTGCCGTCCTGCACGGCCTTGAAGGCCGCCCGCACCGCGATCTCGGTCTTGCCGTAGCCGACGTCGCCGCAGATCAGCCGGTCCATCGGGACCGACTTCTCCATGTCCTCCTTGACCTCGGCGATCGTCGTGAGCTGATCCGGGGTCTCCGCGTACGGGAACGCGTCCTCCAGCTCCCGCTGCCAGGGGGTGTCCGGGCCGAAGGTGTGGCCGGGCGCGGCCATGCGGGCGGAGTACAGCCGGATCAGGTCGGCGGCGATCTCCTTGACGGCCTTCTTGGCGCGCGCCTTGGTCTTCGTCCAGTCGGCGCCGCCCAGCCGGTGCAGCGAGGGCGCCTCGCCGCCGACGTACTTGGTGATCTGCTCCAGCTGGTCGGTGGGCACGAAGAGCCGGTCGCCGGGCTGGCCCTTCTTCGCGGGCGCGTACTCGACCACCAGGTACTCGCGGGTGGCTCCCTGGACGGTGCGCTGCACCATCTCCACGTAGCGGCCGACGCCGTGCTGCTCGTGCACGATGAAGTCGCCCGCCTGCAGTGTCAGGGGGTCGATCGTCTTGCGGCGCCGCGACGGCATCCGGCCCATGTCCTTGGTGGAGGACTTCTGGCCGGACAGGTCCGTCTCGGTGAGGACGGCGATCCGCAGCTCCGGGTCGACGAAGCCGGTCTCCAGCGAGCCGCAGGCCACATGGACCACGGAGGGCTCGATCGGGCCCTCCAGCCCCGTGTCCAGACGGGCCGCGATGCCCTCGTTGCCCAGCACCTCCACGATGCGGGCGGCCGGGCCGTGGCCCTCGGTGACATAGACCGCGCGCCAGCCGTCGGCCAGCCAGCCCTTGGTGTCGGCGAGCGCCCGGGCGGTGTCGCCGCGGTAGACCTCGGGAGCGTGCATACCGAGCTTGAGGGTGTCGGCGTCCAGCTCCTCGTCGGCCGCGAACGGACTCACCGACCACCAGGGAACGCCCAGCTCACGGGCCCGGTCCCGGACGTCGGCGATCCCCCACAGGGAGGCCGCGCCCAGGTCGATCGGCGCCTCGCCGCCGCCGGCGGACGCCGCCCAGGACGCCTCCAGGAACTCGCGGCTCGTCGCGACGAGGTCGGCCGCCCGGGTGCGCACCCGCTCCGGGTCGCACACCACGGTCATCGAACCGGCCGGCAGCACGTCCAGCAGCAGCTCCATGTCGTCCACCAGCACCGGCGCCAGGGACTCCATGCCCTCCACGGCGATGCCCTGGGCGATCTTGTCCAGCAGCTCGCGCAGCTCCGGGTGCTCCTCCGCGAGCGCGGCGGCCCGCTCCCGCACCTCGTCGGTGAGCAGCAGTTCCCGGCAGGGCGGTGCCCACAGCCCGTGCTCGGCGACCTCCAGCGAGCGCTGGTCGGCCACCTTGAAGTAGCGGATCTCCTCCACGTCGTCGCCCCAGAACTCCACCCGGAGCGGATGCTCCTCGGTGGGCGGGAAGACGTCCAGGATCCCGCCGCGCACGGCGAACTCGCCGCGCTTCTCCACCAGCTCCACACGGGCGTAGGCGGCGGCCGCGAGGGCGTCCACCACGCCGTTCAGATCCGCGGTCTGCCCGGTGCGCAGGGCCACCGGCACCAGATCGCCCAGGCCCTTGACCTGCGGCTGCAGCACGGAGCGGATCGGTGCGACGACGACACGCACGGGACCGGCGGTCGGGTCGTCCGCACTGGGGTGCGCCAGACGGCGCAGCACGGCCAGGCGGCGGCCCACGGTGTCCGAGCGGGGGGAGAGCCGCTCGTGCGGCAGTGTCTCCCACGCCTGGTACTCCACGACGGAGTCCGCGGGCAGCAGCGACTGCAGGGCCGCGGCCAGGTCCTCGGCCTCCCGGCCGGTCGCCGTCACCGCCAGCACGGTGCGGCCGGCGCGGGCCGCGAGCGCGGCCAGCGCCAGCGGGCGGGCCGCGGGCGGGCCCACCAGGTCGACATGCGGGCGGTTGCCGTCCGCGGCACCGCGTACGGCCTCCGCGAGCGCGGGGTCGTTCACGACGACGTCGAGCAGACCGTTCAGGCTCATGTGGCTTTCCGTCCCAGTGGCAACGTAGGCAGGCAACGCGAACAGCCCGACGCGTCGAACGAGCCGGGGTGTCCCAGCGTACGACGCTTCGCTGACACCCGGTGCCGGGTGCTGTGGGCGTGGGCGTGTGTGCGTCCGTTGTGTGCGGCGCCGCTTGTGGTTGCGGTTGGGGTTTCTCCCCCACCCTCCCGCCCTCCCCCAGCCTTCGGCCGGGGGGACCCCCATCCGGCGCGGTCGGTGCGGGCTGCGCTCTGTTGGCGTGGGGTCGGTGCCGCGCCGGCGCACTCCCCCAGCCTCCGGCCGGGGGGACCCCCACCAACGCTCGCGGTTTACCCCCACATCATTCGGCGCCGGGTCCGCCGCTCGTCCCCCCCAACCTTCAGCCAGGGGGAGCACCCCGCCACACCCCCTCCGGTCGTGTGGGCGCACGACGGCCGGAGGAGGGTTCAGCAAGGCACTCGCAGCAACCCCGAACCGCTTCCTCACCCCTGCATCCCCCAGCTACCGCTGGGCGGTACCCCCGGGGTGCCTGACCCGGTGGGGGTCGGCTAGGCAACCGGGGCGACCCCGGACCGCCCCCTTACCACCCTCCGGGGATCAGGCGCGCAGCGAGACGGAGGGGGCGGGGTCGTAGGGGTGGGCGTTCTGGACACTTACGTGTATTTGTTGTGCGGCACAGACGGCACAACAAGTACCGCCCGCCATGCACATAAATATGCGGTCCAGAATGCCCAGCCCCGGAGGCCCCGACCCCGGCCCACCACACACGCGCGAGGCGGCACCTGACCGCGCCGGGCAATCGGGAGGGCGGGCGGGGAAACCCCCACATCAACCACGACGCACCCGCACACGACAACGGCCCCGGGCACACAGCGCACACCCGGGACCGCAGCGCGCCCCGCGCGCTACTCCGTCGCGATCGCGTTCAGCACATTCATCCGCCCCGCCCGAAACGCCGGCACCAGCGCCGCGACGAGTCCGACGAAGGCCGAGCCGATGAAGACGGTGACGATCGTGCCCCACGGGATCTCCAGGATCCCGAGCCCCTGGAGCGCCAGCAGCTGCTGGGCCGAGGCGCCCCAGCCCATGCCGAGGCCGAGGCCGAGCACGGCGCCGAAGAGGGCGATGACGATGGACTCCAGTCGGATCATGCGCCGCAGCTGCCGCCGCGACATGCCGATCGCCCGCATCAGGCCGATCTCCCGGGTGCGCTCGACCACCGAGAGGGCCAGCGTGTTCACGACGCCCAGGATCGCGACGATGATCGCCAGGGCCAGCAGGCCGTAGATCAGGTTGAGCAGCTGGCCGATCTGGTCCTTGAGCAGCTGCTTGTAGTCGGCCTGGTTGCGGACCTGGACCTGCGGGAAGTCGTGCAGCGCCTTCTTCAGCCCCGCGTAGGCCGCCTCCTGCTGCCCGTCCTTGGCGGCGGCGAACATGATGTCGTTGATCGGCATCCGGTCGGCCGGCACGTAGCGCGCCGCGGTCGTGATGTTGGTGTACATCGCGCCCTGGTCGAAGACGGTGTCCGAGGAGGTGATGGCGGCGACGGTCAGCGCGGCGGTGTCGCCGTGCTCGAAGCGGACGGAGAGCTTGTCGCCGAGCTTGACCTTGTGCTTGTCGGCGAATCCCTCGCCGACCGACATCGCGTTCGCGCCGTACGCGGCCGACAGCTCGCCGGCGACGGTCTTGACCTGGAGGTCCTGTGCGTACGTCGGGTCCGCGGCGGACAGGGAGGTGTCGGACACCGACCCGTCGGGGGCGGTGAGCTTGACGTCGAGGGACTTGTAGTCGGTGACGTGGGCGAGGCCCGGCGCGGCCTTGATCGCCCGCTCGATCTGCGGGGTGATCGGCTGGCCGCTGTCGGAGGCGATGATGAAGTCCGCGCCGACCGACTTGTCGAGCTGGTCGGTCGCCGAGGCCACCATCGAGGAGCCGACCACGGACAGGCCCGCCACGAGGGCGAGGCCGATCATCAGGGCGGCGGCCGTGGCGCCGGTGCGGCGCGGGTTGCGCAGCGCGTTGCGCTCGGCGAGGCGCCCGACCGGGCCGAAGATCCGCAGGACGCCCGCGCTGATCACCCGGACGACGAAGCCGGCGAGCAGCGGCCCGACGACCACGAAGCCGACCAGGGTGAGCAGGACGCCGAGGCCGAGGAACATCGAGCCGTCCGCGGCCTTGGTGGCCTGCACCGCGGCGAGGAGCGCGGCGGCGCCCGCGAGGGTGAGGACCAGGCCGATCGCGGCGCGCACCTTGCCGGAGCGGCCGTCGGCGGGGGTGCCGGCGTCGCGGAGGGCGGCCATCGGGGAGACCTTGCCGGCCCGCCGGGCGGGCAGGTAGGCGGCGAGGACGGTCACCACGACGCCGAGGACGAGCCCGGCGACCGGGGTCGAGGCCTTGACCGTCAGGGACGAGGTGTCGAGGTTCATCCCCATGGTGCCCATGAGCTTCATGAGCAGGACGGCGAGCCCGACGCCGCCGCCGATGCCGAGCACGGAGCCCACCACACCGAGCAGCAACGCCTCGACCAGCACGGATTGGTTGACCTGGCGGCGGCTGGCGCCGATGGCCCGCATGAGCCCGATCTCGCGGGTGCGCTGGGCGACCAGCATCGAGAAGGTGTTGACGATCAGGAAGACGCCGACGAGGACGGCGATCCCGGCGAAGCCGAGCATCGCGTACTTGATGACGTCGAGGAAGCCGGCGATGTCCTTCTGGTTCTCGGCGGTCCACTCGGCCTGGGTCTGCACCTTGTAGCCGGCGGCCGAGCCGAGGGCGGCGGTGACGTTCTTCTTCAGCCGCTCGTCGCTGACCCCGGTGTTCGCGGTCAGGCCGACGCTGCTGAAGACGTCCTTGGCGCCGAGCAGCTTGGTCTGGGTGGTGGCGGTGTCGAAGTAGAAGATCGCCGCGCCGGGGTTGGTGACCTTGAAGGTGGCGATGCCGCTGATCCGGGCCCGGAACTCACCGGGGATGGCGATGACCCGCAGCTCGTCGCCCAGCTTCAGGTGCTTCTTGTCGGCGGTGTCGGCGTCGACCATCACCTCGGTGGGGCCGCGCGGGGCGTGGCCGGAGGTGACGTCGACCGAACGCAGCTCGGTGGAGTCCCAGTTGGTGCCGATGGTGGGGGCGCCGGAGGTGGGCCCGAGGTTCTCACCGGCGGCGTCGGTCACCGTCAGGGTCTGGCTGTTGGCCTCGCCCGACGCGGACTTGACGCCCTCGACCCGCTTCAGCTCCTCGACCACGGAGGCGGGCACGGTGGCCGCCTTGGTGGTCATCTGCATCTCGTCGTCGCTGGGCGCGCCCTTGGGTGTGACGGTGACGTCCGAGGCGGTGGCGGCGAAGAGCTTGTCGAAGGTGGAGGTCATGGTGTCGGTGAAGACGAGCGTGCCGCAGACGAAGCCCACCGAGAGCAGGACGGCGATGGCGGAGAGCGCCATGCGGCCCTTGTGCGCGAGGAAGTTGCGCATCGAGGTCTTGACGACGGTCACGACGTCCTCCCGCGGGCGTCGAAGTCCTTCATGCGCTCGAGGACGGAGTCCGCGGTCGGGTCCCGCATCTCGTCCACGATCCGGCCGTCGGCGAGGTAGAGGACGCGGTCGGCGTAGGAGGCGGCGACCGGGTCGTGGGTGACCATGACGATGGTCTGGCCGAGTTCGTCGACGGAGCGGCGCAGGAAGCCCAGGATCTCCGCGCCGGCGCGCGAGTCGAGGTTGCCGGTCGGCTCGTCACCGAAGATGATCTCGGGCCGGGCGGCGAGGGCGCGGGCCACGGCGACGCGCTGCTGCTGACCGCCGGAGAGCTGGCCGGGACGGTGCTTCAGGCGCCCGGCGAGGCCGACGGTCTCCACGACCCGCTGCAGCCACTGGGGGTCGGCCTTGCGCCCGGCGATGTCCATGGGCAGCGTGATGTTCTCGGCCGCGTTCAGGGTCGGCAGCAGGTTGAAGGCCTGGAAGATGAAGCCGATCTTGTCTCGGCGCAGCTGGGTGAGCTTCTTGTCCTTCAGCTGGGTGATCTCGGTCTCACCGACCCAGATCTGGCCCTCGGTCACCGTGTCGAGACCGGCGAGGCAGTGCATCAGGGTCGACTTGCCGGAGCCGGACGGCCCCATGATCGCGGTGAAGCGTCCGCGCTCGATGTCGACGTCGACCGCGTCCAGGGCCACGACCCGGGTCTCGCCGGAGCCGTACGCCTTGGTCACCTGACGGGCCCGGGCGGCGACGGCCGTACGTTCTCCGCTACCCCCGGACTTGGGAATCGATACTGCCGTTGTCACTGGATGACTCCTGTTCGAGTGGTCGTTGCCGCCGTTTCCGGGCGTGCGTCGTCGCGTACCAAGACTGGCTTCGGGGAGGGGGCCGGGACGATGGTGCGCGTCTCCGTATCGGCCCGGGGGTTAGCCCCACCAGAAGGCTAGGGAGCCCAGGGGGGCGCCCTCGTCCTCCGCCGGTACGAACCGGGGGTAGGAGAAAATTCGGTGTGACCCCTAGGGGGACTGCGACTTTCGACCGACCCGGCTCGGGGTCGATGCTGCACCCTCCGGTCGCGGGAGGTTCAAGCCCGGCCGTCCGGCCTGCGGATACCCCCTGTGCGGGGCGACGCCCGGCATGGAATGGTGTGTCGTACACACAACCAGAGGGGGTCCCGTGGAGCGCACCGGGCAGACCACGGCCGCAGCCGCCACCGCGAGGCCGCAGAGCCCGCCACGGCGCGGTCCGGTGGTCGCCGCGCTCATGCTGGCCATGGCGCTGGCGGCGATGGACTCCACGATCATCTCCACCGCGGTCCCGCAGATCGTCGGCGACCTCGGCGGCTTCTCCGTCTTCTCCTGGCTCTTCTCCGGCTATCTGCTCGCGGTCACGGTGACCCTTCCGGTCTACGGCAAGCTCGCCGACACCTTCGGCCGCAAACCCGTGCTGCTGGCCGGCATCGCGATCTTCCTGCTCGGCTCCGTGCTGTGCGCGGGGGCCTGGAACATGGCGGGGCTGATCGCCTTCCGCATCGTGCAGGGGCTCGGCGGCGGCGCCATCCAGGGCACCGTGCAGACGGTCGCGGGCGACCTGTACCCGCTGAAGGAGCGCGGCCGCATCCAGGCGGCGATCTCCACGGTCTGGGCCGTCTCCGCCGTCCTCGGGCCGCTGTGCGGCGGGCTGTTCGCCGGGTACGCCAGCTGGCGCTGGATCTTCCTGATCAACCTGCCCGTCGGCGCGGTCGCGCTGTTCCTCATCTCCCGCCATCTGCGCGAGACGGTCGCCGACCGCACGCGGCACCGCGTCGACTGGCAGGGGGCGCTGCTGCTCTTCCTCTCCGGCGGTCTGCTGATCACCGGCCTCGTCCAGGACGGGCCCGCCCGGTGGTGGCTGCTCGGCGGCAGCCTCGTCATGGGCGCCCTCACCGTGTGGGCCGAGCGCCGGGCCGCGGAGCCGATCATCCCCGGCTGGGTCTGGCGGCGCCGGGTGATCGTCGCCGTCAACCTGGCCCTCGGCATGCTCGGCGTCCTGATGGTCGCCCCGACGGTCTTCGTCCCGACATACGCGCAGACCGTGCTCGGGCTCGGCCCGATCGCGGCGGGCTTCGTGCTCTCGGTGATGACGCTCAGCTGGCCCGTCTCCGCCGCCCTCAGCAACCGCGTCTACCTGCGCATCGGCTTCCGCAACACCGCGGCCCTCGGCATGGCGGCCGCCACCGCCGTCCTCGTCGTGCTCGTCCTGCTCCCCTACGCCGGTCCCGCCTGGCAGCCCACCCTGGTGATGCTGGCCCTCGGCGCCGCCCTCGGGCTCTTCCAGCTCCCCCTGATCGTCGGCGTGCAGTCCACCGTCCCGTGGAGCGAGCGGGCCACCGCCACCTCGTCGATCCTCTTCTGCCGCCAGGTCGGCCAGAGCGTCGGCGCGGCCGTCTTCGGCGCCGTCGCCAACGCCACCCTCGCCGCCCGCCTGCACGGCTCCGGCACCGATCTCGACGCCATCGCCGGCGCCGCCCACGCCGACGAGCAGGTGCGCCGCGCCGTCGCGGCGGCCGTCGACCACGTCTAC
The DNA here is from genome assembly GCF_040638135.1 of Streptomyces sp. NPDC026673. Lineage (NCBI taxonomy): Bacteria > Bacillati > Actinomycetota > Actinomycetes > Kitasatosporales > Streptomycetaceae > Streptomyces > Streptomyces sp. NPDC026673. Next base: position 89,066 of record NZ_JBEZXR010000026.1, on the reverse strand, counting down.
GTCGGCGCGACGGTGGCGGCGGTCCTGTCGCTTGCCGCCGTCCTGCTGGTGGCCCCCCGCCGCTTCCCGGTCCTGGAGGAGGACCCGGCGGTACGTTGACACCGTGGACGCGAAGACCTACGCGCGCATGCGGGCCATCGCCGACGAGTTGATGGAGCGCGAGGACACCTGGGCCGTGGAGATCGGCGAGGGCGTCATCACGTTGCTGATGGCGCCGGTCAACCGGCACGAGCTGATCGCCCTGCGGCTGCGGCGGCAGATCGAGCGGCAGATGGCCGACGATCCGCACTGGGCCGGTCACGTGGCCCACAGCGGTCCCGAGATCGAGGCTCCCGCCATAGGGCGCATGCGCCGCCCGGACCTCGTCGTCGTGGCCGAACAGGCCCTCGACACGCCCGGGTTCCTCGACCCCGCCGACGTCGCCCTGGTGGCCGAGGTCATCTCCACGTCCAACCCGGAGAACGACTACCGCGAGAAGACCCGGGACTACCCCGCCATGGGGATCCCGCTGTACCTGATCATCGACCCGCGAGACAAGACGCTCGCCGTCCTCTCCGATCCGGGACCGTCGCCCGGCGACGACGGCCCCCGCTACCGGGCGCGCCACGACTACGCCTTCGGAGACGCCGTCGCCGTGGGGCCCTGGGTCGTGGACAGCGGGGAGTTCCCCGCCTACGACGGTTCCTGATCCTCCCCGGGGGAGGGAGCGGGCACCTCCGGGGCGGCGGGCCCCGGCTCCTCGTCGGCGTCCGGGACCTCGCGACCGGTGAGGGCGGCGAGGCTGCCGCGGACGTGGGCGAGGTGCGCGCGGATCTCCTCGCGCCTGACCTCGTGCTCGCGCAGCTCGCGTTCGGCGGCCAGGCGGATGCGCTCCTCCCGCACCCGGGCCTGGGCGAGGAGTTCCGCGGCGGTGGCGTCGGCCTCCTCCTGGCGGCGCCGGGCGCCCTCCTCCGTCTCCGCCAGGGCCCGGCGGGCGTCGTCCACCATGGCCTCGGCGTAGGAGGTGAGTTCGGCCAGCCGGGAGTCGACGCCGGCCTCGCGCTCGGCGAGTTCGTGCTCCTGGGTGTCGAAACGCTCGCGGTGGTCCTTCTCCAGCTCGGCGAAGACCTGCTCGTTGTCCGCGCGGGCCGCGTCGAGGTCCCGGTCGGCCTCGTCCCCCAGTCGGCCGGCCTCCTCACGGGCCTCGTCGGCGATCCGCCCGGCGTCGGCGCCATACCGCTCCAGCGCCTGCTCGGCCTCCGCGTCGGCCTCGGCGCGGCGGGCATGGGCGGCGGCACGGGCCTCGTCCATGAGCGTACGACGGGCGGCCTGGGCCGCGTCCTGGGCGTGCCGGGCCTCCTCGTCGGCCTGTTCGCGTACGGAGGCGGCCTCCTCCTCGACGAGCCGCAGCAGATCCAGCGCGCCCTTGCCGAGGGATTCATAGGTCGGCGGCGACAGCGTGGCGACCACATCGCGGAGTGCCGCGCACTCCGCCGCCATCTCGTTGGCCAGGACGGTGAGCCGCGCGGCACGCTCCCACGCGGCGTCGCGATCCTCCGACAGCTCCTCCAGGAAGCGGTCGACCTGTTCGGTGCGGTACCCGCGGCCACGGACGGTGGCGAAGCCGGGGCCGCCGCGGGGGTGTGCCGTACTCATACCCCCATTCTCGGGGATTTGCCCGATTTGCCCATAACGCGACACTCCGACCACGGATTCGAACGGACCGGCGGGCCGCCGGGGCGCCGTCCGAAGCCGCGGTGCGGAGCCGGCCGGGCCCGGCCCAGGGCCTGTCGTCGCATTGGCTCCCCCGGCTACCGCTGTGAGGTGCCCCCACGTGCGGTGCATCGCAAGGCGGAGTTCGTCCTCGTAGTGGGCTACTCGGACGATTCGACAACACGGCGTGGGGGCACCCCCGGCCGAAGGCTGGGGGAGGGAATGCGACGACAGGCCCTGGCTAGAGCATCCCGTCCCACATCTGCTCGATGAGCACCGGCCACCAGTGCTCGGGGGACGCCACCGCCGCCGGGTCGAGCGCGGCCAGCTGGTTCTGGAAGTCGACCGTCCAGCGGCCCGCCTGCTCCGGTGTCAGGCCCAGCCGCCAGCGCCACATCTTCCCGAGCAGCGCGAGGCAGCGGACGAACTCCGGCAGGCTGGAGTTGACGAACTGCGGCACGGCCGGCGCACCACCCGGTCCGGCCTCCAGCGGCACCGCGACGATGTGCGCCGTACCGAACTGCACGCACAACTGGCGGCCGAAGTCATTGCCCATCACCAGATACGAGCCCGCGTCCGGCGCCGGCTGCACGCCGCGCTCGGCCGCCAGCTCCGCCAGGGTCGGCACCGGCCGCCCCGGCTGGGCCTGCGCCCAGAAGAACGGGCCGAAGTCCACCGGCAGCCCGGACCAGGTCAGGGTCTGCGCGACGACGTCCGGCACGCCCTGGCGCGCCACCGCCCGCTGGTCGAAGCGGAACACGCCCTGCGGACCGAAGGACTGCACCAGCTCCTGGCCGATCGCGTCGAGCGGGATCGGGGGGACCCGCTGGATCTGGTGCGGCTCGGGCATCGGCACCCGGTGCGGGTGGGCGTGCGCCGGGGCGCTCGCCACCTGGTGCAGCTCGCCGAGGTGCGTCAGCAGGTGCTGGACGCCCGCCCGGCGGCTCGCGTGGTCCTTGCCGTACGGGGCGGTGCTGCTGATCCGCACCTGGGGCCAGGTCTCGCGGATCATCCGGGCGCAGTAGCCGCCCGGCAGGTCGCACGACTCCAGCTCGGTGTGCAGCTCCAGCACCGCCTGCGGCGGCACGCCGAGGGCGCGCAGCTCGTGCAGGATCTGCCACTCCGGGTGCGGGGTGCCGGGCGCGGAGCGGCGGATCAGCTGCTGCTCGGAGCCGTCCTGCGCGCGGTACCGGAGCACGGCCATGTAGCCGGGGCCGACCGTGGGCACCCCGGAGGGCGGCTGCGGCTGCGCGGGGGGCTGCGGATAGCCGTACGCAGCGGGCTGCGGCGCCGCCGCCACGGGGCCGGGCGGCGGGGGCGGGGGCGGCGGGGCCGCGCCGCCGTCGGGGCGGGACAGCATCGTCGCGGCCTGGTGCACGTCCGGGGCGGCCGGCGCCGGCGGTGCGGGCGGGCCGGGCGGCTCGTTCGCCGGCAGCGCCTGGACCAGCTGCGTCGGCACGTACCCCGCGGCCGGGGTGCCGGGCACCCCCGGACCGGGCGGGGGCGGGGGCGGACCGGGCGGACCGGCCTTCGAGGTCTCCGCGGCGGCGACGTCGGCGGCGCCGCGACCCGGTCCGGGCGGCGGCGGGGGCGGCGGCAACGGGCTGTCCGGGCGGGACAGCATCGTCGCGGCGTGGTGCATGTCGCCGGACGCGGGCCGGGCGGGGGTGGACGGCGCGGGCGGCGGCGGAGGCGGACCCTGCCGGCCGACCGCGGGCCGCGGCGGGGGCGGCGGAACCACGGCGGGACCGCCGAACGGCGGGGGCGGGGGCGGCGCGCTCGTGCCGGCGCCGGGGTAGCCGTACCCGGCCTGTCCCTGGGGCCGCGGCAGCGGCGTCCCGGACTCGGCCACGCCGGGCAGCCGTTCGGTGCTGGCGTCCGCGCTCGTCATGGGCGGCGGGGTGTGGGCGTCGTCCGAGTCGCTGATCGGCGGCGCGTACACGGTCGCCGGCGGCGGCACGGACGCCCCCGCGCCCTGGCTGTCGTTGGCGTCCCGCCACGTCGCGGGCGGCGGGGTGGGCGCCCCGCCGTACGGCATCGGCATCGCCGGGGTCGGGGTCGGAACGTACGGCTCGGTGGGCGTGTCGGAGCCGGGCGACGCGACCGGCGCCGGGCCCGGGATCGGCGTGGCGTCCGCGACGGCGGACTCGCCGCGGCGGTCGGGGATGCCGAGCCGGTCGGCGGCGTCCTGGAGCCACTGCGGCGGGCTCAGCAGGAACGACGTGGCCTCCAGGTCGATCCGCCGCGGCGGCTCCGGGGTGTCCGGGACCGCGTCGGCGACGGCGGCGTAGGTCTCCTCCCAGCGGCGGATGATCTCGCCCACCGGCAGTGCGGGCCAGAGCGTGGCCTCGCCGCTGTCGCGGGCGATGACGATGCGGGTCTCCCCGTCGTCCGAGGTCGGCCCGCCGTCCCTGGGCTCTGACCAGACCACGAAGCCCCGGTCGAACTCCCGCACCCGCACATCGCGGGCGAGGTAGGCCGGGACGTCGGCGTTGATCCACCGCTCTGCGCGCTCCTGCGCCTGCGCGAACGTGACCATCTCCTGCCTCACCCCTCCACCGGGACGGCGCGGGCGAAGCCGCCGTCGACCATCAGGTTCGCCACCGTCCCCAGCTCCGGCGGGTCGCCGGCGAGCGCGGCCAGGAAGGCGTCGAAGTCCTCGCCGCACGGCAGCAGCAGCCCGGCCACCCGCTCCTCGGTGGAGCCGAAGGCGCCGTCGGCGTCGCGCACGTCGTCGTACGCGCACAGCCACATGGAGCCCAGGTCCGCGCCGCGCGCCTTCACCGCGAGCACGCCGCCCTGGACGTAGGAGATCGCGAGGTAGTCCTTGGTGAGGTGGTCGCGCAGGCACTTGTTGACGTAGACGAGGTCGTTGACCGCCGCCTCGTCCCGCACGGTGAAGAAGGGCTGGTCGATCAGGAGGCCCAGCATGGGCAGCAGGGCGACGCCGCGCGGCGCGCTGCCGCCCGCCGCCTTGAGGAAGGTGCGGTAGGCGCCGGGCAGCCGGTAGCCGAGCTCCTCCTCCACGTCCCGGACCTGCTCCTCGGTCACGGCGACCCCGTCCTTGCGCAGGCCGAAGTGGACCGGGCGGGTCTCCTGCAGCGGGCGGGTGCCGCGCTTGTCGTGGTCGGCGGAGGCGGTGGTGGCCAGACCGCCGTGGTGCCGCAGCAGCGACTTGACCTCGGCGGGGATCAGTTCCAGACGGCGGCTGCCGACGACGTGGTGCCAGGTCCAGCCGTGCGGTGTGGCGACGGGGGACAGGCTGTCCCACAGCTCGTGACCGGCGGCGTGCAGCGCGGCGTTGGCCGACACGTAGTCGGTCAGCCGGAGTTCGTCGATGCCGAAACCGTCCGGCGGCTCGGCGATCTCGGCCGCGGCACGGGCGTACGGCGAGAAATCGGGGAAGCCGCGCTCGTCCACGCGTACGCCCTGCGGATGACGGGCGCGCCGCACCGGGTCGGGGAAGTGCACGATCTGACCGGCGTAGGCCGCGTTCGGTGGCGCGGCCCGATGCCCGAGCCGACCTGTCGTCATTGCGGATGCCCCCATGCTGAATCTGGTGTTGGGCACAGCCTATGGGGTGTGGCAATAGGCTCTTCCGCTGGTTCCGGTCACGGATGGGCGGCGGCCGCCGCGAGTTCGCCGTGCTGCGCGCGCACGACCGCGACGGGCGGTCCCCCGGGGTCTCCGGACGGCTTGACGGTGACGTAGAGGCCGCGTGGACAGGTGGGGTGGAGCACGGAGCGGGTCGAGGGCCGAGCCCGGCGAGGCGGAGAAGGAGACGCGGTGGTGGGGGCACCTCCCGGGCCCGAAGGGCTACGGGGGACCGCGGCGGCCGACGACGACGCCGCCGGGCGCACGCCGGTCACGGTGGCGGTGCCGCTCCTCCCGTCCCCGGTGCCGGTCAGCACGTACGCGATCGCCTCGTCGCCCGCGGCGGGGGCCTTCGCGGGCCGGACGGCGAAATACCGGGTAGGCCCCTCGCCGTCGGTCATCGCGAAGCTGCGGCACTCCCTCAGGGCGCCGGCGATCCCGCTCACGAGCCTTTCGGCGTCGCCGGGTCGGTGGGCGGAGGGCAGCGGCAGGTCCAACTCGCCATCGCCCCAGAACGCCTGCCGCGTGGCGACCGTGGCCGTCACATGGGCGGTGCGCGGCCCGGTGGGCGGTGAGCGACCCTTCCGGGACCGGCGCGCCCGCGGCGCCCGCGCTCCCGTTCAGCACGGCCCCCAACTCGCCTATGGACAGCGTCCCTTGTGCGCCCTCCACGGGGGCGGTGATCGAATCCCGGCCGCTCTGCGACGGCTTGGCACCCTTCCCGTCCGACCCGGCGCTACTATCCGTACAACCACTGGCCAACGCAAGGAGTGCCACAGCGGCAGCACATCGGACTGCGATACACATCTCCCCACAGTGCCGTGACATCCGGCACAAACTAAACCTCTCACCTCACAACCGACTTCCGTAACGCCTTGTCCGTTTGGCAGTCTTGCGCACATAGGGGGACGTCCTCCTCGGGAGGACGGATCGGAGGGCCGTACGAAGATGCTGACGAGAGGTGCCGCGGACCCGCGGCTGAACTGGGGAGCCGATGACGCACCGGCACCGCCGCGCCTGCGGCACCGGCGCGACGGGATCCTGCCGGCGGTGGCCGCCGCGCTGTCCGTCAAGGACGAGGTCCTCACCTGCACCGGCGTCAAGGCCGACCAGCCGCCCCCGCTCCACCCACTGGTCCAGGACGTGCTCGACGCGCTTCCGGTCGCTCAGCGTGAGCGTTTCACCGGGCGATGTCCCGAGCCGCTGCTGCTCTCCCGCTTCCTCGGCACCGTCGACGGCGCCCGCAGCAAGCGGGCCTCGCGCAAACCGCTGACGGCAGGCGAGGCCCGCAAGGCCCTCAAGGGCGCCAAGCTCACCGCCCGCCGCATACGCGAGGACGGTGACCCCGCGCACGGCGCCTACGCCCCGCCGTGCCGCTCCTGCCAGACCCTGCTCGCACACTTCGGCGTCCGCGCCTTCGACCCCGGGGCCGACACCGAATGAACTCCACCCGCTTCCCCGTCGGCGTCGACGCGGCCCTGCGCTCCGCCGGGTGGCAGCCCGGCCGCTGGGACATCCAGCAGGCCGAGGTCTGGGCCGACACGCTTCGCGCCTACGTCTCCCCCGGCGGCCACCGGCACAGCGTCTTCCCCGCCGCGGTCGAGGCCTGGGCGGAGTTCGGCGGTCTCACCGTGCCGGCCGTCACCGCCCCGGGCCGCCACATCGCGCCCAGCGCGGTCCACGTCGACCCGATGCACGGACTGCACTTCGCCCGCACGCTCGGCGATCTCGGCAGGGCACTCGACACGGACGTCGCGCCCCTCGGGGAGGAGTCCGCGGGCCAAGGGCAACTCGCGATCGACGCGGAGGGACGCGTCTACTGCATCGACCACACCGGCGACTACTACCTGGGCGCCACCATCGACGCGGCGCTGGGCGCCCTCACGACGGGGGCGCGGCCGCACCGCCTCACGACGTGACCACCCGGCCGGGGCGGGTGCGCGCTGGTGGCTGCCGCCGGTGTTCGGCTGTCCCGCCGTCTCGCTCCCTTCGGTCGCAAAGCGGCGGGCTGCGGACGGGGAGGGTGAGGCGGGGCCTTCGTTGCGGTGTGCGGGTGGGTGCGTGGCGGGGGTTCAGGCGCCGGAGCGGGTTCTCTCTCCGGTGGCGCGGGTCTCGTATCCGTCCGCGGGTATAGACGGTGGTTGCCACGCCCACCCTCCGTGGATGGCGCCTCCGCCGTAACCGGCGTCTGCGGGTGATTCCCCGGTGGGCATCGGGCTCGGCGGGTGGCCTTCTCGAGATCGGGCTCTGTTCCGCCGAACATATCGGCGAAAGCGAGCCCGATGTCCCGTGGACCGCTCGGCAGCACCTCGAATCAGCCGCAGACGCCGGTCACGGCAGGCGCGCCCACCGCGAACGGTGGGCGTGGAAGCGGCCATCTCTACCCGCGGACGGCGACGAGACCCCAGCCGCCGGAAAGGCACCCCGTTCCGGCGCCTGAACCCCCCGCCGACCACCGGCCCGCACACTGCCACAAAGGCCCGCCCCCACCCTCCCGTCCGCAGCCCGCCGCTTTGCGACCGAAGGGAGCGAGACGGCGGGACAGCCGAACACCGGCAGCACCCACCCGTCCACCCACCCGTACGCAGCCCGCCGCTGTGCGCCCGAGGGGCGCGAGACGAACCCGCACACGACAACAGGCGTCACGCGGGAAGCATCGCGGAGACGCGGAACCCGCCCTCGTGGGTCGTGCCCGCGGCGAACCCCCCGCCGAGCGCCGTGACGCGCTCCTTCATGCCGACCAGCCCGTTCCCCCCGCTGGGCAGCACCAGAGCGGGCGCGCCGTCGGAGGGGCCGTTCTGCACCAGGACCGCGACCTCCGCCTCGCGGTAGGCGAGACGGATGCGCGCCCGGGCGCCGGGCGCGTGCTTGTGGACGTTGGTGAGTGCCTCCTGCACGACGCGGTAGACCGTGGCCTCGACGCGCGCCGCCAGCGGACGCTCCTCCCCCTCCACCGTGAGCTCGACGTCCATCCCGGCCGCCCGCGACTCGTCGAGCAGCCCCATGAGTTCGGCTAGGCACGGGCCCTGGTCGTCCTCCGGAGGGGTCTGCGCGACCGGGGCCCGCACGGGCGCAATCGTTTCCGCAGTCGACCCGGTCGACCCAGCCGCCCCAGCGGACCCCGCCGCCTCGGACACCGCCGCCTGAGGGCGCACCGCGGCAGCCCCCGGAACCGCGGCCGGTGCCGGGGACGGCGCCGTCCGCAGGACGCCCAGCATCTCGCGCAGCTCGTTGAGCGCCTGCCGTCCCATGTCCCCCAGCAGTTGCGCGCTGGCCGAGGCCTTCTCCGGGTCCTTGACGGCGATCGCCTGCAGCGCGGCCGCGTGCACGACCATCAGGCTCACCCGGTGGGCGACGACGTCGTGCATCTCGCGCGCGATGCGGGTGCGCTCCTCCATGCGGGCGCGCTCGGCGGAACTCGTGGCCGTCTCGGCCAGCAGCGACAGCTCCCGCTCCAGGCCGTCCGCCCGTTCCCGCAGGCTCTCCACGAGCCGCCGCCGGGCGCCCACGTACAGGCCCAGCAGCACCGGCGGCGCGGTCACGCCGACCGCCGCGAGCACGGAGGTCAGGGCGACCACGGCGAGCGGAGCGTGGTAGGCGGCGCCGCTGAGGTCGCCGTGCATCTCCAGGAACGTGACGATCAGCGTCCCGAGCATGGTCATCCCCGACAGCACGGCGATGATCCGCCGCGGCACGTCAGAGGCGGCCAGGGTGTAGAGGCCGACGACGCTCAGCAGGATGCCCATCTGGGCCGGTGTGACGGCGATGGAGACCAGGACGACCAGCACCGGCCAGCGCCGGCGGAGCACCAGCATCGAGCCGACCAGCAGGCCGAACAGCCCCGTGACGACCGGCGAGATCCCGGTCTTCTCCGCGAAGGCCGCGCCCTCGACGAGGCATTCCACGGCGGAGACGAGGGCCAGGGAGACGTCGAGCACCATGCTGCGCCGCCTGGGCCACCACCACGGCCCGGCGGCCTCCCGGCTTCGTCCGCCGGCCCCGTCCGGTACGTACTCCCCCGTCGTACTCATACGGACCAGCGTAGACGCGACGGTGTCCGCCTGGCGGTCAGCCCCGGTCCGGGGAGCGGCCCCGACCTATCCTTGTGCCGTCGGACAGCGCGGTCCGGACAATGCCGCCGCCCATTCCCCTGCACGAGGAGCCGCACCTGTGAGCAGCGCCGACAACACCACCGGGAGTGCCCCCCTCCGCGCGGACATCCGCCGTCTGGGAGACCTCCTCGGGGGGACGCTCGTCCGGCAGGAGGGCCCGGAACTCCTCGATCTCGTCGAGAGGGTGCGGGCGCTGACCCGCAGCGACGGCGAGGCCGCCGCCGCCCTGCTCGGCGAGACCGATCTCGAGACCGCGGCCAAGCTGGTCCGCGCCTTCTCCACCTACTTCCACCTCGCGAACGTCACCGAGCAGGTGCACCGCGGCCGTGAGCTGCGCTCCCGCCGGGCGGCCGACGGCGGGCTGCTGGCCCGCACGGCCGACCTGCTCAAGGACGCCGACCCGGAGCACCTGCGCCAGACCGTGGGCAACCTCAATGTGCGTCCGGTCTTCACCGCGCACCCCACCGAGGCGGCGCGCCGCAGCGTACTGAACAAGCTGCGAGTGATCGCCGCGCTGCTGGACACGACCGGCGAGGGCGGCGACCGCCGCCGCACCGATCTGCGCCTGGCGGAGAACATCGACCTGCTCTGGCAGACCGACGAACTGCGCGTCGTCCGCCCCGAGCCCGCCGACGAGGCGCGCAACGCCATCTACTACCTGGACGAGCTGCACGCGGGCGCCGTCGGCGACGTGCTGGAGGACCTCGCCGTCGAGCTCGAGCGGGTCGGTGTGCCGCTGCCCGCCGAGACCCGGCCGCTGACCTTCGGCACCTGGATCGGCGGTGACCGGGACGGCAACCCCAACGTCACCCCGCAGGTCACCTGGGACGTGCTGATCCTGCAGCACGAGCACGGCATCACCGACGCACTGGAACTCGTCGACGACCTGCGCGCGGCGCTGTCCAACTCGATCCGCAACGCCGGCGCCTCCCCCGAGCTGCTGGCCGACCTGGAGCAGGACCTCCAGCGCCTCCCGGAGATCAGCCCCCGCTACAAGCGCCTGAACGCCGAGGAGCCCTACCGCCTCAAGGCCACCTGCATCCGGCAGAAGCTGCTGAACACCAGGGAGCGGCTGGCGAGCGGCACCCCGCACGTGCCCGGGCGGGACTACCTGGGCACCGGCGGTCTCCTGGCCGACCTGCGCCTGCTGCAGGACTCGCTGCGCGCCAACCGCGGCGAGCTGATCGCCGACGGCCGCCTCGACCGCACCATCCGCACGCTGTCGGCCTTCGGCCTGCAGCTGGCCACGATGGACGTGCGCGAGCACGCCGACGCCCACCACCACGCCCTCGGCCAGCTCTTCGACCGGCTGGGCGAGGAGTCGTGGCGGTACGCGGACATGCCGCGCGACTACCGGCGCAGGCTGCTCGCCAAGGAACTGCGCTCGCGCCGCCCGCTGGCGCCCTCCCCGGCGCCGCTGGACGCGGCGGGGGCGAAGACGCTGGGCGTCTTCCACACCGTCCGGGAGGCGTTCAAGCGCTTCGGTCCGGAGGTCATCGAGTCGTACATCATCTCGATGTGCCTGGGCTCCGACGACGTGTTCGCGGCGGCGGTGCTGGCCCGCGAGGCCGGGCTGATCGATCTGCACGCGGGGATCGCCAAGATCGGCATCGTGCCGCTGCTGGAGACCACCGACGAACTGAAGGTCGCCGACAGGCTGCTCGACGAGATGCTCTCCGACCCCTCGTACCGCAAGCTCGTCTCGCTCCGCGGCGACGTGCAGGAGGTCATGCTCGGCTACAGCGACAGCTCCAAGTTCGGCGGCATCACCACCTCGCAGTGGGAGATCCACCGGGCGCAGCGGAGCCTGCGCGACGTGGCGCACCGGCACGGGGTGCGGCTGCGGCTCTTCCACGGCCGGGGCGGCACCGTCGGCCGCGGCGGCGGCCCGACGCACGACGCGATCCTGGCGCAGCCGTGGGGCACGCTGGAGGGCGAGATCAAGGTGACCGAGCAGGGCGAGGTCATCTCCGACAAGTACCTGATCCCGTCCCTGGCCCGGGAGAACCTGGAGCTGACGGTCGCCGCGACGCTGCAGGCCTCCGCGCTGCACACCGCGCCGCGCCAGTCCGAGGAGGCGCTGTCCCGCTGGGACGCGGCCATGGACGTGGTCTCCGACGCCGCGCACGCCGCCTACCGCCGGCTGGTGGAGGACCCGGACCTGCCCGCGTACTTCTTCGCCTCCACGCCGGTCGACCAGCTCGCCGAGCTGCACCTGGGCTCCCGGCCCTCGCGCCGCCCGGACAGCGGGGCGGGGCTGGACGGGCTGCGGGCCATCCCGTGGGTGTTCGGCTGGACGCAGTCGCGGCAGATCGTGCCCGGCTGGTTCGGCGTCGGCTCGGGTCTGAAGGCCGCCCGCGAGGCGGGCCGGGAGGCCGACATCGCCGAGGCGTACGAGCAGTGGCACTTCTTCCGCAACTTCCTGTCCAACGTCGAGATGACGCTGGCCAAGACGGATCTGCGGATCGCCCAGCACTACGTCGACACCCTCGTGCCGGACGAGCTCAGGCACGTCTTCGACGTCATCAAGGCCGAGCACGAGCTGACGGTCGCCGAGGTGCTGCGCATCACGGGTGAGGATCGGCTGCTGGACGCCCAGCCGGTGCTCAAGCAGACCTTCCACATCCGGGACGCCTACCTGGACCCGATCTCGTATCTGCAGGTGGCGCTGCTGCACCGGCAGCGCGAGGCGGCGGCCCGCGGCGAGGAGCCCGACCCGCTGCTCGCCCGTGCGCTGCTGCTGACGGTCAACGGCGTTGCCGCGGGCCTGCGCAACACCGGCTGACCGCGGCCGTACACACATGACGAGGGCGGTGCCCCCCGAGCGTGGGGGGGCACCGCCCTCGTCGTGCGCGCGAACGGCGCGTCAGTTCTTGCGGTGGCCGATCAGCCGGGGCCTGGGCTCCAGTCCCGACAGGCCGTTCCAGGACAGGTTGACCAGGTGGGCGGCGACCTCGGCCTTCTTGGGCTTCTGAGCGTCCAGCCACCACTGCCCGGTGAGCGCGACCATCCCGACCAGCGCCTGCGCGTAGAGCGGGGCGAGCTTGGCGTCGAAGCCCCGCTGCTTGAACTCCATGCCCAGGATGTCCTCGACCTGGGTGGCGATGTCGCTGATCAGCGAGGCGAAGGTGCCGGTGGACTGGGCGACCGGGGAGTCCCGCACGAGGATCCGGAAGCCGTCGGTGTACTGCTCGATGTAGTCCAGCAGGGCGAAGGCCGCCTGCTCCAGCAGCTCACGGGGATGGCCACCGGTGAGGGCACCGGTGACCATGTCCAGCAGGCGCCGCATCTCGCGGTCCACGACCACGGCGTACAGGCCTTCCTTGCCGCCGAAGTGCTCGTACACGACGGGCTTGGAGACGCCCGCCTTGTGCGCGATCTCCTCGACCGAGGTGCCTTCGAAGCCGCGCTCCGCGAAGAGCGTGCGCCCCACGTCGAGGAGCTGCTCGCGGCGCTCCTTGCCCGTCATGCGCACCCGGCGGGCACGCCGCGACGGTGTGCCCTCGCTGCCTCTGCTGCTGTTGCTGCCGTCGCTCACCCGTCAATCATGCCGCTTCGCTGACGCTCTCCTTACGGCGGGCCGCGATACGGTCAGCGGTCGGCCACCGTACGTCACTGGCCCAGCCGAGGAGTTCGAACCAGCGGATGATCCGCGCGCTGGAGTCGATCTGGCCGCGCAGTACGCCGTGCCGGGCGGAGGTGGGGTCGGCGTGGTGCAGGTTGTGCCAGGACTCGCCGCAGGACAGGACGGCCAGCCACCAGACGTTGCCGGACTTGTCGCGGGAGCGGAAGGGGCGCTTGCCGACCGCGTGGCAGATCGAGTTGATCGACCAGGTGACGTGGTGCAGCAGGGCCACGCGGACCAGGGAGCCCCAGAAGAAGGCGGTGGCGGCGCCGGTCCACGACATGGTCGCCAGGCCGCCGATCAGCGGCGGGAGCAGCAGCGAGACGGTCGTCCAGATCCAGAAGTCGCGGCTGATGCGGCGGATCGCGGGGTCCTTGATCAGGTCGGGGGCGTACTTGTGCTGCGGGGTCTGCTCCTCGTCGAACATCCAGCCCATGTGCGCCCACCACAGGCCCTTGAGCAGGGCGGGGACGGTCTCGCCGTACCGCCAGGGGCTGTGCGGGTCGCCGTCGGCGTCGGAGTACTTGTGGTGCTTGCGGTGGTCGGCGACCCAGCGCACGATCGGCCCCTCGACGGCCATCGAGCCCGCGATGGCGAGGGCGATCTTCAGCGGGCGCTTGGCCTTGAAGGATCCGTGGGTGAAGTGGCGGTGGAAACCGATGGTGATGCCGTGACAGCCGAGGTAGTACATCCCGACCATCAGGCCGAGGTCGAGCCAGCTCAGGCCCCAGCCCCACGCGAGCGGGATCGCCGCCACCAGGGCGAGGAAGGGGATGCCGATGAAGAGGCCGAGGGTGATCTGCTCGAGTGACTGCTTCTTGTCGGCACCGAGCGTGGCGCGGGGCGGCGGGGCCCCGTCGCCGGCCCCGGGTTCCGGGGACTCGGTGATCACGTCGGTCTGTGTGGTCATGGTGGTCCCTCAATGAAGGTCGGGGGCTACGCCACCGTAACTTACGGCTTCGTAAGTATGGCAGCGCCAAGTGACGGCGGAACAGAGCGCGCGTGTCGGCGGGAAAACGACTCCAGGCACATGTACCCATGTTCGGGGAGGGGAAGTGCCGATCTTTCTCGTCGCATTGGGGGCGGTCGGTGCGGCATAGTGGTGGGGGTCGAAAGGGCACCCTGACGGGATGTCCTGTTCGGCGGGCTTTTCCATCCGCTGTGGTGTAACGGCAGCACTGAGGGTTTTGGTCCCTTAAGTCCGGGTTCGAATCCTGGCAGCGGAGCACGACCGAGGGGTCGCGGCAACCGTCGCGGCCCTTCCGCTCCTGCCGCCCGAAACGCCCCGGTATCCTTCGGGTGACCATCACCCCACGCCGAGGAGCCTGTTCCGTGAGCGCCCACCGCCCGGCTGCCGTCATCGTCCTCGCCGCGGGTGAGGGCACCCGCATGAAGTCGGCAACCCCCAAAGTCCTGCACGCGATAAGTGGCCGCTCCCTCGTCGGACACGTCGTGGCCGCGGCCCGCGCCCTGGAGCCCGAGCACCTGCTGGTCGTCGTCGGCCACGCCCGCGAGCAGGTGACCGCCCATCTGGCCGAGACCGACGCCGCGGTCCGCACCGCCGTGCAGTACGAGCAGAACGGCACCGGCCACGCGGTCCGGGCCGGCCTGGCGGAACTCCCGGAGCTGACCGGCACGGTGGTGATCACCGCGGGCGACACCCCGCTGCTGACCCCCGACACACTGCGGGCGCTGGTCGCCACCCACGCCGCCGACGGCAACGCCGTCACCGTGCTGACCGCCGAGGTGCCCGACCCGACCGGCTACGGCCGGATCGTGCGCGGCGACGACGGCTCGGTGCTGGCGATCGTCGAGCAGAAGGACGCCACCGACGAGCAGCGGGCCATCCCCGAGATCAACTCCGGGGTGTTCGCCTTCGACGCGCGACTGCTGGCGGACGCGCTGGCCAAGGTGACCACCGACAACGCGCAGGGCGAGGAGTACCTCACCGACACCCTCGGCATCCTGCGCGAGGCCGAGCACCGCGTCGGCGCGTCGATCGCCCCGGACCACCGGGAGATCGCCGGCATCAACAACCGCGTGCAGCTCTCCGAGGCCCGCCGCATCCTCAACGACCGTCTGCTGCACCGGGCGATGCTCGAGGGCGCGACGATCATGGACCCGGCGTCGACCTGGGTGGACGTCACGGTGGAGTTCGAGCCCGACACCGTCGTGCTGCCCAACACCCAGCTGTACGGCGTGACCCGGCTCGCCACGGGAGCCGAGGTCGGCCCCAACTGCACGCTCACCGACACCCTGGTCGGCCCGGGCGCCACGGTGAGCAACACCGTGGCCGTCAGCGCGGAGATCGGCGAGGCCGCCTCGGTCGGCCCGTTCGCGTATCTGCGTCCCGGCACCAGGCTCGGCACCAAGGCGAAGGCCGGCACCTACGTCGAGATGAAGAACGCCACCATCGGCGAGGGCACCAAGGTTCCGCACCTGTCCTACGTCGGCGACGCGACGATCGGCGAGTACAGCAACATCGGCGCCGCCAGCGTCTTCGTCAACTACGACGGCCAGACCAAGCACCACACCACCATCGGCTCGCACTGCCGCACCGGCTCGGACAACATGTTCGTGGCGCCCGTCACAGTCGGGGACGGCGCCTACACCGCCGCGGGGTCCGTGATCACCAAGGACGTGCCTGCCGGTTCGCTCGCCGTCGCACGCGGCCAGCAGCGCAATATCGAAGGCTGGGTGGCCAGGAAGCGCCCCGGCAGCGCGGCCGCGCAGGCCGCGCTGGCCGCCGAACAGGCCGAGCACGCAGCGCCGGAGGCCTGATCACGCAGGGGGCGGACGTCCGGGGTGGCCTTCCCCACGTGCGCGGTCGCGGCGCGCAACGCGTACCGTGTGAGGTGCACACAATTCCGCCAGCCTCCCTGACCGAAGGCGAAGCTGCGTTGAACACCAAGGAGACGGTGCAGTGACCGGGATCAAGACGACCGGTGAGAAGAAGCTCATGCTCTTCTCCGGCCGCGCACACCCCGAGCTCGCGGAGGAGGTGGCACGTGAGCTGGGCGTCAACCTTGTGCCAACGAAGGCCTTCGACTTCGCGAACGGTGAGATCTACGTCCGTTTCGAGGAGTCGGCGCGCGGCTCGGACGCCTTCGTCATTCAGAGCCACACCGCTCCCATCAACAAGTGGATCATGGAGCAGCTGATCATGATCGATGCGCTGAAGCGGGCCTCCGCCAAGCGCATCACCGTGGTCGTGCCCTTCTACGGCTACGCCCGTCAGGACAAGAAGCACCGCGGCCGCGAGCCGATCTCGGCCCGCATGGTCGCCGACCTGCTGAAGACCGCGGGCGCCGACCGGATCCTCACCGTGGACCTGCACACGGACCAGATCCAGGGCTTCTTCGACGGCCCGGTGGACCACCTGTTCGCGCTGCCGATCCTGGCGGACTACGTGGGCGCCAAGGTCGATCGCTCGAAGCTGACCGTCGTCTCCCCCGACGCCGGCCGGGTGCGCGTGGCCGACCGCTGGTGCGACCGCCTCGGCGCCCCGCTGGCCATCGTCCACAAGCGGCGCGACCCGGACGTCGCCAACCAGGTCACCGTGCACGAGGTGGTCGGTGACGTGCGCGGCCGCATCTGCGTCCTGGTGGACGACATGATCGACACCGGTGGCACCATCTGCGCCGCGGCGGACGCCCTGTTCGCCAACGGCGCCGAGGACGTCATCGTGACCGCCACCCACGGCGTGCTCTCCGGCCCGGCCGCGGACCGGCTGAAGAACTCCAAGGTGAGCGAGTTCGTCTTCACCGACACCCTGCCGACGCCGGGTGAGCTGGACCTCGACAAGATCACGGTGCTCTCCATCGCGCCGACGATCGCCAACGCGGTCCGCGAGGTCTTCGAGGACGGCTCCGTGACGAGCCTCTTCGAGGACGCGCACTGATCACGCGCACCGCGTTCTGATCGATTTCCGGGGCGGCCTCCCCGCCGGGTAGACTCTTCGAGTTGCTCGGCGAGGGAGGCCGTTCCCGTTTCGGCGGCGGACTCCGTTATCGACGCGCTCCTCGTAAGTGGAACGGCCCGTCGTGGGCTGGGCGACCGACCGAAGTCCCGTCGTCATCACGAGGAGTGTGATCCCCATGTCCGAGGTGAAGATCTCCGCGCAGCTGCGCACCGAGTTCGGCAAGGGCGCCGCCCGTCGCGTCCGCCGCGCCCACCTGGTCCCCGGTGTCATCTACGGCCACGGCCAGGACCCCAAGCACGTCACCCTGCCGGGTCACGAGCTGCTGCTCGCGCTGCGCACCCCCAACGTCCTGATCAGCCTGGACATCGAGGGTGACGGCACCGAGCTGGTCATCCCCAAGGCCGTGCAGCGCGACCCGCTGAAGGGCTTCCTGGAGCACGTCGACCTGCTCGCGGTCAAGCGCGGCGAGAAGGTCACCGTCGAGATCGTGGTCAGCACCGAGGGCGAGCTCGCCCCCGGCGGCAACCTGCTGGAGCACGTGCTCAACGCGCTGCCGGTCGAGGCCGAGGCGACCCACATCCCCGACGGCGTCACCGTCTCCGTCGAGGGCCTGGAGGCCGGTACCTCCATCCTCGCCAAGGACATCCCGCTCCCCAAGGGCACCACCCTGGCCGTCGACGAGGACACCGTCGTCCTGCAGGTCGTCGCCGCCCAGGCCGAGGCTCCCGCCGAGGGCGAGGGCGCGGAGGCCGAGGCCGGCGAGGCCGCCGCCGAGGCCGCCGAGTAAGTACGGCAGTACGCAGTTCCCGCCGCCGCCCCGCTCCTCCAGGAGCGGGGCGGCGGTCCTGTTGAATGGACGCCATGAGCATGAGCGCAGCGGAAAGCGCCCCCGAAGGGCCCTGGCTGGTGGCCGGCCTGGGCAACCCCGGACCGGAGTACGCCGGCAACCGGCACAACATCGGCTTCATGGTCGCCGATCTGCTCGCCGACCGGATCGGCGGGCGGTTCAAGACCCACAAGAGCCGGTCCCAGGTCGTCGAGGGGCGCATCGGCGGCCGCCGTGTCGTGCTGGCCAAGCCGATGACGTACATGAACCTGTCGGGCGGCCCGGTCACGGCGCTGCGCGACTTCTACAAGGTGCCGCTCGGCAACATCGTCGCGGTGCACGACGAACTGGACATCGACTACGCCACTCTGCGCCTGAAGAAGGGCGGCGGCGACAACGGCCACAACGGCCTGAAGTCGATCACCAAGTCCCTCGGCCCGGACTACCTGCGGGTGCGCTGCGGCATCGGCCGCCCCCCGGGGCGGATGCAGGTCGCGGACTTCGTCCTCAAGGACTTCTCCTCGGGTGAGCGCAAGGAACTCGAGTGGTTCGTGGACCGGGCGGCCGACGCGGTGGAGTCGCTCATCTGCGAGGGGCTGGAGAGGTCGCAGGGCACCTACAACGGCTGATCATCGAAAGGTTGACCGAGCGCCACGCGATGGCCAAGGATCGCCCGCATGGTCAAACGGAGTCTTGCCCGCCGCACCGCCGAGAGCGCCTGGGGCCTGCTGCTGGTCGGCCGCATCGTCCTGCTGAGCGCCCTGGTCCTGATCATGCTGGCGGCGGGAGTGTGGACCTCGTGGAAGACCGCCCAGCACGTCATGCTCACCAAGGGCCGCGAGCAGGGCACCATGACGGTCTCCACCTGCGGCGCCGACACCTGCACCGGGCCCTTCGTGCCGGAGGGCCTCGGCTCCGTCCGCGCCCGGGTCGTGATCGACAAGGCGGTCACGCACCGCACCGGCGAGCGGATACCGGTCGCCGTGAAGCCCGGCACCGACGACGTGGTCAGGACCGGACTCGCCGGTGTGCTGTACTCCTGGGTCCCGCTGGGCGGCGCCCTGCTGCTGGCCTCGCTGGTCCTCGCCGGCGGCCTGCGCTGGACGCGCACCGCCTGGACGGCGGCCGTCGCCGGTGCCGTGCTGCTGGGGGCGGCCTTCTACACGTTGTGACGGCTGTGCCGCCCGGCGGCGCCAGGCCCCATGGGGTCCGGCGCCGCCGCGGTCTCACCCGGCGTCGGGCTCCAGGAACTCCAGACGGTTGCCGAACGGGTCGTCGGCGTAGAAGCGGCGGTGGCCCGGCAGGTCACCGTCCCAGACGACCGCGGCACCGCGGGACTCCAGCAACTCCGCGTACGCCTCGATACCGCTGACCCGTAGACCCGGGTGGGCCTTCCGCGCCGGGCGGAAGTCCTCCTCCACCCCGATGTGCAGCTGGACCGGGCCCGCGGCGAACCAGCAGCCGCCCCGGGCGGCGAGCACCGGCGGCTTGGGGACCTCGCTCATCCCCAGGACCCCCTCATAGAAGGCGCGCAGGGTCTCCTCGGAGCCGGGCGGGGCGGCGAGCTGGACGTGGTCGAGGGCGGTGATCAACGGGGTCACCTTGCTTTCCGTGCGACGGCGAAGATGCGCCGGAAGGGGAAGACGGTTCCGTGCGGCCCCGCCGGATAGGCCTTGCGCAGCAGGTCGCGGTACTGGCCGAGGAACTCGCCGGTGGCCTCCGGGTCCCCCTCCAGGGCGGTCAGCACGGGACGCAGCGCTGTTCCCTTCGTCCATTCGAGCACCGCGTCCTCGCCCTGCAGGAGCTGTACGTAGGTGGTCTCCCAGACGTCGACGTCCACCTCGACGTCGGGGATCTCGATGAGGCGCTCCAGATAGCCGGGGGGTTCGAGGATGTGGACGTAGCGGCGGCCGTGGCCGTCGCCGAGACGGTCGCGCCAGACCGGGGAGTCGCAGAGGTCGCCGAGCAGGGCGTGGCTGGGCGAGGTGAAGTTGCCGGGGACCTGGAAGGCGAGCACTCCGCCGGGGGCGAGATGCTCGACCCAGAGGGGAAAACGGTCGGCGTGGCCCTCGACCCACTGCAGGGCGGCGTTGGAGACGATGAGGTCGTACGTGCCGTCCGGGACCCAGTAGGCGGCGTCGGCGGCCCGGAAGTCGAGGCTGCCGCCCCCGGGGGTCGGGCCCTCGTGGACCCGGGCGGCCTCGAGCATGTCGGCGGAGCTGTCGAGACCGGTGATCCGGGCGTCGGGCCAGCGCTCCGCGAGCAGCGCGGTCACATTGCCGGGGCCGCAGCCGACGTCGGCGATGCGCGGGCTCGGGCCGGGGAGCTCCGGTATCCGGGCCAGGAGATCGTGGAAGGGGCGGGTGCGGTGGGTGGAGTGGCGGAGGTACTGCTGGGGATCCCAATTGGCTGCGGACATGTTTCGAACTCCCTGGCGAGAGATGGATCTCTTCCTGCCGCCGACATTGCCCACAAGGTTCCAGAGCTAATCTCTTGATGTCAAGAGACTTCATGTCGACACAACCACTACACTGATCTCCATGGAGGACGAGGTCGATCGGCTGGTCGCTGCATGGCGCAGGGAGCGCCCTGACCTCGACGTCGAACCGCTGGAGGTACTCAGCAGGGTCAGCAGGCTGGCGAGGCACCTCGACCGCGCGCGCCGGCTGGCGTTCTCCGAGCACAGCCTGGAGCCCTGGGAGTTCGACGTACTCACCTCCCTGCGCCGCGCGGGCGCGCCGTACCAGCTCTCCCCCGGACAACTGCTGACCCAGACGCTGGTCACCTCGGGGACGATGACCAACCGGATCGACCGGCTCACCAAGAAGGGGCTCGTGGAGCGGCTGCCCGACCCCTCGGACCGGCGCGGCGTCCTCGTACGGCTCACCCCGGAGGGACGGGACCGGGCCGACCAGGCGCTGGCGGGCCTGCTGGCCCAGGAGCGGGCCATCCTCGGCGAGCTCTCCAGCCGCCAGCGGGGGGAACTGGCGAATCTGCTCCGACAGTTGACCGCGCCCTTCGACAACATCCCCGGCTGAGGCCGATTACCCCGCGTAACCATCGGGGAATGATCACAAGCGACCACGCTCCGCCACCGGTTGCGCACACAAAGTGGCGCATTTAGCGTGATGTCCGTGAACGCCGCATAAAGGCTCAAATGGCCACTTCTGCGGCTGCCGACGCACCAAGTACCGACAACGTCACGTGGAAGGCAGTCGTGGCGCGTCGGCTTCCATTTCCCCGGACCCCGCCGGGTCCCGCTCCACCTTGGAGATGCAGATGACTCTGCACACCCGCGCAAGCAAGATAGCCGCAACCGCGGTGACCGGCGCCTTGGCCGGCACCCTTGCCATCGGCACCACGGGCACCGCCTTCGCCACCGACGGCCGACCTGCCGCCGGGGTGCCAGCCGTTCCAGCACCGGACGGCCAAAGTGAACTTGTTTCCCCCTCGGAGCGCCTTCGCGATCTTTCCCGCGACGTGGCGGCGGTGTCCGCTCGCTCCCCCCACGCCGCCCTCTTCCAGGGCCGCGTCGTCGCCCGTACGGGTCTGCGGGTCCGCAGCGGACCGGGCGCCCAGTTCCCCAGCGTCGGCGTAGTGCCCTTCAACTCATTGGTGGCCATCGTCTGCAAGGCCGTGGGCAGCCCCGTCGGCGGCAACCCGCGCTGGTACCAGCTCAGCGGCAACCTCTGGGCCTGGTCGTCGGCCCGCTTCGTCGCCAACGTCGGCCCGGCTCCCGGCTGGTGCGGCGGCCCCGGCGTCGGTGGGATCGGCGGCGTCGGTGGGGTGGGCGGCATCGGTGGCGTCGGCGGTATCGGTGGCGTCGGTGGCATCGGCGGCATCGGTGGCGTCATCTGCCGCAACAACGGACACGGCGGCCGGGACAACAACCACGGCCGCGGCGACCAGCGCTTCAACGGCGTGGAGGACCCCTTCCGCGACGACGCCCGCACCGAAGAGCCCCTGGACAGCGTCGCCCTCGCCAAGCGCAGCGACGGCCCCGGCGGTCGCGGCGGCGTCGGTGGCCCCGGCTTCGTGGGCGGCCCCGGCATCGTTGCTCCCGGCTTCGTCGGAGGTGTCGGTGGCGTCGGAGGTGTCGGTGGCGTCGGTGGCCCCGGCTTCGTCGGTGGTCCCGGCTTTGCGGGCGGTCCGGGCTTCGTGGGCGGCGTCGGTGGCGTCGGCGGCGTGGGCGGCCCCGGCTTCGTCGGCGGTCCGGGCTTCGTCGGAGGCGTGGGCGGCGTCGGAGGCGTCGGCGGCCCCGGCTTCGTGGGCGGTCCCGGCATCGTTGCTCCCGGCTTCTTCGGTCCCGGCTTCAACGGCGGCTTCAACTGCCGCAACAACGGCGGGCGCGGCGACAACGGACGCGGCGGGAACGGGCGCGGTGACAACGGCCACGGCGGCAACGGCGGGCGCGGCGACAACGGCCACGGCGGAAACGGCGGCGGCGGAAACGGGCGCGACCCCTTCGACGAGCGCGGTGACAACGGCGGGCGTGGCGACAACGGCCGCGACCCCTTCGGCGGTGACAACGGCGGGCGCGGCGACAACGGCCGCGACCCCTTCGCCGGTGGCGGCGGTGGCGGCGGTGGCGGCGGTGGCAACCAGCGCGGTGAGGGCAACCGTGCGGACACCAACCACGCCGGCAACAACCGTGCGGACAACGGCCGCACGGAGAACAACCACGCCGACAACGGCCGCACGGACAACAACCGCACGGACAAC
>NZ_JBEZXR010000026.1:0-66476 GCF_040638135.1 Streptomyces sp. NPDC026673 | reverse complement strand
AACAACCACGCCGACAACGGCCGCACGGACAACAACCGCACGGACAACAACCACGCCGACAACGGCCGTACCGACAACAACCGCACGGACAACAACCACGCCGACAACGGCCGTACCGACAACAACCGCACGGACAACAACCGTGCCGACAATGGCCGCGACCCCTTCGCCGGCCTCAACGACCACGGTCAGAACAACGGTCAGGACGACCGGGGTAACGACCGTGACACCAGCCGCTCGGCGCCGGTCACCGGCGTCGGCGGTGAATAACCGCGGGTTTCCGCGGTGACCCGGCGGGTCGCTCTCCCCGGTGACGGGGAGGGCGATCCGCCGCGCGACGTGCCGTCAGGCGTGCTGGACCGGCGCCGCCGAACCGACCCGGCCGCCCTCGCCGTCCGCCGGAGGCACCCCGGCCCGCCGGGCCAGCGCCACGGCCGCCAGCGTCGAGTGCACGCCCAGTTTGCCCAGCACGTTCTGCATATGGGTACGGACCGTGTGCGGCGACAGATACAACCGCTCGGCGACCGCCTTCCGGCCGAGGCCGGCCACCATGCAGCGCAGCACCTCCTGCTCGCGCGGGGTGAGCGACTCCACCAGCCGCTCGCTCTCCGTCCGGTGCCGGCGCGCGGCGGTCAACTCCCGCAGCACCCCGGTGAGCAGAGCGGGCGGCAGATGCGTCTCGTCCCGCAGGACGCCGCGCATCACCGCCAGCAGGCGGGACAGCGAGCAGTCCTTGGCGACCCAGCCGGAGGCGCCCGCCTGCAGCGCCCGGGCGGCGCGGCGCGCGTCGTCCCGCTCGGCGAGCACGACCGTCCGGGTGGCGGGGTGTTCGGCCCGGACGCGTTCCACCAAGGCGATGCCGTCGAGCCCGGCCTGGGCACCGGGATCCACCGTGCTCAGCGGCGCGACCTTGGGCGCGCCCATCACGCGGACCCCGACGGCGGACACCGCTCCCAGGTCGGCATCCACCAGCAGTACGTCGTAGCGCCGGCCGTCGGCCACCGCCCGTTCCAGGCAGCGCTGGGCGGCCGCCCCGCTGCCGGCGGCCGACACGTCGACATCGGGCTCCGCCGCGAGAGCGGCTGCGAGCGACTCGGCGAAGATGCGGTGGTCGTCGACGACGAGAACGCGAATTCGTCCCACGGGCCCCACTCCCGGCATTCGGCACTTCCCCCCACGGACGAGGTCGATGCGCACGGAGGGCCGGCACCTGGAGCGGACGCCGCATGCCGCCGGGCTAGCAGCCGTCCCCCACCAGGTGCCGAACCCTTGTGTCTCGCCCCCTGATGCCGCCGGCCCCCACCGGCGCTGCCAAAAAGCGTAGGGGCAGGAGCAGACAAAGGCGCCCGAATGGAAAAACTTGCGGGACGGACTTCCCCGGGGACGTGCCAAGCTGAGGCCCATGGTGCGGTTTTCCACAGCGGTGGACGACGAACGGCGCGCGGAGCTTCGGCAGCGGTTGCGGGCTTCCAACACGGCGGTGTCACCGGTGCTCGCGTCGATGCGCGGCACGGACGCGGAACGGGAGCTCCCCGTCGACGTCCACGCCCTGGACGAGGAAGGGAACCTGGCCGGCGGTCTCGCGGGGCACACCTGGGCGCGCTGGCTCCACATCGACCTGCTCTGGGTCGCGGAGTCCGCCCGCGGCAAGGGAGTGGGCGGCGAACTGGTGCGCCTGGCCGAGGCCGTCGGGCGTGACCACGGCTGCCTCCACGCCCGTGTCGGCACCTGGGACTTCCAGGCGCCGAGCTTCTACGAGGGCCTGGGGTACACGGTCGTGGCCGCGGTGCCCGACTACCCGCCAGGAGTCACGGATTTCCTGCTGACCAAGCGGCTCACCGGCGGGGGTTGAACCCCCACCGCGTCGAGCATGGCCCCCGAGGGCCTGGATGCCCTTCTGGGGTCCAGATGACGCACGGTGGGAGGGTGCGGGTTCGTCTCGCTCCCTTCGGTCGCACAGCGGCGGGCTGCGGACGGGAGGGTGCCGGTCCGGGGCGGGTCGGCGGTGGGCCGGTGGGTGCGTGGCGGGTGTTCAGGCGCCGGAGCGGGGTGCCTTTCCGGTGGCGGGGGTCTCGTTGCCGTCCGCGGGTAGAGATGGCCGCTTCCACGCCTACTGCAGGTGGTGGGCGCGCCCGCCGTAACCGGCGTCTGCGCCTGCTTCGAGGTGCTGCCGAGCGGTTGGCGGGAGATCGGGCTCGCTTTCGCCGATAAGTTCGGCGGAACAGAGCCCGATCTTTGAGCCAGGGAAGATCGGGCCCGCTTTCGCCGACTATGTCGGCGAAACAGAGCCCGATCTCGGCAGACCATTTGCCGAGCCCGCGCGCCTGTCGGGGAATCACCCGCAGACGCAGGTCACGGCGGGCGCGCCGCCCACGAACGGTGGGCGTGGCCACCGGCCATCTCTACCCGCGGACGGATACGAGACCCGCGCCACCGGAGAGAGAGCCCGCTCCGGAGCCTGAACCCCAGCCGACCACCGGCCCGCACACCGCGACGAAGGCCCGCCCCCACCCTCCCCGTCCGCAGCCCGCCGCCTTGCGACCGAAGGGAGCGAGACGGCGCGACAGCCGAACATCGGCGGCACCCCACCCCACCCCCACGCCCGCCCAGCGGTGCGCCTACACCAGCCGGCCCGCCCCCGCGGACGGCACCGCCGTGAAGACCCGCGGCTCGCGGTGGCCCGCCGTGGCGAAGGCGCTGATGATCGCGTCGGCCGTCTTGTCCGCCGCCGCCTCCTCCACCAGCACGATCGCCGAACCGCCGAAGCCCCCGCCGGTCATCCGCGCGCCCAGGGCGCCCGCCTCGACTCCGGCCGAGACCACCAGGTCGAGTTCCGGGCAGGAGACCCGGAAGTCGTCCCGCAGGGAGGCATGGCCCTCGGTCAGCACCGGCCCGATGGCGCGGGCGTCGCCCGCCCCCAGGAGTTCGACGACCCGCTCGACCCGCCGGTCCTCGGTGACGACGTGCCGTACCAGCGGCCGCAGTTCGGGGTCCTCGAGACGCGCGAGGGCCTCGTCCAGCCCCTCGTACGGGACGTCCCGCAGGGCGTCCACGCCGAGCAGCGCCGCCGCCTCCTCGCAGCCCGCCCGCCGCTTGCCGTACTCCCCCTCGCTGTGGGCGTGGGTGACCCGGGTGTCGACGACCAGCAGTCGCAGGCCCTGGGACGCCAGGTCGAAGGGGATCTGGCGCTGCGACAGGTCGCGGGTGTCCAGCCAGAGGGCGTGACCCTCGGTGCAGCACGCCGAGGCGGTCTGGTCCATGATCCCGGTGGGCGCGCCCACGTAGACGTTCTCGGCGCGCTGGCAGAGCCGGGCGATCCGCCACCGCTCCAGGCCAAGGCCGTAGAGCTCGTTCAGCGCGACCGCGGTGACGACCTCCAGGGCGGCCGAGGAGGACAGCCCTGCGCCGGTCGGGACGGTGCTCTCGAAGTGGATGTCGGCACCGGTGATCTCGTGGCCGGCGTCGCGCAGCGCCCAGATGACGCCGGCCGGGTAGTCGGCCCAGCCGGCACCGCCGCCGGGTTCGAGCTCGTCGACGTGCAGTTCGACGACGCCGGCCGGCACGTCCGGCGAGGCCGTGTGCAGCCGCAGCCGGCCGTCGGCGCGGCGGGCGACGGCGGCGACGGTGGTGTGCGGCAGCGCGAACGGCATCACGAAGCCGTCGTTGTAGTCGGTGTGCTCGCCGATCAGGTTCACCCGGCCGGGGGCGGCCCAGACGCCCTCGGGGCCGGTGCCGTACGTCGCGCGGAATCCGTCCTCGGTCACTTGCCGTCCTCCCGGTTCTGCAGGTTCTGCACGAAGGTCCACGCGTCGCGGACGATCTCGGCCAGGTCGGTCCGCGACGGCCGCCAGCCGAGCCGCTCCTTCGCCCGCTCGGCGGAGGCGACCAGGACGGCGGGGTCACCGCCCCGGCGCGGGGCCACGACCTCGGGGATGGGGTGCCCGGTGACCCGGCGGACGGTCTCGATGACCTCGCGGACGGAGAAGCCGTTGCCGTTGCCGAGGTTGCAGATCAGGTGTTCGCCGGGGGCCGGCGCGTCGACGGCGAGCAGATGCGCCTCGGCGAGGTCGGCGACGTGGATGTAGTCGCGGACGCAGGTGCCGTCGGGGGTCGGGTAGTCGTCGCCGAAGACCGAGATGGCCTCCCGGCGGCCCTGGGCCACCTGCAGCACCAGCGGGATGAGGTGCGACTCGGGGTCGTGGCGCTCGCCGAACGCCCCGTAGGCGCCGGCGACGTTGAAGTAGCGCAGGGAGACCGCGGCCAGGCCGTGGGCGACGGCCTCGCTGGTGATCATGTGGTCGACGGCGAGCTTGGAGGCGCCGTACGGGTTGGTCGGCAGCGTCGGGTCGTCCTCGGTGATCGGGACGGACTTCGGCTCGCCGTACGTGGCGGCGGTGGAGGAGAAGACCAGCCTCCGCACCCCGGCGTCACGCATGGCCGTGAGCAGGTCGAGCGTGCCCGCGACGTTGTTGCGCCAGTACTTCTCGGGGTGGACGACGGATTCGCCGACCTGCGAGCTGGCGGCGAAGTGCAGCACGGCGTCGTAGGTGGCGTCGAGCACCTTCGCCGCGTCCTGGACGCGGCCCTCGACGAACTCGGCGCCCTCGGGGACGCCCGCCCGGAAGCCGGTGGACAGGTCGTCCAGCACGGTGACCCGGTGCCCCGCCTCCAGCAGATGGGCCGCCACGACGCTGCCGACGTAACCGGCGCCTCCGGTGACCAGAACCTTCTTCGTGCGGGGGTCGCTCACGCGGTCACAGCCTTTCTCGGGTTCGACTCGGGGTTACGGTAGCGGCGCCGGGTGAACACTCGCCCGAAGAGGGACACCGCGGCGATGACGGGGCACCGCTCACGGGGAGGCGACCTCCCTCAGGCGGCTCGCGGCGGTCTCCGGCGGCACGTCGTTGATGAAGACGCTCATGCCGGACTCCGAGCCCGCGAGGTACTTGAGCTTCCCCTTGGTGCGGCGGATCGTGAACAGCTCCAGGTGGAGCGCGAACTCCGCGCGCAGCGGGCTGGAGAACGGCGCCTGGTGCCAGCCGGAGATGTAGGGGGTCGGCGGCTCCGCCGCGGCCCCGGGCCGGTACGGGCCCTCGGGGCCGAAGAGCCGGTCGAAGCGGCGCAGCAGCTCCAGGTACAGCTCCGGGAACTCGGCGCGGGCGGCCTCGTCCAGGGCCGTCAGGTCCGGCACCCTGTGCCGCGGGTAGAGGTGCACCTCGTACGGCCAGTGTGCGGAGTACGGCACGAAGGCCGTCCAGTGCTCGCCCTCCAGGACGATACGGCTGCCGTCCTCGCGCTCGCGCGCCACGAGGTCGTCGAAGAGGTTGCGGCCGCCGGTGGCCTCGCGGTGCCGCTCCAGGGAACGGAGCATCAGCTCGGTGCGCGGGGTGGCGTGCGGGTAACCGTATATCTGGCCGTGCGGGTGGCCGAGGGTGACGCCGATCTCCGCGCCGCGGTTCTCGAAGCAGTAGACCTGCTCGACGCCGGGCAGCCGGGACAGTTCCGCCGTGCGGTCGGTCCAGGCGTCGAGGACCAGTCGCGCCTGCTCGGGGGTGAGGTCGGCGAACGACCTGTCGTGCCGGTCGGTGAAGCAGACGACCTCGCAGCGGCCGTGTTTCCCGGTGAGCGAGGGAAAGCGGTTCTCGAACACGGCCACGTCGTAGTGGTCGTCCGGGATCTCACTCAACCGCCCGTCCCGGGACGGGCAGAGCGGGCACTCGTCCGCGGGCGGGTGGTAGGTGCGGGTCTGGCGGTGGGAGGCGATGGCGACGAAGTCACCGAGCAGCGGGTCGTGGCGGATCTCCGAGGCGGTGGCCATCGGGTCCAGCGGGCGCCGGTCGACCGCGTCGCGGAGCTCGTCGTCGCGCAGGTCGTAGTAGATCAGCTCACGCCCGTCGGCGAGCCGGGTCGATGTCTTCTTCACCCTGCGGGCTCCTCACACCACACCAACAAACAGAACCAAACACAATGAACCACAACGCAACAGCAACGTCAACGAGGACTCCGTTGCGGGGAGTGATCAAACCATGCAAAACCTGGCAGAAGGGCTACGGCTCCCGACCAACGCGCTCGACTACTCGATCCTCGCGATCTACTTCGTCGTCGTCCTCGGCATCGGCTTCGCTGCGCGCCGCGCCGTCCGGACCAGCCTCGACTTCTTCCTGTCCGGCCGGTCACTGCCCGCCTGGGTCACCGGCCTGGCGTTCATCGCCGCCAACCTGGGTGCCACCGAGATCCTGGGGATGGCCGCCAACGGCGCACAGTACGGCGTGTACACGGTGCACTGGTACTGGATCGGCGCCATTCCGGCCATGGTCTTCCTCGGCCTGGTGATGATGCCGTTCTACTACGGCTCCAAGGTCCGCTCCGTGCCGGAGTTCCTGCTGCACCGCTTCGGTCCCGCCTCGCATCTGCTCAGCTCGATCATCTTCGCGGTGTCGGCACTGCTCATCGCGGGCGTCAACCTCTACGCGATGGCGATCGTGCTGGAGGCGCTGATCGGCTGGCCGCAGTGGGTGGCGATCGTCGTCTCGGGCTTCTTCGTGCTCTTCTACATCACCCTCGGCGGCCTGTCCTCGGCGATCTACAACGAGGTGCTGCAGTTCTTCGTGATCCTCGCGGCGCTGATCCCGCTCACCATCGTCGGCCTGAAGCGGGTCGGCGGCTGGTCCGGGCTGATGGACTCGCTCACCGACTCCCGCGGCGCCGCGTTCCTCACCGCCTGGGACGGCACCGGCATCGGCTCACCGAACCCGCTGGGGGCGAACTGGCTGACCATCGTGCTGGGACTCGGCTTCGTCCTCAGCTTCGGCTACTGGACGACCAACTTCGCCGAGGTGCAGCGCGCCCTGTCGGCGAAGAACCTGTCGGCCGCCCAGCGCACCCCGCTCATTGCCGCGTACCCCAAGATCTTCATCCCGCTGATCGTGGTGCTTCCCGGACTGATCGCCCTCGTCATGGAGCCGGGCCTGGGCAAGCCGGGCAGCGGGCTCCAGTACAACGACGCGATCCCGGTGCTCATGCGCGACCTGCTGCCCAACGGCGTCCTCGGCATCGCCGTCACCGGCCTGCTGGCCGCCTTCATGGCCGGCATGGCGGCCAACGTCTCGTCCTTCAACACCGTCTTCACCTACGACATCTGGGGCGCCTACGTCCGGCGCGACCGCCCCGACGCCCACTACATCACCACCGGGCGCGTGGTGACCGCGATCGGCGTGCTGATCGGCATGGGCACGGCCTTCATCGCGTCGTCCTTCAGCAACATCATGAACTACCTGCAGACGCTGTTCTCGTTCTTCAACGTGCCGCTGTTCTGCGTCTTCATCCTCGGCATGTTCTGGAAGCGGTCGACCGCCGCGGCCGGCTTCTGGGGACTGCTGAGCGGCACGGTCGCCGCGATGATCAACTACTTCTGGTTCTACAAGGGCGGCCTGATCTCCATCCCCAGCGACCAGGGCGCCAACTTCGTCTCCGCCATCGCCGCCTTCGTCGTCGGCGGCGTGGTGATGGTCCTCGTCTCGTGGTTCACCAAGCCCAAGCCCCTCGAGGCGCTGGCCGGACTCGTCTACGGGACCACCTCCCCCGGCATGGCCGAGCCGCCCGCCAAGGGCGACGACGCCTGGTACCGCAGGCCCGCGCTGCTCGGCTGGGGCGCGATCGTCCTCGCCGTGCTCTGCTACATCCCCTTCTCCCTGTGAGGTGACGCGTCGTGAGCGAGTACGGCAACGAGTCCGAGTTCCAGCACCAGATCGAGGAACTGGAGCACAAGTCGGCCTCGGCGGCACGCCTCTTCGACGTGCGCCGCGTCATCGGGGGCCTGTTCGTGGTCTACGGGGTGATCGTCACCATCGCCGGGATCACCGCCTCCGACGCGGACATCGCCAAAGCCCAGGGCATCAACATCAACCTCTGGGCCGGGATCGGCATGCTGGTGCTCGGACTGCTCTTCCTGCTGTGGATGAGGCTCAGTCCGCCGCCTCCCCCGCCCTCTCCGGAGAAGACGCCTGAGCCGGGATCGCACCGCCCGGGAGGTGGGGACTGACCCGGTCCAGCAGACCCGTGCGGGCCGCCAGCGCGGCGGCCTCCAGCCGGGAGCCCACCCCCAGCTTCATCAGCACCCGCTGCACGTGCGTACGGGCGGTGCTCGGCGCGATCCGCATGCCCGCCGCGATCAGCCGGGTGTCCTCGCCCTCCGCGACCCGCACCAGCACCTCGACCTCGCGCGGGGTGAGCATCTGGAGCAGCCTGGTGCCCTCGTCGTCCGGCTCCGTCACCGGATTGAGGAGCTCGGCGAAAGCGCCCTGCAACAGCGCGGGCGCCACGGCCACCTCCCCCGCGCGGGCCTTGGCCATCGCCCGTTCGACGCCCTCGATCCGCTCGTCGTGCCGGACGTACCCGGAGGCCCCGGCGGCGAACGCGGCGGCGATGCCCCGCGGATTGGGCACCGGCCCCAGGACCAGCACCGCCACCCCCGGCCGCTCCCGCTTGATCCGGACGACCGCGTCGAAGGCGCCCGGCTCGGCCGGTGCCGCCGTACCGATCAGGCACACCTCCGGCGACCTGCTCAGTACGAGATCCGCCGCCCCGGACGCGGGCGCGGCCGCCGCGAGCACCCGGTGCCCGCGCAGCTTCAGCGCCGAGGCGAGCGCCTCGGCCAGCAGACGATGGTCGTCGACGACGACGAGCCTTACGCCCATGGGCGTCCCCCTCATCCCCCCATGGACTGGTGCCGACCTGCCCACCGAGTCCAAGCCGGTCCCCCTTCACATGCCGTGGCGAGGCCCGTCCGGCATACCGCCAGTGCCCCCACGGCGGGCCCGGGCCATGCCCGGGAAGGTACACGCTTGTTCGACGCCGCGCGCCCCCTACTCGGCAGAAGCCTCCCTAAATCCGCATTATCTCCAAACATGGCCGACTTGCGACCGGGTGTGCTTGTTTGAGGGATCCGTGCGCGGGACCCCTCGGGGCCGTCACCCGAAGGCGGCGATCGACTTGTCCGTCAGCTTGGAGGAGGCGGAGATGTGGTCGGAGGTCAGGAAGAAGTGGTCCTTGTACAGCCACCAGCCCGAGCCGCTGTCGAGGAACTCGTTCTCCAGATCCTTGCCGCTCTCCGGGAGTTCCATGTACGGGGTGAACTTCCGGGTCGCGGGATCGAGCCGCAGCAGCCGGCCCGGCTTGTCGTAGGCGTTCTTCTGGTACGCGACGACCTTCCCGCCGCTCATGCCGACGATCTTGACCTCGCGCTCCTGGTCCGGCCTGGCCAGCCACTTGGGCTTGCCGGTGGTGAGGTCGATCGCGGCGATCTCGTTCGTCTGGGTGTACGACGTCCCGCTGCCCGTGTGGGTCCTGGTCGGCAGGTAGGCGGTCGTGCCGTCGACGGCGAGGTTGGTGCACCGGTTGTCCTCGCAGTGGAGCCGGTAGGTGGCCTCCGCGCCGCCCGCGCCCAGCGAGATGCGGCTCTTCATCTTGCCGCCCTCCAGGTACACGATGTCGGTCATCGACAGGCTGCCCGCCGAAAGGCCCACGACCACGGGGTCCGAGGAGATGACGCTGTGGACCTCACTGCCGTTCGGCACCTGCCAGGACCACTTCTTGGCGCCGCCCGCGCTCAGCCCCTGGACGTACTGGTCACCGCCGAAGCCGCCGCACTCGACCACCGCGATCAGCGCGGTGCCGCCGTGGTAGCCCTTGTCGGTGCACTTGGAACCGGCCTTGGGCGTCCACAGCACCGCCCCGGTGCCGATCCGGTACGCGACCGAACCGCCGATCCAGGAGACCGCCGCCGTGTCGCCGGTGAGCGCGATCTGCGAGTAGCTGTGCGAGGTGCGGCCGTTGGGACTGGGCAGCTTCTTCGCCCACAGCTTCTTGCCGCGGGCGATGTCGACGGCCATCACGCTGTCGCAGTCCCTGCCGTACTGCAGCACCAGGCGGTCGTCGACCGCCGACTCCGGGCCCGGGCAGGACTCCCCGTCCAGCGGGATCGACCAATTCTCCTTGCCACTGTCGATGTCGAAGGAACGCAGCGCGTCCGGCATCGTCTTCACGACGGCGTTGCCGGTGAACCAGGCCTCCGCCACCGGGGCGGTGATCTCGGACGCCGACGGCCGCACCGCCCGCTTGTCCCACAACGCCCGGGCCTTCAGCGGGCCGTCGCCGGCGGGCCGGCTGCCGCCGCCCTTCGCCGGGGTGCCGGCGGGCTCCTTGTCACCGCCCGTGGTGACCAGGAACACCCCCGCGCCGACGACCAGGACCGCCGCGATCGCGGCCGCCACGATCCCGATCACCTTGCCGTTGCCGCGCTTCGGCGGCTGCGGGTACGGCGCGTACTGCGGGTACGGCTGCCGGCCGTACCCGGGGAGGGGCTGTCCCGGCGGCTGGGCGTACGGATTGGGACCGTACGGGCCGGGCGGCGGGGGCGGCGGCTGCAGCCCCTGGGAGGGGGCCGGCGGCTGGGTATAGGGGTTGGGCTGCTGCGGCGGGTAACCGTACTGAGGCGGCTGCGGCCCGAATCCGGGCTGGTCGCCGGGGGGAGGCGGCGGCTGCGACATCTGCGGTCACCTTTCGGGCACAGGTGTGCGGGGGCGGACGGTGACCCTCTTTGTATCACCGGTGACACACGGTTCCGCCCCCGCGCCGAAGGACCGTTACGGCACTGCTACACCTCGTCTGCCAGCTCCAGCCAGCGCATCTCCAGCTCCTCGCGTTCGGCCGCCAGCGAGCGCAGCTCCAGGTCGAGTTCGGCCACCTTCTCGAAGTCGGTGGCGTTCTCGGCGATGGCGGTGTGCAGCTTCGACTCCCTCTCGCTGATCTTGTCCAACTGCCGTTCGACGCGCTGCAGTTCCTTCTTGGCCGCGCGACTGTCACCGCCGCCCTTGGGCTTGGCGGGGGCGGGTGCCGGGGCGGCGGCCTCCACGACCGCGCGGCGCCGCTCCAGGTACTCGTCGATACCGCGCGGCAGCATCCGCAGCGTCGCGTCGCCGAGCAGGGCGAAGGTGCGGTCGGTGGTCCGCTCCAGGAAGTAGCGGTCGTGGGAGATGACCACCATCGAACCCGGCCAGCCGTCGAGCAGGTCCTCCAGCTGGGTCAGGGTCTCGATGTCCAGGTCGTTGGTGGGCTCGTCGAGGAAGAGCACATTGGGCTCGTCCATCAGCAGCCGCAGCAGCTGGAGCCGGCGCCGCTCGCCGCCGGACAGGTCGCCGACCGGGGTCCACTGCTTCTCGTTGGTGAAGCCGAACTTCTCGCAGAGCTGACCCGCCGTCATCTCCCGGCCCTTGCCGAGGTCGACGCGGCCGCGCACCGACTCCACCGCCTGCAGCACCCGGATCGACGGGTCCAGTTCGGCGACCTCCTGCGACAGGTAGGCCAGCCGCACGGTCTTGCCGACCGCCACCTTGCCGGCCACGGGCTGCTTCTCGCCGTCGCTCACGGCGGCCTCCGCGAGCGCCCGCAGCAGCGAGGTCTTGCCCGCGCCGTTGACGCCGACCAGGCCCACCCGGTCGCCGGGGCCCAGCTGCCAGGTCAGGTGCTTCAGCAGCACCTTCGGCCCGGCCTGCACGGTCACGTTCTCCAGGTCGAAGACCGTCTTGCCCAGCCGGGTCGTCGCGAACTTCATCAGCTCGGCGTTGTCGCGCGGCGGCGGCACGTCGGCGATCAGCTCGTTGGCCGCCTCGATGCGGAAGCGCGGCTTGCTGGTGCGGGCGGGGGCGCCGCGGCGCAGCCAGGCCAGCTCCTTGCGCATCAGGTTCTGCCGCTTGACCTCCTCGGTCGCCGCGATCCGCTCGCGCTCGGCCCGGGCGAAGACGTAGTCGCTGTAGCCGCCCTCGTACTCGTGGACGTCGCCTCGCTGCACGTCCCACATGCGGGTGCAGACCTGGTCCAGGAACCAGCGGTCGTGGGTCACGCACACCAGTGCCGAGCGGCGCGCCCGCAGATGGCCGGCGAGCCAGGAGATGCCCTCGACGTCGAGGTGGTTGGTGGGCTCGTCGAGCACGATCAGGTCCTGCTCGGCGATGAGCAGCTTGGCCAGCGCGATCCGGCGGCGCTCACCGCCGGACAGCGGGCCGATCACCGTGTCGAGCCCCTGCGGGAAGCCGGGCAGGTCCAGCCCGCCGAAGAGCCCGGTGAGCACGTCCCGGATCTTCGCGTCCCCGGCCCAGTCGTGGTCCGGACGGTCGCCGACCACCTCGTGCCGGACGGTGGCCTCCGGGTCGAGGCTGTCGTGCTGGGTCAGCACGCCCAGCCGCAGGCCGGAGGTGTGCGTCACCCGCCCGGTGTCCGGCCCCTCCAGCTTGGCGAGCATCCGGATCAGGGTCGTCTTCCCGTCGCCGTTGCGGCCGACGACGCCGATGCGGTCGCCCTCCGATACGCCGAGCGAGATCCCGTCCAGCAGGGTGCGTGTGCCGTACACCTTGCTGACGGACTCGACGTTGACCAGGTTGACGGCCATGGGACTCCTGTCACTACGAAAGAACGACCTCCCAGGGTAGTGCGGCCCCCTCACCCCCCGGGTACGGCGGCCGCTCCCGGGCACCCGTGCGGGTGGGCCCGCCCGTCTCCGGTGAATCGCCGACCGTACACACCCGCAGGTCTGTACATTTCCCTCATGGATACGTATCCGCTCGTGGAAGCGCGCAACCAGCTCGGGCAGCTCGTCGGCCGAGTCCGGCACGGGCACGAACACATCCTGATCAGCGAGTACGGCAAACCCGCCGCCGCGCTCATCCCGATAAGCGAACTCGAGGAACTGCAGCGTCTGCGCGATGCGGCGGACGCGGCCGAGGCGGCGGCCCGCGAATCGGCGCCCGCCGGCCGCGCGATGACGCATGACGAGTTCATGGCCCGGTTGGAGGACGAAGATCGTCAGGCCGAGGCCTCGTGACACACACCGTCGTCTGGCAGCCCCAGGCCATGGACGAATTCCGCCGCCTGCGCCTCCTCGATCCGGTGGGTGCGAAGGCGTGTGCGGCTGCCGTCCGGGACCTGGCCGGGGAACCGCGTCCCTCGACAGCGCGCGCCCTGGGGGGTTCGGGGTACTGGCGGCTGTCCGTGGGCGACTGGCGTGTTCTGTACCGGCCTGACACCGAGACGGTCACCGTCCTCGTCCTCAAGGTCGGCAGGGTGGGCTGACCCCCGCCTCAGGCCCTGACGCGGCCCGCCCGTTCGACCAGGGCCCAGCCGGCGGCGGCCATGAGGACGGCGGCCGGGGCCGTGACGCGGAAGGCGATCAGGGTGGCCGAGTGGCCGTCGAGCAGGCCGCCGAAGCCGACGGCGGACAGGCCGAGGACGCCGAGGAGGGCCAGGGCGACGCCGAGCGCGGCACCGGGGCCGGAGAGTCGGCCCGGCGCCTGGGCGGGGCGCGGGGCAGGGGGGCGTTCCGCACGGCGGAAGACGGCCACGAGGGCGGCGGTGAGGGCCGCCGCGGCGGCCACGCGCAGCGGCACCTGGGCCCACCAGGCGGCGGTGGCCGGGGCGGGCAGCGTGCCGCCCAGGGAGATCAGCGCGCCGTACACGGCGAGCATGGCCGTGAGGTGCCAGAGAAAGGCCGTCATCGCGATGCCGTTCGCGGCGACCACCCCGCGCCACACGCGCGGGCGCTCCAGCAGGCGTGCGGCGGGACGGCGCAGCAGTTCGACCGCGCCGACCAGCCACACCCCGTGGCAGAGCAGGGCGAGCGTGGGCGGGGCCATGTTCGAGATCCGCTCGCCGGGCATGCCCACCATGGACAGCGGGTACGGCCCGAGCGCCACCAGTGCGACCGCCCCGGCCAGCCCGCCGCCGGCCATCGCCGCGGGGAGGCGGAGCCGGCCGTCCGCGCGCAGGAAGCCCAGCTGGTGCACCGCGAGCCAGACGAAGGCGAAGTTCAGGAACGGCACGTAGGGCACGTCGAGGGCGAAGCGCAGCACGTCCACCACGACCGCGCCGGCCGACAGCGCGGCGAAGGCGCCCCAGCCGTACCTCTCGTGCAGCCGCAGCAGCGGCGGGGTGAAGGCCACCATGCCGAGGTAGATCCCGATGAACCACAGCGGCTGCGCCACCAGGCGCGCCGCCACGTCCGGCACCGGAAGCAGCAGGGCGCCCGCGCCCCACACCGCGACGAACAGCATCGTGGGCCGCAGCAACCGGCGCAGCCGGGCCCGCAGGAAGGCCGCGTAGCCGCCTCCGGAGCGCGCGACGGAGCGGTAGGAGAGGGCGTGCGAGAAGCCGCCGACGAAGAAGAACACCGGCATGATCTGCAGCACCCAGGTCAGCGGTTGCAGCGCCGGGCGCACCGCCAGCAGGTTGCCGATCTCGACGCCCCCGCCGGCCCCGGTGGTCACCGCCGCCATCAGCCAGTGCCCCAGCACGACCGTGGCCAGTGACGCCACCCGCAGGAAGTCGACGTATCGGTCCCGCCCCGCGGGCGTGGCCGCGGCCATCTCTCCGGCTGTCATCCCCATGCCGGAACGATGCCGCGCCAGGGTCCCCCCGCGTCAGGCCCGCCCTACTCAACTCGCCCCGGAAGAGGGTGAGTACGGGTACTCAGACCAGGGTCGCGCCCTGCGCGGGGCCGGTGGTGACCCGGACCGCGCGGCAGGTGTCGGAGGCGGCGAGGGCGCCGGCGACGGCGTGCGCGGACTCGGCGTCCTTGGCGAGGAAGGCGGTGGTGGGCCCGGAGCCGGAGACCAGGGCGGCCAGGGCGCCGGCCTCGGTACCCGCGGCGAGGGTCGCGGCCAGCGAGGGACGCAGGGAGAGCGCGGCGGGCTGCAGATCGTTCGCCAGGGCGCCGGCGAGGGCGACGGCGTCACCGGCCCGCAGCGCTTCGAGCAGGTCGGCGGAAGCCTCCGGCTCCGGCACCTCCGCGTCGCCGCGCAGCCGGTCGCACTCGCGGTAGACCTCGGGCGTGGACAGACCGCCGTCGGCGACGGCGAAGACCCAGTGGAAGGTGCCGCCGGTCTCCAGCGGCTCCAGCAGTTCACCGCGGCCCCGGCCGAGGGCGGCGCCGCCCACCAGGCTGAAGGGGACGTCGCTGCCGAGCTCGGCGCAGATCGCGAGCAGTTCCTCGCGGCTCGCGCCGGTGCCCCACAGCGCGTCGCAGGCGACCAGGGCGCCCGCCGCGTCGGCGCTGCCGCCGGCCATGCCGCCCGCGACCGGGATGTCCTTGGCGATGTGGATGTGGACGTGCGGTTCCAGGCCGTGCCGCGTGGCGAGCGCGATCGCGGCGCGGGCGGCGAGGTTGCTCGCGTCCGCCGGGACCTGGTCGGCGTCCGGTCCGGCGACCGTGATCCGCAGCTCTTCGGCGGGCGCGACGGTGACCTCGTCGTACAGGCCGACGGCGAGGAAGACGTTCGCCAGGTCGTGGAAGCCGTCGGGGCGCGGCCCGCCCACCGCGAGCTGGACGTTGACCTTGGCGGGGACGCGGACGGTCACGGACGCGGGACGGCGGGTCACTTGCGCGGGTCTCCTCGATGCGTGGGGCACTCGATGCGGGGCCTTCGGTGCGGGGCCTTCGGTACGCGGGGCACGGCGGCGCCCCCATTGTGCCCTGCGCTACCGCCGGGGGGCGCCGGCCCCGCCGTGCTCGGCGATCGCCGCGAACTCCTCCACGGTCAACGACTCCCCGCGTGCCTGCGGCGACACCCCCGCGGCGACCAGTGCCTCCTCGGCCGCGGCGGCCGAACCCGCCCACCCGGCCAGCGCGGCCCGCAGCGTCTTGCGGCGCTGCGCGAAGGCGGCGTCCACGACCGCGAAGACCTGCTCGCGGGTGGCGGTGGTGACCAGCGGCTCCTTGCGGCGGACCAGCGAGACGAGCCCGGAGTCCACGTTCGGCGCGGGCCAGAAGACGTTGCGGCCGATCGCCCCGGCCCGCTTCACCTCGGCGTACCAGGCGGCCTTCACCGACGGCACCCCGTACACCTTGGAGCCGGGCCCGGCGGCCAGCCGGTCGGCCACCTCGGACTGCACCATGACCAGGGTGCGCTCGATGCTCGGGAAGGTCGCGAGCATGTGCAGCAGCACCGGGACGGCCACGTTGTACGGCAGGTTGGCCACCAGCGCCGTGGGCGGCGGCCCGGGCAGCTCCTCGACGCGCAGCGCGTCGGAGTGCACGAGCGCGAAGCGGTCCGCCCGGCCGGGCAGGCGGGCGGCGACGGTCGAGGGCAGCGCCGCGGCGAGGACGTCGTCGATCTCGACGGCGGTGACGTGCTTCGCCACCTCCAGCAGCGCCAGGGTGAGGGAGCCGAGCCCCGGCCCGACCTCGACGACCACGTCGTCGGGGCGGACGTCGGCGG
The DNA here is from genome assembly GCF_040638135.1 of Streptomyces sp. NPDC026673. Classification (NCBI taxonomy): domain Bacteria; kingdom Bacillati; phylum Actinomycetota; class Actinomycetes; order Kitasatosporales; family Streptomycetaceae; genus Streptomyces; species Streptomyces sp. NPDC026673. The sequence goes on along the minus strand of NZ_JBEZXR010000026.1, from coordinate 50,211 downwards.
TGCGCACGATGCGCCGCACGGTGTTGGCGTCGATGACGAAGTTCTGGCCGCGCTGCTTGGTGGGGCGGACGCCCAGCGTGGCGGCCAGCTCACGGATGTCGGCGGGGCCGAGCAGGGCGTCGTCGGCGGGACCGGAGTGGTCGGTGGTGCTCACCGCTCCAGGGTATCGGGGCCCGGGCCGGGCCCCGGCCGGAACCAGTCCTGGCCCGGCCCGGCCTGGCCTGGCCTAGGAGTAGAGCTTGCGGCCGCAGACCGGCCAGGGGCTGGCGCCGCGCTGGATGTACAGGCGCTTGGCGCGGAACGTCTGCTCCTTGGCGGAGGCGTCCTGGGGGCGGCCGTGACCGCCCAGGTTGCGCCAGGTGCGCCGGTCGAACTGGTAGAGGCCGCCATAGGTGCCGGAGGCGTCCACGGCGTTCGGCCGGCCGCCGGCCTCGCACTGGGCGAGGGCCTTCCAGTTGAGGTGGTCGGCCCCCTTGACGCTGTTGGGGAGCGGCTTGGTGCCGACGCGCTCGACCTGCCGCACGGGTTCGCGCAGCAGCTTCTCGGCGACGCGGCGCGGCTTCTTCCGGATGCCGTCGACCGTGCGGTACGCGTACGTGACGCGGCGCAGGCCGTTCCTGCCCTTGCTGTCGACCGCGGTCGTGCCCTCGAAGAGCGAGGGGTCGTCCGTCCGCTCGACCGGGAAGGGCACCGGCTCCTCGTGGACCTCGTCGTGGCCCCGGATCCGCATCACGGAGATCGTCTGGCCGTCGCGCGGGAAGCTGTCGGGGTCGACGGAGGTGGCGTCCAGGCCGTGCAGCGCGATGCCGGCGTCGCGCAGGGCCTCTCCGACGGTGGCGGCGTTGGTGCGGACCGGCCGTTCGCGGCCGTCGACCAGGAAGGTGACCTGGCGTTCGGTGCGGACGTCCAGCTCCAGCCCGCGGCGGCCGATCGCCTCACCGCGGGAGGCGGACAGGTAGGCGCCGTCGGCGCGGACGCCGAGCTGGCGCAGGGCGCCGTCGACGGTGCCCGCCGTGGTCCAGATGCGCCGGGGCCGCCCGTCGAGGGTGAGGGCGATCGGGCGGCCGAAGCGGACGGCGACGGTGTCCCCGTCCTGCAGCGCGGCGTCGGGGCCGGGGGCGACGATGTCGTGGTCGCCGACCTGGATGCCCTGGCGCTGGAGCAGTTCGTCGACGTCCCCCGCGAAGGTGTGCAGAGTGCGCGACTCGCCGTCGACGCTGAGCTGCACGGCCTTGCCGCCCGCCAGGTAGGCGGTGCTGCCGCCCGCCAGGCAGGCGACGACCAGGGCCCGGGGCAGCAGTTTGCCCAGGGCGTCGGGGCGCCGCGCGGCGCGCCTGCGTCGGGCGGCCGCCCGCCCGGGACGCGGTTCGACGTCCTCGGTGGCCGGGCCGCGGCCCGGCGTCCCGCGGTACGGGCCGTCCGCGTACGACCGTGTTCCGGCCTGCGTCGTGCCCGCGTTGCTCATGTTGCTCACGGCGTACCTCCGGCCCGGTCCGATCGGACCGAACCGGGACCATAGCGGAGGATTCGTCACTCTCCCAAGCCACTCGGTCACGTCGTGTCGTCACGCGGAGGGTCGCGGTGGCCCTCGCGGCCGTGGTCAGCCCGCTCTCCGCCGTCCGCGGCGCCGCCGCCGCGGCCCGCCGGGCGTCCGGAATCGGACACCCGGCGTTAGGCCGACCGCGCGACGCGTGCGGCCCGGTGGTCAGTACTCGATCTGGCCCATGAAGTTGTCGTCGTCGTCCACCTCGAACACGCCCTCGTACTGGCGGGTGTTCCAGTAGAAGCAGCCCGACGAGAAGCCCATGGACTTCTTGGCCCGGTCGTTGCCCTGGACGTACTTCTCCCCGCGCTTCGTTCCGCCGCCGCCCTGGTTGGCTGAGGCGATGTGCCGCGTGCCGTCGCCGTCCGGCCACTTGTCGAGGAAGAACTTGACCGGGTCCGTCGCGCAGCGCTTGTTGCTGTAGTGCGACCACTCGTTGTCGTAGAGCTGGCCGGAGAAGCGCTCGACGGTCAGGGCCGCCGACGCCGGTGAGGCGGTGAGGACCACCGCGCTGAGGGCGCAGACGGCGCCCGCGGTCAACCTGCCGATGATGTTCTGCTTCATTTCCGTCTCTTCTGATGTCAGGCGCGAATGGCGCGGATGATGTCCAGCCGCGCCGCGCGCAGGGCCGGAACGAGGGATGACGCGATCCCGATGGCGATGGCGGCGCCGCTGCCGATGAGTGCGGCCGCCAGGGGGAAGCGAAGGCCCCCGGAGAAGGTCGGCACCATGAGGAGCGCCGCGTTGAACCCGGCGGCGGAGATCGCCGTGCCGAGCAGGGAGGAGACCGCCGTCAGGATGACGGACTCCCACAGGATGACGGCGAAGATGTGCGACTGCGAGGCGCCGAAGGCACGCCGCACCCCGAACTCGTGCACCCGCGCCTGGATCTGCGAGAGCGTCAGGTTCATCAGCCCGATGCCGCCGGTCAGCAGCGAGATGCCGGCGATGGCCCCGAGCACGGCTTGCAGGATCCGCAGGATGCGTTCGTACGCGGCGAAGTCGTCCACCCGCCGGACGCGTTCGTGCCCGGTGAGTCCGACGGCGCCCAGCCGGTGGAGCACCAGGGTCGTCGTCCCCTCCGCCTCCGAGGGCTCCACCGTCATGAGGATCTCGGCGGACTCCGGGGACGTGGTCTGCGAGTACCACTTCCGCAGCGACCGGATGTCGGTGTAGGCGACGGGTTCGCTCCGGGAGTCGTCGACCACGCCCAGGACGACCCCCTGGGTGGGGAGGTCCGCGGCGAGCGACAGGCGGGCGCCCAGCGCGCGGCCGCTTCCGCCGAAGTGGGCCGCGGCCTCGGCGTTGAGGTAGAGCGGGGGCGCCCAGGACGCGTCCCGCCCGCCGGGCAGCCACTGCCCGGCGAGCAGGTCCATCCGCTTGACCAGGCCGTAGCCCGGATCGACACCCATGACCGTCGTGTTCAGCGGGTCGGCGGAGGATCCCACGGCGTCGAGCCGGACCTGCCGGGACTCCACGCGCGACATCGCGTGCACGCCGAGCCCGCGGATCCACGCGGCGTTCGCGTCCAGCGCCGACCGGGAGGCGGTCTGCTCCCCGTCCCCCGTCAGGTCGACCGAGAGGGTGGCCGGGCGCCCGACGGTGCGCTCCACCTGCTCCTGGACGGCGGCCCGCCCCAGATCGCCCATGGCCACGACCGCGACCAGCGCGGCAACGCCGATCACGACGCTGAGGCCGGCCAGCAGCGAACGGGCACGGTGGACGCGCAGCTCCCGCCAGGCGGCGGAGAGCAGCGGTATCGCACTGTTCACCGGGCGCTCCCCGTCCCCGTGAGCGGCACCAGCGCCCCCTCGTGGAGCCTGAACCCGCGGTCGGTGGCCGTCGAGTGCTGCGTGTCGTGGGTCACCAGGACCAGGCCGGCGCGTTGGGACCGCGCCGCGTCCAGGAGCAAGTCCATGACACTCTGCGCGGTCTCGCCATCGAGGGCGCCCGTGGGCTCGTCGGCGAGCACGTACCGCGGACGGTGGACGAGGGCGCGCGCGATGGCCACGCGCTGCTGCTCCCCGCCGGACAGCGTCTCGGGCACGGCGTCCTCCTTCCCCGACGGTCCGACCCGCCCCAGGGCCTCGGCGGCCAGCTCCCGCCGCCTGCGCCACATCGCGCGGTCGCGGATGTGGGCCAGCGGCGTCCACACGTTCTCCAGGGCCGGCCGCCGGGGCAGGAGGTGGAACTGCTGGAAGATGAACGAGATGTGCCGGCCCCGGATGGTGGAGAGCCTCCGGTCCGGGAGGCCCAGCAGGCTCTCGCCGTCCAGTTCCACCCGCCCGCCCGTGGGGCGGTCGAGCAGGCCGAGGATGTTCAGGAGGCTGCTCTTGCCGCTTCCCGAACGGCCGACGACGGAGACGGACTCGCCGGGCGCCAGGTCGAAGTCCAGGTTTCTGATCAAATCGGCGTGCCGCCCGCCGCCGAGGGGGATGGTCTTGGTGACATCCCGCAGCGACAGCGTCATGGCGCGGCCTCCGTGACGGGGTCGAGGCCCGCCGACCCGTCCGCGAACGCGTCCGCGGAGGGGTCCTGGACCTTCTCGCCCGCCTCGAGCCCGTGGGTGATCTGTGCGAGCACCCCGTTGACCACGCCCACCTCGACCGCCCTGCGCGTGGTCCCGCCCCGGCCGTCGACCACGGTGACATGCACCGTGCCCTCGGTCCCGGACAGCGCGCTCACCGGTACGGCGACGGCGTTCCGGGCGTGCCCGGTCCGCACCGCGACCTTGACCGGAAGTCCCGCGAACACCTTCACGGAACCGGGGATCGAGCAGGTCAGCAGGACGTCCCCCGACGGGTCCGCCGGATCGGCGCCGACGCGGACGCCGCGGCATGTGAACGGTTCCGGGCCGTCCACGATCTTGACCTGCGCGGTGCGCGGGGCGTCGATGAACCGGTAGAGGTGTGCCGGCGCCACGGTCGCCGTGGCGACGAAGCCGCCGGGCCCCCTGGCCACGCGCCCCTCCATGCTGATGACACTGCTGATGTCGACGGCGCGGGCCGTGACCACCCCCGGCTCGACCGTGTCCGCCCGCTGCTCCTGGACCGGGACCCGGGCGCCGCCGTGCCCCGCGGTGTCGAGCACGGCCCATGAGCCGGCACCGCCGATCACTCCGAACAGCGCGGCCAGGGCGGCGGAGCCGACACCGGAACGTCGGAACCTCACCGGTAGTCGCTGCCCTTCTGCATGTCGCCGCAGTTGTCGCGGACGAACTGCTGGATGCCGCTCGGATCGCCCAGCTCCGCGGCGTCCTCGACGGCCTGGACGACCTGGCGGTAGGAGTCGTCGTTCGCCTTGAACGCCGGCATCCGGTGCAGGTCGGCGAAGTGCCTCCGCGCCGACGCGGCGCCCCGGGTGTCCGAGGCCTCCTCCCGGTCGAGCCAGTACGCGTACCACTCGCACTGGGCCTCGTCGAGGACGATCGCGTCCGCGGACCCGACCTGGTAGCGGTCCTTGTCCGAACCCGAGACCTCGGCGCTCCAGACCCCGCCGGGCGGCAGGTCCGTCTGCTCGCGCAGCTTCGCCACCCGAGAGGTCACGTCCCGCTTGCTCTGCCAGCCCTCGCCTCCGGAGCCCTCGGTCGCGCAGGCGGCGAGGGACACGGACACGGCCGGCAGGAGCATCGCGGCGACGATGAATCGACGCGCTTTCAATGCCTTCCCCTTTCGATGTCGGCGGAAAGCGCTCAGTAGTCGATCTCGCCGTACCAGACGTCTTCCCAGTCCGTCTCGAAAGTGCCTTCCTGCTGCCGGGAATTCCAGTAGAAGCAGCCGGACTTGAGGCCCATGTACACCGGGCCGGTGAATTCGTCGACGCGCTTTTCCCCGTACGACCCGCTGCCGCCCTGCTTCTTGGAGGCGTAGTGGTACATGTTGTCGTCATCGGGGGCGGAATTCACGTCGAGCGTGACGGAGGCGTGCGCACACCGCTTCTTCGAATAGTGCGACCAGCCGTTGTCGTAGACGGTCCCGGAGATCTTCTCGCCGACGACGGCGGAGGCCGTGGGCGCACCCACCAGCAGTCCCCCGAGAAGAGTCGCGGTCGTGGCGGCCGCAGCCAGCATCGCGCGCTTGCGCATTGATTCCCCCATTGCGTGTCACAGGACGTCAGGAATGACGACGTCGCGGAATCGAGGGCACGGCAATGCGCCGCGGCCCCCCCTCGCGCCGAGCACGCACATCGACCGCGCGAGGGGAATGTGGTCGGCATTCCGGTGCGGTCGGACGAGTCGGCGCGTTCCATTCGACGTCAACCTGTGGGGTGATCGTGGCATGCCAAGGAGAACGCGCGCAACCGTCCCATATTCAACAACTCGCCGTTCCCGCACGGCTGTTACCCGGGGAAATGCACGGTCAGGGACGCCATGGGCGGCTGCGCCGTATACCGGTGATCGTCCGGGTGACACATCTCACCCGGACGATCACCGTGTCGCTCAGTAGCCGAAGACCCGTGCCGTGTTGGCCCCGATGGCCGCCGCCAGCTCGTCCTCCCCCGTCCCCCGGACCGCGGCCATGGCCCGCACCGTGACCGGGATCAGATACGGGGCGTTGGGACGGCCGCGGTGGGGGACGGGGGTGAGGAAGGGCGCGTCGGTCTCGACCAGGAGGAGTTCGGCGGGGGCCACGGCGACCGCGTCGCGCAGGTCCTGGGCGGACTTGTAGGTGACGTTCCCGGCGAAGGACATGTAGTAGCCCTTGTCGGCGCAGAGCTTGGCCATCTCCGCGTCGCCCGAGTAGCAGTGGAAGACGACGGTGTCCGGCGCGCCCTCCTCGTCGAGGATGCGCAGTACGTCGGCGTGGGCCTCGCGGTCGTGGATGACCAGCGCCTTGCCGTGCCGCTTGGCGATGTCGATGTGGCGGCGGAAGGAGTGGTGCTGGGCCTCGACGCCTTCGGGCCCGGTGCGGAAGTAGTCCAGCCCGGTCTCGCCGACGCCGCGCACCTGGGGCAGCGCGGCAAGGGCGTCGATCTCGGCGAGGGCCGCGTCCAGCGCGGACAGGCCGCCCGCCTCGCGGGCACCCTGCCGCGGCCCCCCTCCCCCGGGCTCCCCATGGACGATCCTGGGCGCCTCGTTGGGGTGCAGCGCGACCGCCGCCCAGACGGCGTCGTACGCCGCGGCGGTGCGCGCCGCCCAGTGGGAACCGTCGATGTCGCAGCCCACCTGGATCACGGTCGTCACGCCGACCGATGCCGCCTTGGCCAGCGCCTCCTCGACGGTGCCCTCCTGCATGTCGAGGTGGGTGTGCGAGTCCGCCACCGGAACCGCGAGCGGCTCGGGGAGGGGAGGGGCGGCGGACGCGTCCTTCTTCTGGCGCTGGTTCTGGCTCTGCTCGGGCATGCCCCAGATCCTAGGCGGGCGGCGGAGGGGCTACGCGGTGTCCCTCCTGCGGTGCAGGAGGTTGCGGGGCGACCAGTGCCGCGCCCGGCGCTCGGCGCCCTCGACCGCGGACGAGGCGGCCACCCGGCGCACGTCGGAGGCGGGGGGCAGCGGGCCCGCGGTCGCGGTGGTCGACCAGGACCCGGCGACATCGGAGACCTGTCCGGCCCGCATGATGCGGACCTTGTGGCTCTCGCACTCCACACACGTCGGCTGGGTCAGCGGCGACGGCACCCGCTTGCCGTCCGCCATGTACCAGACGACCTCGCGCCCCTGCGCGTCGGTGTGGTGCTCGATCTCGTAGGCCTGCTCCCATCCGCGCCCGCAGCTGATGCAGACGAACGCGTACGCCTCACGAACCGTGCCATCGGTTCCGACGGTCTCGCTCATGGCAGCTCCTGATGCCCTCCGGACGAGGCGTCCGGAGCGGGACTTCCCACTCTCAGCGAACGCCCGGGAGAGCCTCGGCGATAGCGGGGGTGCCCTTTCTTGAGCCAGTTTTGGGGTGTCTGTGACGCGGGGCCGACCACGCGGCCCAGGTTTTTCCCTCTCCCACGATAGGACTTTGCACCGTGCCGCGTTTAGCCGGTTGTGGGGTGGTTCGCGGCGTGCTTGGCGGACACCACGGCATCGAAGACCTCCCGCTTGGGCAGGCCCGCCTCCGCCGCCACGGCGGCGATCGCCTCCTTGCGGCGCTCCCCCGCCTCCTCGCGGACCCGCACCCGGCGCACCAGTTCGGCGGGGTCCAGTTCCTGCGGCCCGGTCTCGGGGGCGCCCTCGACGACGACGGTGATCTCCCCGCGCACCCCCTCGGCGGCCCAGGCCGCCAGCTCCTTCAGGGGGCCGCGCCTGACCTCCTCGTAGGTCTTGGTCAGCTCGCGGCAGACGGCGGCCCGGCGCTCGGCTCCGAAGGCCTCGGCCATCGCCGTGAGGGTGTCGGCGAGACGGTGCGGGGCCTCGAAGTACACCAGGGTGCGCTTCTCCGCGGCGGCCTCGCCCAGCCGGGCCCGCCGCTCGCCGGCCTTGCGGGGCGGAAAGCCCTCGAAGCAGAAGCGGTCGACGGGCAGGCCGCTGAGGGCGAGCGCGGTGAGCACGGCGGACGGCCCGGGGACGGCCGTCACCCGGATGTCCCGCTCGACGGCGGCCGCGACCAGCCGGTAGCCCGGATCGGAGACCGAGGGCATCCCCGCGTCGGTGACGAGCAGCACCCGGGCCCCCTCCTCCAGGGCCGTGACCAGCTCCGGGGTGCGGGCGGACTCGTTGCCCTCGAAGTACGACACGACCCGGGCGGTGGTGGTCACGCCCAGGGCCTGGGTGAGCCGGCGCAGCCGCCGGGTGTCCTCGGCGGCGATCACGTCGGCCCCGGCCAGCTCGGCGGAGAGCCGGGGCGGGGCGTCGGCGACGTCGCCGATCGGGGTCCCTGCGAGTACGAGTACGCCTGCGGCCGGTCCTGCGGAGTTGGTCACCGCCCCAGTCTCCCACCCGCGGCGCGCGCCCCGCCGGGCGTGCCGGGGTGGTGAGCCGTACCCCCGGTTGGCCCGGTCCTCAGCACATACACATGCGGCTTCCCTACGATGGCCCGGTGACGAGTGACACCGCGACGCAGGCGCACCGGGTCGAGGACGCCCCCGAGGCCAAGGAGCAGAGCCCCTGGCAGAAGCAGCTGCGCCGCTTCGGCCATGCGGACCGCCGGCGCTCCGGTGTACGCGAGCGCCTGGTCGCTCCGTTCCCCCAGCCGGGGACGCGGGCGTGGCGGGCGCTCGGCGCGGGCCCGGCGACGGCCCTCCGGCTGGCCCGCTGGGCGGGCTGGGGCGGCCCGCTGCTGGTGGCGCTCTTCGCGGGCCTGCTGCGGTTCTGGAACCTGGGCAGCCCGCACGCGGTGATATTCGACGAGACGTACTACGCGAAGGACGCCTGGTCGCTCCTGCAGTACGGCTACGAGGGCAGCTGGCCGGAGAAGGCCAACGACCTGATCCTCGCCACCCCGCCCTCCATCCCGCTGTCGGACGCGCCCGCCTACGTCGTGCACCCCCCGGTCGGCAAGTGGGTGATCGCCTCCGGCGAGTGGATCTTCGGGCTGAACCCCTTCGGCTGGCGCTTCGCCATGGCGGTGCTCGGCACGCTGTCGGTGCTGATGCTCTGCCGGATCGGCCGCCGGCTGTTCCGCTCCACGGCGCTCGGCTGCCTGGCGGGCGGCCTGATGGCGGTCGACGGCCTGCACTTCGTGATGAGCCGCACGGCCCTGCTCGACCTGGTCGTCATGTTCTGGGTGCTGGCGGCCTTCGGCTGCCTGCTGATCGACCGTGACAAGGCCCGCGCCCGCCTCGCCGCCGCGCTGCCCGAGGACCGCCCGGACGACCACGTCGCCTCCTTCACGTGGCTGGGCCTGCGGCCCTGGCGGATCGCGGCGGGGATCTGCCTGGGCCTGGCCATCGGCACCAAGTGGAACGGCCTGTACGTGCTGGCGGCCTTCGGCATCCTCACCGTGCTGTGGGACGCCGGCTCCCGCCGGGTCGCCGGTGCCCGCTACCCGCGTCTGACGGCGTTCTGGCTGGACGGGCTGTGGGCGGCCTTCTCCATGGTCGGCGTCGCGCTCGTGACCTATCTGCTCTCCTGGCTCGGCTGGTTCACCACCGACAAGGGGTACGACCGGAACTGGGCCAAGGGCGACGGCGGCTTCCTCTCCGACTCCTGGGCGGCGCTGCGCAGCCTGTGGCACTACGAGTCGCAGGTCTACGACTTCCACATCAACCTGCACTCCCCGCACACCTACCAGTCCAACCCGTGGAGCTGGCTGGTCCTCGGCCGGCCGGTGTCGTACTTCTACGAGTCCCCCAAGTTCGGCGAGGACGGCTGCACGGCGGCCGGCGGCTGCGCCCGCGAGGTGCTCGGCATCGGCACCCCGGTGCTGTGGTGGGCGGGGTGCTTCGCCCTGCTCTACGTTCTCTACCGCTGGATCTTCCGCCGCGACTGGCGCGCCGGTGCGATCGCCTGCGGCATCGCGGCCGGCTACCTCCCGTGGTTCCAGTACCAGGAACGGACGATCTTCCTCTTCTACGCGGTCGTCTTCCTGCCCTTCCTCTGCCTCGCCCTGGCGATGATGATCGGCGCGATGCTCGGGCCACCCGGGGCGAGCGAGCGCCGCCGCATGTGGGGGGCGGTCGGCGCGGGCACGCTGGTGCTGCTGATCATCTGGAACTTCATCTACTTCTTCCCGCTCTACACCGGTCAGACGATCCCGATGGACGCCTGGCGCGACCGGATGTGGCTGAGCACCTGGATCTGACGCCGCCGTCGGGCCGGCACGGCCGGCCGGCCCGACGGCATCCGCGGCCGGAGGGGAAACGCCGCTGGTGACGGCCGCGCCGCCGGATTCCCCGGTGACCGTTTGCCGGGGGGCGACCACGGACCTAGCGTGGGGCGCGAGGGAATGTCACGTATGTCCGCCCCTGACCGCATCATCCCCCCCGAGGCGTCGGCGCTGCAGTGCTCCGGCGCGGCATTGGCGGTGGTCGACGCGGCGGGGACCCTCGTCCGGTGGACGGCGATCGCCGGGAGGCTGCTGGGGTATCCGGCCGAGGACGTCCTGGGCCGGCCGGCGTCGGCGCTGCTGGAGGAGCCGGGGCAAGGACCGGACGGGTTCACCCGGGCGTGGGCCGGGCCGGCCTCGCTGCGGCACCGCGACGGACGGCTGCTCGACCTGGACCTGCGGGTGACCGGGCTACCGGGGGCGGCGGGCGCCATGGACTGGCTGGTCGCGACGGCGGGGGTGGCGCCGTCCGCGCTGGAGTCGGCCGCGGAGCTGTCCCCCTTCCCGATGGCGATCTGGGACGACGACCTGCGCACCACCTGGCTGAACGAGGCCCTCGCCGACCTCTTCGGCCTCTCCCGCGAGGAGCGCCTCGGCCGGCATCTGGACGAGTCGCCGCTCTACGAGAACACCGCCCAGGTCGAGCGGATCCTGCGCGAGGTCCTGGAGAGCGGCGTCCCGGCGATCGACCGGGAACTGGGCCAGCTGGACCGGCTGCGGCACCGGGCGTACGCGCTGTCCGTCTACCGGATCGAGAACGTGCGCAACGGCCGGCCGGGCGTCTGCTCGGTCAACGTGGACGTCACCGAGAGCCGCCGGGCCCGGGACCGCATGACCCTGCTCGGCCGCGCCGCGACCACCATCGGGACCAACCTGGACGTCCTGCACACCGCGCAGGCCCTCGCGGACCTCCTGGTTCCGCTGCTCGCCGACTACGCGACGATCGACCTCGCCGAGTCCGTCCGGCTCGGTCACGCGCCGCTCACCCGGCTCGGCCCGATGGACGGCGGCAACATCCCCGTGTTCCACCGGGCGGGGATGGCCTCGGTCCACGACGGCTTCCCCGAGTCGCTCTACGAGCGCGGCAGCCCGGTCTTCGTCCCGCCGCACTCGCCCTTCGTCGAGGTGCTCTCCTCCGGCCGGACGTACATGGAACCGCAGCTGGACACCGAGCCCGGCACCTGGCTGGAGGCGGACCCGGAGCGGCTGCGGCGGGTCCGCGACCTGGGCATGCACAGCCTGCTGATCCTCCCGATCCACGCGCGCGACGAGATCCTGGGCGTCGCCGTGCTGGTCCGCAGCGAGAACCCCACGCCGTTCGACGACAACGACCGCACACTCGCCGAGGAACTGGTCAGCCGGGCCGCGCTGAGCCTGGACAACGCCCGGCGCTACGCGCGCGAGCACACGATGGCCCTGACCCTCCAGCGCAGTCTGCTCCCGCGCAATCCGAGCGCCGGGTTCTCGCTGGAGACGATCTGGCGCTACCTCCCGGCGGACCGGCAGGGCGGCGTGGGCGGCGACTGGTTCGACGTGATCCGGCTGTCCGGCGCCCGGGTGGCCCTGGTCGTCGGGGACGTCGTGGGGCACGGGCTCAACGCCGCGGCGGCGATGGGGCGGATCCGCACGGCGGTGAGCACCCTCGCGGGCCTGGAGCTGCCCCCCGACCGGCTGCTCTCCGCCCTGGACGACCTGGTCGTCCGGCTGGGGTTCGAGGACTCCGACCAGGCGTCGCCCGCCGCGGGGATCCTCGGCGCCACCTGTCTGTACGCGGTCTACGACCCCACCTGCGGGCATCTCACGATCGCCCGGGCCGGCCACCCGCCGCCCGCCGTCGTCGCCCCGGACGGCACGGTCGGTTTCCCTGACATCCCCTCCGGAGCGCCGCTCGGCGTCGGGCTGAGGTCCTTCGCGTCGGCCGAGATGGAGCTGCCCGAGGGCAGCGTGATCGCCCTTTACACCGACGGACTCGTCGAAACCCGGGACGGTGACATCGACGACGGGCTGGAGCGCCTGCGGAACGCGCTCACCAAGCCGCCGGGCACATCCCTGGAGGAGTTGTGCACCGCCGTGGTCGACCTGCTGCCCAAGAGCGGGCAGGACGACGACGTCGCACTGCTCCTCGCCAAGACCTGCCGGCTGATTCCCGACCGCGTGTTCGCGCTGGAGATACCCGCCGATCCGGCCGCGGTCGCGGGCGCGCGCGCCGAGGCGGTGCGGAAACTGTCCGAATGGGGCCTGGACAGGGTGCGGGTGGCCGCCGAGCAGATCGTCGGGGAGCTGCTGGCCAACGCGGTCCTGCACGGGGACGGTCCCATACGGCTGCGGCTGATCCGGCACATGAAGCTGGCCTGCGAGGTCTTCGACACCGGCCCGGGTCCGCCGTTGCCGCGCCATCCCGACGAGACCGACGAGGGCGGCCGCGGACTCGTGCTCGTCGGAGAGCTGTGCGCCCGGTGGGGCGTCCGCCGGACCGGGGACGGCAAGATCGTCTGGGCCGAGGTGGCGCTCCTGGACTCGGAGCGGGTCCCGCCCGGACCGGAGGAGTGACGCCGGGCGGGACGGCCGGCGGAGGGGATCGGCGGCCGACCCGTCGTGAGAGGTCTCGACCAGCGGACTTTCCCAACCGATGGGAAGCGCGTGCTGAAGCTGTGACCCGATGGACCGCCCCCGCTCTTCCTCCGTCCCGTAGAGTGCGCTTGCATTGACTGTTTTTTGAACGCGTTCAGGGGGATCACGGGGAGGGTCGGTGCCATGCGCCGAGGAGTGAAACTGGGGATCGTCGGCACGCTGACCGCGGGGCTGGTGGGAACCGCGGGGTACGGGGCGTACAACATCTACGGCGCGCTGGGCGGCAGCGGCGGCTTCTCCCCGCAGGCCGCCCCCGTGGAGACGGGACCGCCGACGGCCGCCGAAGTGCGGAAGACCGCCGCGGACTTCCTGGCCGCGTGGGCCAAGGGGGACGCCACCGCGGCCGGAGCGCTCACCAACCACGCGGCGGAGGCCGGCGCGGCCCTGTCCTCGTACCGGCGGGACGCTCATGTCGTCCGCGTACGCCTGACGCCCGGAGCGGCCCAGGGGGCGGTGGTGCCCTTCAAGGTCGTGGCCACGCTCTCCTACAAGGGCAAGTCCTCCACGTGGAAGTACTCGTCGGTCCTCACCGTCTTCCGCGGCGAGACCACGCACCGCCCCCTGGTCGACTGGGAACCGGCGGTGCTGCACCCCGATCTGACGGCAGGTCAGACACTGGAGACCGGTGAGGCCGCGTCGCCGCCGATCGTCGTCGTCGACCGGAACGGCAGGACGCTGGACGCCGGCGACTACCCGTCGCTCGCCTCGGTGCTGCCGCAACTGCGCGAGCGCTACGGCGCCAAACTCTCCGGCGGCAAGCCGGGCATCGAGACCTGGGTGAACGACGCCGACGGTCCCGGGCAGACGCTGCACGTGATCACCAAGGGCACGGCCGCGAAACTCCCCACCACCTTGGACGCGCGCCTCCAGAACGCCGCCGAGCGGGCGGTCAAGCGCACCAGCCAGTCGTCCGTGGCGGCGGTCAAGGCCAGTACGGGCGAGATCCTGGCGTTCGCCAACAACCCGGCGAGCGACAACAACAACGCCTTCAACGCGCAGGTCGCCCCCGGCTCCACCTTCAAGGTGGTCACCGCCACCGCGCTGCTGGAGAAGGGCGTGTCCCCCGGCTCCCCCGCGCCGTGCCCGGCGACCGCCAACTACAACAACGGCAAGATGTTCCACAACGTGGAGAGCTCCTCCGACCCTTCGGCGACCTTCCAGCGGGACTTCGCGATCTCCTGCAACACCGGCTTCATCAAGCTCGCCGGCCACCTCGACGAGTCCTCCGTGCCCAACGTGGCGCAGCGCTACTACGGCTTCGGCCAGACCTGGAACGTCGGCGTCCCCGCCTGGGACGGCCGCGTCCCCGGCGGCGGCGGTGACGAGATGACCGAGGAGATGATCGGCCAGGGCCAGATACAGATGAGCCCGCTCAACATGGCCTCCGTCGCCGCCACCGTGCAGAACGGCGTCTTCCGCCAGCCCCGACTGGTGGCGGCCGGCCTGATCGGCGAACCCCTGGCGAAGGCGCAGAGCGCTCTCCCGTCCGGGGTCCGCGGCAGCCTCAAGTCGATGATGCGGCTGACCGCGTCGAGCGGCACGGCGACCGTCGCGATGCGCGGGGTCTACGGGGACGTCGGCGCCAAGACCGGATCCGCCGAGGTCGGCGACCAGCAGCAGCCCAACGGCTGGTTCGTCGCCTACCGGGGCGATGTCGCGGCCGGCGGAATGGTCCTCGAGGGCGGCCACGGCGGCGACTCTGCGGGGCCCATCGTGGCCTCGGTGCTGAAGGCATCCTCGTGACCCGCCCGCGAATGGCTTGGCACCCCGGCCCTGCCGGGGGCTAGCGTGCCGGACATGTCGACTTCAGCTGCCGCTCATCCCCGGTTCGCGGAGGCGCTCGCCGCGCTGGGGCTCCACGTCCCCGTACGCGCCTTCCCGGACGCGACCCGCACCGCCGTCCAGGCCGCCGAGGCGATCGGCTGCGACCTCGGCCAGATCGTCAAGTCCCTGATCTTCGCGGCGGACGGGGTCCCGGTGCTGGTGCTGATGGACGGCGCCTCCCGGGTCGACGTCGGGCTGGTCCGGACCGAACTGGGCGCGGCGGAGGTACGGCGCGCCGACGCGGATCTGGTGCGCGAGACCACCGGGTACGCCATCGGCGGCGTGCCCCCCTTCGGGCACCGGACGCGGACCACCGTCCTCGCCGACCGGCGGCTGCTGGACCACGAAACCGTGTGGGCGGCCGCCGGCACCCCGCACACCGTCTTCCCGGTGGCTCCCGCCGAACTCGTCCGGCACGCCGGGGCGACGCTCGCCGACGTACGCGAACGCGCCGAGTGACGCCCCTGATAGCGGCGGCCGTCCTCCTGGCGGCGGTCACCCACGCGGCGTGGAACGCCATCGCACACGGCATCAAGGACCAGCTCGTCGCCTTCACCCTCGTCGGGGGCGGCGGAGCGGTCTGCGGCGCGCTGATCGCCGCGTTCGCGCCGCTGCCCGCCGCGGGGGCCTGGCCCTTCCTGACCGCGTCGGTGGCGGTCCATCTGGCCTACATGTACCTGCTGATGAAGTCCTTCACGCTCGGCGACTTCGGGCAGGTCTACCCCATCGCGCGCGGTGTCGCCCCCATGGTCGTGACACTGCTGGCGGCCGTCTTCGTGGGCGAGGTGCCCGACGCCCTGCAGACCGCGGGCGTCGCCGTCGCCTCCGCGGGGCTCGCGGGCGCCGCGCTCTGGGGCATGCGCGGACGCCGCAAGGACTGGCCGGCGGTCGGCGCGGCCGTGGGCACCGGGCTCACCATCGCGGCCTACACCGTGATCGACGGCGTCGGCGTCCGCGCCTCGGGCTCCGCCCTGGGGTACGTCGCCTGGCTCCTGCTCATCCAGGGCACCCTGCTGGTCGGCTGCTCCCTGACGGTGCGCCGCGGCGCCCTCGTCGCGCAGCTCCGCCCGGTCGCCGCCCGGGGGCTGTTCGGCGGCGTCCTGTCCGTGTCCGCGTACGGGCTCGTGCTGTGGGCCCAGACGCGCGGTGAGCTGGCGCCGATCGCGGCACTGCGGGAGACCTCGATCATCGCGGGGGCGGTGATCGGGGCGGTCTTCTTCAAGGAACGGCTCGGGCGGGGCCGTATCGTCGCGGCGCTGGTGGTTGTGGCCGGGATCGGGCTCATGTTCCACGCGTAGCGCGGCCGGTTGTCGTGTGCGGGTGCGTTGTGGTTGCTGTTGGGGGTTCCCCCGCCCGCCCGCCCGATTGCCCGGCGCGGTCGGTGCGGGCCTGCGCACCGTGTGCCTGGGGTCGGTGCCGCGCCGGCGCACGTCCTCAACGCTCGCGGTTTACCCCCACATCATTCCGCGCTGGGTCCGCCGCTCGTCTCCCCCAGCCTTCGGCCGGGGGGACCCCCATGGGCGCACCCCGCCACACCCCCTCCGGTCGTGTGGGCGCACGACGGCCGGAGGGGGTTCGATTGGGCACTCGCAGCAACCCCGGACCGCCTCCTCACCGCCTGCGTCCCCCAGTTACCGCTGGGCGGTACCCCCGGGGTGCCTGATCCGGTGGGGGGAGGTGGGTGCTTGCGGTGACCCCGGACGGCCTCTTCGCCCCCCTCCGGGGATCAGGCGCGTAGCGATACGGAGGGGGCGGGGTCGGAGGGGTGGGCGTTCTGGACACTGGGCGTATTTGTGTGCGGTACCCGGGGCAAGGAGAGCAGGTGCCCGCCATGCACGTAAATATGCGTCCAGAATGCCCAGCCCCGGAGGCCCCGCACCCGGCCCACCCTCACACGCGCGAGGCGGCACCTGACCGCGCCGGGCAATCGGGCGGGAGGGTGGGGGAGAAACCGCAACCGCAGCCACAAACGGCGCCGCACACGAGGCGCAAGCCTCAATCGGCCGCGACGCGGAACCCCGGCGCGTCGATCAGAATCCCCCCGTCCACCGGCAGCGTCAGCCCCGTGATCCAGGACGCGTCCCGGGACGCCAGGAACGCGACGGCCGCCGCGATGTCGTCCGGCTCGCCGACCCGCCCCATGGGGTACACCCCCGCGAGGCGGTCGAGGGCGTCCTCGCGCCCCGCCCAGGCGGACGTGCGCACCGTGCCGGGGGCGACGAGGTTGACCCGGACGCCGCGGGGGGCGGCGTGCACGGCGAGGGTGCGGGTCAGCGACGCGAGGCCCGCCTTGGCGGCGCTGTAGGCGTGGTTGCCGAAGTTCATGTGCCCGTTGACGGAGCCGATGCTGACGATCGCCCCGCGCCCGCCCGCCTCCGCCAGCAGCGGAAGCGCCGCGCGGGCGCACCTCATGGCCCCGGTGAGAGTGACCTCGAGGTCCTCGTACCACTCCGCCTCGGGGATGTCCTCGAACCGCGGTGGATCCAGGTGGCAGGCATAGGCGTTGTTGACGAGCACGTCGAGCCGCCCGAAGCGTTCGGCGGCGTACGCCATGGCACCGTCGACCGCGGACTGGTCGACGACGTCGCACACCACCGCCGCGGCCTGCCCGCCGGTCTCCTCGGCGAGGGCGGCGGCCGTCGCGGCGGCACGCTCCCCGTCCCGGTCGGCCAGGAGGACCGAGGCGCCTTCGGACATCAGGCGCCGGGCGGTCGCCGCGCCGATGCCCTGGGCACCCCCGGTGACGACGGCTGTGTGTCCCTCGAACCTGCGCATGCGCCGTCCCCTCGGGGTCCCCGTAGCAAGCGATTTCCGAGGCGCAGCCCTCTCGCCTCCCTACTCGCGCGTAGCGTAACGTGCCTGCACACCACAGGGGAGCGGAAGGGCACACCATGGCGCTGGACGCGGACGTCGTCGTCGTCGGAGCGGGGCTGGCCGGTCTGGTCGCGACGGCCGAACTGGCGGACGCGGGCCGCAAGGTCCTCCTGCTCGACCAGGAGCCCGAGAGCAACCTCGGCGGCCAGGCGTTCTGGTCCTTCGGCGGGCTCTTCCTCGTCGACTCCCCCGAGCAGCGCCGGATGCGGATCAGGGACAGCCGCGAACTGGCCCTGCAGGACTGGACGGGCACCGCCGGCTTCGACCGCGCCGAGGACCGCTGGCCGCGCAAGTGGGCCGAGGCGTACGTGGACTTCGCCGCCGGCGAGAAGCGGTCCTGGCTGCACGCGCAGGGGATACGGTTCTTCCCTGTGGTCGGCTGGGCGGAGCGCGGCGGCTACCTCGCCACCGGGCACGGCAATTCGGTGCCCCGCTTCCACATCACGTGGGGCACGGGCCCGGGTGTGATCGCGCCGTTCGTCCGCCGGGTGCGGGAGGCGGTCGACAAGGGCCTGGTGGAACTCCGCTTCCGGCACCGTGTGACGGCGCTGACGACGACGGACGGCGCGGTGGACGGCGTGGCGGGCGAGGTCCTGGTGGACAGCGACGCCGAGCGCGGCCAGGCCAGTTCCCGGGAGATCCGCACGGAGTTCCAGCTCAAGGCGCAGGCGGTGGTCGTCACCTCGGGCGGCATCGGCGGCAACCACGACCTGGTGCGCAAGGCCTGGCCGGAGCGGCTGGGCACACCGCCGCGCAAGCTGCTGTCCGGCGTTCCGGCGCACGTGGACGGGCTGATGCTGGGGATCGCCGAGGCGGCCGGCGGGCGTCTGATCAACGGCGACCGCATGTGGCACTACACCGAGGGCATCGAGAACTGGAACCCGATCTGGGCCAGGCACGGCATCCGCATCCTCCCCGGCCCGTCCTCGCTGTGGCTGGACGCGACGGGCAGGCGCCTGCCGGTGCCGCTCTTCCCGGGCTTCGACACGCTGGGGACCCTGGAGCACATCATGCGTTCCGGGCACGAGTACACGTGGTTCGTCCTCACCCAGAAGATCATCGAGAAGGAGTTCGCGCTGTCGGGCTCCGAGCAGAACCCCGACCTGACCGGCAAGAGTGTGCGCGACGTGCTCAAGCGCGCGCTGCCGGGGGCGCCCGGCCCGGTCGAGGCGTTCAAGGAGCACGGCGTGGACTTCGTCGTGGCGGACGATCTGCCGGCCCTGGTGCGCGGCATGAACGCGATCACCAAGGACGACCTCGTGGACGAGAGCGCGCTGCGCCGCGAGATCGAGGCCCGCGACCGCGAGATCACCAACACCTTCACCAAGGACCTGCAGGTCACCGCGATCCGCGGGGCCCGCAACTACATCGGCGACAAGCTGATCCGCACCGCCTCGCCGCACCGTCTGCTGGACCCGAAGGCGGGTCCGCTGATCGCCGTGCGGCTGAACATCCTGACCCGCAAGTCTCTCGGCGGACTGGAGACCGACCTGGACGGCCGGGTGCTGCGCGCCGACGGGGAGCCGCTGCCCGGCCTGTACTCGGCGGGCGAGGCGGCCGGCTTCGGCGGCGGCGGGGTGCACGGCTACCGCTCGCTGGAGGGGACGTTCCTGGGCGGCTGCATCTTCTCGGGCCGTACGGCGGGCCGCGCGGCGGCGAAGGCCACCGCCTGACCCCGGCGGACGCTCCGCGCCGACCCCGGTCCCGGTGTCCCGCTCGCGGGGGGCACCATGGGAGGAGCAGATACGGCGGCGCATGGTGGGAGCACGAGCTGTGGTGGACGTCCACGGGGCGGTGGCGGAGGGCTTCGAGCCGGTCCGAGAGGCATTCGTAAGGAACTTCGAGGAGCGGGGCGAGCGCGGCGGCGCCGTGGCGCTGTACCGGGACGGCCGCAAGGTCGTGGACCTGTGGGGGGGCACGGCGGCGGCGGACGGGGACGGGGGCGCGCCCTGGGCGGAGGACACCGCGCAGGTGGTGCGTTCGGCCACGAAGGGGGTGGCAGCGGCGTGTCTGCTCCTGCTGCACCAGCGTGGCCAGCTCGACCTGGACGCGCCCGTGGGCACGTACTGGCCCGAGTTCAAGGCCGCGGGCAAGGAGCGCGTCACGGCGCGCGACGCCCTGGCGCACCGGGCCGGCGTGCCCGCGCTGGACACTCCGCTCGGCCCGGGGCAGGCGCAGGACGGCACCAGCGGACCGCGGGCGCTGGCGCTGCAGGCCCCCTTCTGGGCGCCGGGAACGGATCACGGCTACCACGCGCAGACGTACAGCTGGCTGATCGGCGAGCTGGTGCTGCGGGCGAGCGGCGGCCGCTCCATAGGCCGGTACATCGCCGAGGAGATCGCCCGCCCGCTCGGCCTGGACCTGTGGGTCGGCCTGCCGCCGGGCGAGGAGGGCCGGGTCGGGCGGATCGCCGCCGTCGAGACCCCGGCGCCGCCGGCCGCCGCGGGGCTCCGGGCGCGGCCCAAGCGCAATGTGGCCGAGGCGTGGGAGGACCCCGCGTCGCTGACCCGGCGGGCGTTCGGCGCGATCGACCCGCTGCCGGACGAGAACGACCCGGGGTACCACGCGGCCCAGCTCCCGGCCTCCGCCGGCATCGCCACCGCCCGCTCCCTGGCCCGCTTCTACGCCGCGCTGATCGGGGAGGTGGAGGGCCCCGGTGCGCGGCTCTTCGCCCCGGCGACGCTCACCTCGGCGCGCACTCCGGAGTCCGAGGGCCCGGACCGCGTTCTGGTCGTCAACACCCGCTTCGGTCTCGGCTTCATGCTGCACGGCCCGTCCGCGCCCTTCCTCTCCCCCGGTTCCTTCGGCCACCCCGGCAGGGGCGGTTCCCTGGGCTTCGCCGATCCCGGTGAGGGCGTCGCCTTCGGCTATGTCACCAACGGCATGCAGAAGAACGTCACCGCCGACCCGCGCGCCCAGGCGCTGGTCCGGGCGGTACGGGAGTGCCTGCGCTGACGCGGGCCGGAAAAGTTGCCCGGGCTCCGGGAGCCGCGAACGATGGATGAGTGAGCGACGGCGCGTACCTCCGGTTTCCGCACCTCCACGGCGAGCATCTGTGCTTCGTCGCCGAGGACGACATCTGGGTCGCGCCCCTGGGCGAGGGGCGCGCCTGGCGGGTGACGGCCGACCGCACGCGGGTCGGGCATCCCCGCTTCTCGCCGGACGGGTCGATGATCGCCTTCAACAGCTGGCGCTCCCTCGACCCCGAGGTGTACCTCGCGCCGGTCGAGGGCGGGCCGGCGCGCCGGCTGACGTACTGGGGCAGCACGGACACGCGTGTGCGCTCCTGGACGCCGGACGGCCGGATCCTGGCGGTCTCGTCGCACGGGGAGCCCTTCTCGCACTACACCTGGGCCTATGCCGTGTCCCTCGACGGCGGCCCCGGCAGCCGGCTGCCCTGGGGCCCGGTGTCGGACATCGCGGTGCGCGACAGTGTCGAGGGCGAGCACCAGAGCCTGCTGCTGTCGGGGACCGCGCCGCACGAACCGGCCTCGTGGAAACGGTACCGGGGCGGGGCCACCGGGCGGCTGTGGCTGCAGTGCCGGCGTCTGGTGCCGGAGATCGACGGGCATCTGGAGTCGCCGATGTTCGTCGGGGAGCGGATCGCGTTCCTCTCCGATCACGAGGGCATCGGCAATCTGTACTCCTGCCTGCCGGACGGCACGGATCTGCGCCGTCACACCGACCACGCCGACTTCTACGCCCGCAGCGCCGCCACCGACGGCCGGCGCGTGGTCTACCAGTGCGCGGGCGAGGTCTGGATGGTCGACGAGCTGGCCCCGGAGTCGGTGCCGCACCGTGTCGAGGTCGACCTCGGCGGTCCGCGGGCCGGCCGGCGTCCGTACCAGGTCCCGGCCTCCGCGTATCTGGACGGGCTGGCCGTGGACCGCACCGGCCGCGCCAGCGCGGTCTGCGTGCGCGGCAGCCTGTACTGGCTGACCCACCGCGACGGACCCGCGCGCACCATCTCCGACGTACCGGGATCGCGGGTGCGCCTGCCGGTCATGCTCGGCGACACCGGGCGGATCGCCTTCGTCACCGACGCCGACGGCGAGGACGCGATCGAGATCGCCGCGCTGCCGGGCCGGCCCGCGGCGCTGGCCGCCGCCGAGATCGCCGACGCGGACGACGCCGTCGCGCAGGCGCTGCGGGCCGCGGAGGACGGGGCGGCGGACGGGGCGGACGAGGCGGGCGCACCACCGGCGGAGGGCCAGACCGTTCCGCGGCCGCCGTGCCGCAGCGGCGGCACGCGGCTGGCGTGCGGACTGCTCGGCCGTGTCCACGAACTGGTGCCCTCCCCCGACGGTCAGGTCCTCGCCATCGCCTCGCACGACGGGCGCCTGTTGATGGTCGACGCGGAGTCGGGCCTCGTCGGGGAACTCGTCCGCTCCGACAACGGTCCCGTACGCGACCTGGCCTTCTCCCCCGACTCGGACTGGATCGCCTGGTCCCACCCGGTCATCGGCCGTTCGCTGCGCAAGATCCGGATCGCCCGGCTCTCGCCGGACCCCGAGACCGGCAAGCACACCGTCATCGACGTCACCAACGGCCGCTTCGAGGACGAGCAGCCGGTCTTCACCCGCGACGGCCGCTATCTGGCCTTCCTGTCCTGGCGCGGCTTCGACCCGGTGTACGACGTGCACACCGGCGACCTGTCCTTCCCGCTGGGCTGCCGTCCGCACCTCGTCCCGCTGCACTCGGCGACGCCCTCGCCCTTCGCGCTGCCCGTGGAGGGCCGGCCGCCGGGCGGCGGGCTCGACCCGACCGGCTTCACGGAGGGGCCGCTGGCGGTGGAGGCGGCCGGACTGCCGATGCGGGTGACGCCCTTCCCGGTCCCCGCCTCGAAGTACAGCTCGCTGGAGGCGGTGCGGGGCGGGCTGACCTGGCTGCGCTGGCCCATCTCGGGCGCGCTCGGCGAGACCTTCGTCAACCCGACCGACCCCTCCGCCCGCCCGACGCTGGAGTACTTCGGACTGGCCAAGTCCAAGCGCGTCGAACTGGTGCGGCACATGGACTGGTACCGGGTCAGCGGCGACGGCACGCAGCTGGTGGTCTTCGACGAGGGCGACCTGACGGTGGTCCCGGCGTACGAGCCGGGCGACCTCGACTCCACCGTCTACATCGACATGCGCCGGATCCTGCACGAGGCGAACCCGCCCGCCGAGTGGCGGCAGGCGTTCGACGAGGCCGGGCGGATCATCCGCGACTACTTCTGGGCACCGGACATGTGCGGCATCGACTGGCCGGCGATCCTCGACCAGTACCGCCCGTTGGTCGAACGGGTCGCCACGCCCGACGAGTTCGCCGACCTGCAGCGCGAGGTCCTCGGCGAGCTGGGCACCTCGCACGCCTATGTCGCGCCCGCCCGCCGCAGCGAGGGGCCGCCGCACTACCAGCGCCCGATCGGGCTGCTCGGCGCCAATTTCGTCCACACCAAGGACGGCCGGTGGGTGATCGCGCGCATCCTGCCCGGCGAGTCCTCCGACTCCAAGGCGCGTTCGCCGCTGGCCGGCACCGGCATCCTGGAAGGCGCCGAACTCACCCACGTCGACGGCCGCGCCGTCGACCCGGTCGCCGGACCCGGCCCGCTGCTCTCCGCCGCGGGCGGCACCACGGTGGAACTGACCTTCACCCCGCCCGACGGCGGGCATCCGCGGCGCGTGGCGGTGGTACCGCTGGTGGACGAGCGGCCGCTGCGCTACCAGGACTGGGTGGCCAAACGGCGCGCCGTGGTCAGGGCGTTGAGCGAGGGCAGGTGCGGCTATCTGCACATCCCCGACCTGGGGGGTTCGGGCTGGGCGCAGTTCAACCGCGACCTGCGCATCGAGATCGCCCACCCGGCGCTCATCGTCGACGTGCGCGGCAACGCGGGCGGCAACATCAGTGACCTGGTGGTGGAGAGCCTGACCCGCAGGATCCTCGGCTGGGACCACACCCGGCACGCACAGCCGGTGAGTTACGCGGGCAACGCCCCGCGCGGGCCGATCGTGGCGCTGGCGGACGAGGCGACGGCCTCCGACGGCGACATGATCACCGCCGCGTTCCGGCTGCTGACCATCGGCCCCGTGGTGGGCCACCGCACCTGGGGCGGCGTGGTCGGCATGACCGGCCGGCACCGGCTGGGCGACGGAACGGTCATCACGGTGCCGATGAACGCAGCCTGGTTCGAGGCCTACGGCTGGTCGGTGGAGAACTACGGCGTGGAGCCGGACATCCCGATCATCCGCACACCGCTGGACTGGGCTGAGGGCCGGCGCACCGACCTGGAGGTCGCGGTGCAGACCGCGCTGGACCTGCTCGAGAAGCACCCGGCCTCCACACCGCCCGATCTGTCCGACCGCCCGGACCGGCGGCGGCCGCCGCTCCCCCCGCGTCCCTGAACGTCCCCTCCCCGTCAGGGGCGGAAGGCCGCGTCGAGGACGACGGAAGGGGCGCGCCCGTACGGGCGCGCCCCTCCTCGTTCACGCCTGGACCACGCGGGTCAGGACCGGTCCTGCCGCTCGTCGATCTCCTCCGGCGAACGCTGGCGGTCGCCCTTGGGCATCGACTGCGGGGACTGCTTCGGCGACTGGCCACGGCCGGGCTCGCGGTGCTGCGGCTTGCCCTGCTGGCGCATCGGATCGTCGGCCATGCCCTGAGCGCGCTCACGGGTCTGGCCGATGCGCTCCTGCCCCTGGGGCTGAGCCTGCGGGCGGTGCTGCTGCTGCCCGGCCTTGTTTCGCGTGGGGTCGTTCTTGCCCATGATCACTCCTTCGTGATGTGTGGAATGGGCCTCGACCAGGCTGACACGACCGGACACGGTGCGCATTTCGTACGAACGCGGTGCGTGAACGACGCTGGTCAGACGGGCCTTTCCGACCGCGCGCGTTCGTCGGCCGCGCCGCCGCGCCCGACGAGTCCGTGCCGGATGCCGCCCGCGGCGGCGATCCTCGGCTCCAGACGCCGCATTTCGCGCTGCCCCAGGACGCCGCCGATCAGGCCCGGCAACCAGCCGCGCACCGACTGCGTTCCACGCAGCCACCGCTGGGCGTAGACATGCGGCGAGCGACGCGCGATCCCGTCCGTGATGCGCTCGACGGCCGGTTCCAGCGGATAGGTGCGGTTGGCCGGCCAGGGCAGCCTGGAGCGGGCCTCGCGCATCACGTCGTCCTCGTCGGCGCCGCGCACCATGTCGGTGTCGGTCCAGCTCAGATACCCCACGCCGACCTTGACGCCCTTGAAGCCGACTTCGGCGCGCAGGCAGTGCGCGAAGGACTCGACCCCCGCCTTGCTCGCGCAGTACGCGGTCATGAGCGGCGCCGGGGTGATCGCGGCGAGCGAGGCGATCTGCAGCAGGTAGCCGCGTGAGGCGATCAGGGCCGGCAGGAAGGCGCGGGCGGTGACCACACTGCCCAGCAGATTGACCTGGATGACTCGTTCGAAGTCGGCCGGGTCCACGTCCAGGAACGGACCGCCGGTCGCCACACCGGCGTTGGCGACCACCACGTCGACACGTCCGTAGCGCTCCACGACCTCCCCGGCCACCCGGGCCATGGCCTCCCGGTCGGTGACGTCGGCCGTCCAGTGCCCGGTGTCGGGGCCGATCTCCGCGGCGACGCGCTTGAGTTCGTCCGGCTCCAGCCCGACGATCGCCAAACGGGCTCCCCGTGCCGCGAGTTTGCGGGCGAGCAGCGCGCCCACCCCGCGGGCCGCGCCGGTGACCACCACGACCTGGCCGTTCAGCGACCTGCTCATGCGCTCTCCTCCTTGACCTGGGCCGGGGGCCGCAGATGGTCCTTGACCAGGGTGCGTACGACGCCCGCGACCGCGGCCGGGTCCTCCAGGGGCGTCATGTGGCCGAGGCCCGGGAGCTCGGTGAGCCCGGCGAAGTTCGACAGCCGCGCGGCCAGGCCGTGGGCGTGCACCGGCGGGGTCAGCTTGTCCTCGCCGCCCACCAGCACGGCGGTGGGCGCGCGCAGCGCGGAGACCCCCGCGTCCAGGTTGAGCCCGGCCAGCACCCGGCCCCACGCGGCGCGTTGCCGGCGCCCGCAGGCGTGCACGATGCGCGCGGTCGCGGCCACCAGCTCCCGGCTCGACGCCGCGCCCAGGATCCCGTACTTGAGGGCGGCCCGGGTCACCGCGGACTGCGGGCCCAAAGGCGCCGAACTGACCAGCAGGAAGCGGTGGAAGGCGTCGCGGACCCGCTTGCTGCGCACCCGCGGCGGCAGCAGCAGCGTCTCGGCGAGCAGCCGCCCGCTGCCGGTGCTGGCCAGCAGCACCGCGGCCGTGCGGGACTGGACGGCGGCCCGGTCGCCGGCCGCCATGGCGGTCATGCCGCCCATGGAGTGCCCGACCAGCACCACCTTCTCGTCGCCCTCGACGACGCCGTCCAGAACCGCGCCGAGGTCGTCGGCGAGCGCGTCGGTGCCGTAGCCGCCGCGGCGCGGGGTCTCGCTGGCGCCGTGGCCGCGCTGGTCGTACGCCACGACCCGGTACTCCCCGGCGAGTTGGTGGATGAGCGGGGCCCAGAACAGGGTCCGGCAGGTCCAGCCGTGGATCAGCACCACCGTGGGCGCGGTGCCGGCCTCGGGGCCGTACTCCTCCACGTGGATCCGGGTGCCGTCGGCCGACCGTACGGAGTGCGTACGGCGGGCGGCCGGAAGGTCGAAGACGGTCGCGGTCACGAAGCCACCTCCACGCGCGCCGGCCGCTCCTCGGCGGCACCGGCGGGCACGATCTCGTACTCCTCGAGTTCCACCCGGCGCGTGGCGCGCCGGAATTCCGCGGTCGTACCGGGCCAGACCGTGGTGTTGCGGCCCTGGTCGTCCAGGTACCAGCTGACGCAGCCACCGGTGTTCCACACCGTGCGGACCATGCGGCGCTGCAGTTCCTCGTTCCAGGACCGCACGGCCTCCGGCCGGGCCTCGAGCGCGGCGGCGCCGGTGGTGTCCAGGGCGCGCAGATACTCGGCGACGTAGTTCAGCGAGGACTCGATCATCAGGATCATCGAGCTGTTCCCGAGGCCGGTGTTCGGCCCGATGACGAAGAGCAGGTTGGGGAAGCCGTCGACGGCGCAGCCGCGCAGCGCGGCCATGCCGTCCTTCCAGTGCTCGGCCAGCGAGCGGCCGTCGGCACCGAACACCCGCTCGCCGATGGGCATGTCGGTGACGTGGAAGCCGGTGCCGAAGACGATCGCGTCGACCTCGCGCTCGGTGCCGTCGGCCATGACGATCGTGGAGCCGCGCACCTCCTTCAGCGCCGAGGCGACCACCTCGGTGTTGAGCGTGGCGAGCGCCGGGTAGTAGTCGTTGGACAGCAGGATGCGCTTGCAGCCGATCCGGTAGTCGGGGGTCAGCTTCGCGCGCAGCGCAGGATCCTTGACGGCCTTGCGCATGTGCGAGGCGGCGATCCCCTGCGCTCCGCGCATCATCGCCGGGCGCTTGGTGAACGCGCCGACCTGGAACTCGCGGATCAGCCAGAGGAGCCCGCGCCGCGCCCTGGCGGTCGCCGGCACCTTTCCGTGCAGCCACCGCTCGGCCCTGCTGATCCCGCGGTCCATGCGCGGCATGACCCACGGGGGCGTCCGCTGCACCACCGTCAGGCTCTCCACTTGCGGCTGGATCGCGGGCACGATCTGGATCGCGGACGCGCCGGTGCCGACCATGGCGACGCGCTTGCCCTTGAGGTCGAAGTCGTGGTCCCACTGCGAGGAGTGGAAGACCCGCCCGGCGAAGGAGTCCAGGCCCGGGACGTCCGGCAGCTTGGGGTCGGAGAGCGGCCCGGTGGCCGACACCACGACGTCGGCGGTGAGTTCCCCGCGCGAGGTGGTGATGCGCCAGTGCCGGGCGCCGGCGTCCCAGCGGGCCTCGGTCACCTCGGTGTCGAGGCGCAGGTGCGGGCGGAGGCCGAAGGTGTCGGCGACCCGCTCCAGGTAGGCCCGGATGTGCGGCTGGCCCGAGAAGGTGCGCGGCCACTCGGGGTTGGGCGCGAAGGAGAACGAGTACAGGTGCGAGGGCACGTCGCAGGCGCAGCCCGGATAGCTGTTGTCCCGCCACGTCCCGCCCACGGAGTCCCGGCGCTCCAGGACGACGAAGTCCGTGATCCCCTCACGCCGCAGCCGCACGGCGGCGCCGAGTCCGCCGAACCCCGATCCGATCACCGCAACCCGCACGTGTTCGCTGTGTCCGGCCATACCGCCGCCTCTCGATGCCGCCGCCTCACCGAATCGCGCCAGTGAACACTGGCGCGATGGGGAGCGTAGACCAGAGAGCGTTACCAGCGGTAGAGGCCGGACCGCGCGATGTGACGCGGGCACCGCATAGGCTGATCGGCGTGGCAACGCAAGAGCGCGAATACCGGATGGACGAGCTGGCGGAGGCCGCCGGCGTCCCGGTCCGCACCGTCCGCTTCTACCGGGAGCGCAAGCTGCTCCCCGCGCCGCGCCGCGAGGGCCGGATCGCCTGGTACAACGACCACCACCTGGCCCGGCTGCGGACCATCACGGCCCTGCTGGACCGGGGCCACACCCTCGGCGGCATCGCCGAGCTGATGGACGCCTGGGAGAGCGGCCGCCACGATGTCGGCGAACTGCTCGGCCTGGACCCGGGCCTGCCCACCCGCTGGTCGGAGGAGGAGCCGCTCCGGCTCACCCCCGAAGGACTCGCCGACCACTACGGAGACCAGGCCACCGCGGAGAACCTGGCCACCGCCCTGGACATCGGATACATCGCCGTCGACGGCGACGACGTCGTGCACGTCAGCCGCCGACTGCTGGAGGCGTCCGCCGCGCTGGTCAGGGAGGGCATCCCGCTCGCCGAAGTGCTCGCCGCGGGCCGTGACATGCGGGGCCGCATGGACCTGCTCGCCGAACTCTTCGTGGAGCTGGCCCGCACCTACGTCCTCCCGGACGCGGAGGCCGATCTGCAGTCCGGCGACACCACCCGGCTCGCCGAGGCGATCGCCCGGCTGCGCCCCCTGGTGCAGGCCGTGGTCGAGGCCGAACTCGCCCTGGCGGTGGACCGCAGGCTCCGGGAGGAGCTCAAGGGGTAGCCCGGCCCCCGGGGTTCCCGGCGCCCGGCAAGGGGGAGCACCGGTTCGCCGCCTCAGGTGAATTCCCGCGGTTCCCGGCGTGCCGCCGGCCGTCACGTGCCTAGCGTGGCGACTCGGGACGATGCCGGCGGAGCCGATCGGGGGTGGCCGCGTGACGGCCGAGGACAAGCGCTCGGTGAGCATGAGGATCTTCGGGGACCTGCTCAAGGCGCTGCGCGAGGGGCGGGGACTCACCCTGGACGCGGTGGCGGCGCACACGGGGTACTCGAAGTCGCAGACCGTCAAGATCGAGTGCGGGGAGCGCATCGCGAGCAAGGCGTTCATCGAGAGGGCCGAGCAACTGCTCTGCTCACCCGGCGTGCTGACGGCCGTCGCGCCGCATCTGTCCCGGGAGAAGCTGCCCGTGGGATACGGGGAGTACGCGGACGAGGAGGCCCGCGCGGTCAGCCTGGGAACTTACAACACACACGTCATCCACGGCCTGCTGCAGACCGAGGCCTATATGCGCGCGGTCTTCGCGGCCCGCTGCCCGGCCCTGGAGGAGGACGAGGTCGAGCGCTGGACCGAGTCCCGGCTGGCCCGCCAGGCGCTGTTCACCCGCCGACCGGTGTGCATGCTCTCCTTCGTCCTGGAGGAGTGGCTCCTGCGCCGCCCGACGGGCGGACGGGCCGTGATGAGGGAGCAGTTGTCGCACCTCGTCGAGGTAGGCCGGCGTCGCAATGTCCAGGTCCAGGTGATGCCGGCCCGGTACGGAACGCACGCCGGACTCGACGGCCCCTTCACCTTCCTGGAGAACCCCGAACGCCAGTTGCTCGCCTACGCTGAGGGTCAGGTCGGGGGCCTGCTCACCGATGACCGGAAAAGGGTCAGTCTGCTCCACCAGCGCCATGGCATGATCCGGGCGCAGGCCCTCACGCCGGAGGACTCCGCCAAGTTGATCGAGCAGATTGCGGGTGAACTGTGAGCGCTCTCGTGTGGTTCAAGTCCAGTCACAGCGGCAGCGACGGTGGCGAATGCGTAGAGGTGGCGGTAGGCCCGGCCTCCGTCCACGTACGGGACTCCAAGGACAGGTCCGGCCCCGTGCTGGCCTTCGAGCCGGACGCATGGACCGCGTTCGTGGCCTTCGCCGGCCAATTGTCCTACCCCCAGCGATAGTTACCAACCGGTAATCAGAACGCCAGTTTCCGCTCACCCGCACCAGCGAACGTACGGTGCATGACAACCCTCAAAACCCTCAACTGGAGACGCGGCGCCGTCGTGGCGGCGATCATCGCCGCCGGGGTGTCCGGCATCGCGCTCCCCGCCGACGCGCACGCCGCCGAAGGCACCGGCACCACGGTGGCGGCGGCCACCACGGCCTCCGCCACCGCCGCTCCCGTCGATCACGAGACCTGGCTGCGGGATGTGCGCCTGGTGATCGACCAGGCGCACGCCCATGTCCGGGACCGCACGTCCGCCCCCAAGCCGGGCGAGAAGCTCGCGATCGTGCTGGACATCGACAACACCTCGCTGGAGACGTACTTCGACTGGTGGTTCCCGCCGGCCGTGGCGCCGACGCGTGACCTCGCGCGGTACGCGGACTCCCGCGGCGTGGACGTCTTCTTCGTCACCGCCCGGCCGGACTTCATCCACCCGGCCACCCTCTACAACCTCGAACACGAGGGATACCCCGTCGCGGGACTGTACGGCCGCTCGATCCCGGACCTCTTCGACGAGGTCAGCGCGTACAAGACGGCACAGCGCGCCGCCATCGAGAGGCGCGGCTACACGATCGTCGCGAACATCGGCAACAACACCACGGACCTGGTGGGCGGCCACGCCGAGCGCACCTTCAAGCTGCCGGACTACGACGGCCGGCTGGACTGAGCCGTCCCCCGTCAAGCGGCACGACGCCCGGGGAATGATCGTTCCCCGGGCGTTCACCATGTCCTCACGCAGAGGCTTCATACCCGCTCGACCTGCGGCTTAGCGTCACGAAGTCCTGTTCGTCCGATCCAGACGAGGTTTGAATGTCCCTCCGGCACGCAATCGCAGCCCTGGCCGTCGTGCCCGCGCTCGTGGTTCCCACCGCCGCCCAGGCGGCCACGGCCCACCACGGTCACGGCCACGGCCACTCCCCCAAGGCCTCCTTCGACCTGCAGGCCCACCGCGGTGGCATCGGCATGACCACCGAGGAGTCCCTGGAGGGCTTCGGCAAGGCGCTGCGTCTCGGCGTGACCACCCTGGAGCTGGACACCCACGTCACCAAGGACCAGAAGGTCGTCGTCAACCACGACCGCCAGATCAGCGCCCAGAAGTGCAAGGACACCGGTCCCGTGACGCCCGGTGACCCGATGTACCCCTACGTCGGCAAGTACATCAAGGACCTGACGCTGGCCCAGATCAAGACGATGGACTGCGGCTACCAGCAGCTGCCCGGCTTCCCCGAGCAGGAGCAGATCAAGGGCCACCGCATGGTGGAGCTCAAGGACGTCCTGAACCTGGTCAAGAGCTACAAGGCCAAGAAGGTCAAGCTCAACATCGAGACCAAGGTGGAGGCCGGCGCCCCCGAGCAGACCGCTCCCCGTGAGCTGTTCGTGCGCCGGGTCTTCGAGGAGATCCACCGCTCGGGCATCGAGAAGCAGGTCACCATCCAGTCCTTCGACTGGGGCGCCCTGAACGAGATGCACAAGCTCGCGCCGAAGTACCCGCTGGTGGCGCTCACCAACTACGACTTCCTCCAGGTCGGCAAGCCCGGCGCCTCCCCGTGGCTCGGCGGCATCGACGCCGACGACTACGACGGCGACTTCGTCAAGGCCGCCGCCTCGATACCCGGCGTCAAGGCGCTCTCCCCGGTCTACGGCATGCCGCAGAACGGCACCGTCGCCGACCCGAACTTCAGGTTCTACGTCACCGAGAAGATGGTGGACGACGCCCACGAGCGCGGCCTGAAGGTCATCCCGTGGACCTGTGACGACAACCCGACCATCGAGGCCCTGATGGACATGGGCATCGACGGCATCATCACCGACTACCCGAACCACGTCAGGGAGATCATGGCCGAGCGCGGCATGCGCCTGCCCAAGGCGTACCCCGCCCCGCGTCACTGACGACCGGCACCCCGGGGGTCCACGCCCCCCGGGACCTCGTACGCCCCCGCGGCACGGTGCCGCGGGGGCGTACGTCCCGGCGCGCGGTGCGCGCCGGCGGGCGCCGGCGGGCTCAGCCGGCCGAGGCGGCGGGCGCCTGCGCGGGGCTGAGCAGGTGCTCCTCGGGATGGACGCACTTGTAGAGGCACTGGGTGCGGGACATCGCGAAGACGCCGTAGGTGAGCACCGCGAAACCCGCCAGCGCCGGCAGCAGCCAGAATCCCGTCCGCGGCTGCTCCCCGTAGAGCGTCACCCCGAGGCAGAAGCCGACGATGGCGTCACCGAGCGTCAGGGCGGGCTGGGAGGCGATCAGCGGTCCCCCCTGCATCGCGGTCCCGAGCAGGAACAGCGAGAACCCGCCGGCGGCCGCGAACCCGTAGGTCTGCCAGGACAGCAGCCAGGCGGCGGCACCCTGGTGCTCCAGGACGTCCATCGACGACTTGATCAGCGCGGCCGTGAGGGCGTTGCCGACCGCCGCCGCCCCGCCCAGGCACGCGGCACGGGTCAGGCCGGTGGGCCGCCGGAGCCCGGCGACCACCAGCACGGCACCGAGCCCGCCGACGATCAGCAGCGTCGGCACCCACCAGATCCCCGGCACCTGTGCCCGCCCCCCGCTGGGCGCCATGGAGAAGAGGAAGAGCGCCAGCCCCCCGGCGATGCACGCCACGCTGATCCACGCCGTGCGGGAGAGCTCGACGTGGAAGACCATGCCGCCGATCACCAGGGCCAGCGGCAGCTCCAGGATGAACACGGGCTGGACCGCGGCCAGCGAACCGGAGCCCAGTGCCAGGGCCTGGAAGATCGCGGCGAGGATGACGCCGAGGATGCCGGCGAGCCAGACGGGGGTGCGCAGCAGGTCCTTCATGAGGCCGAGGCGCAGCGACTTCGACGCGGGGACGGTGAGCACCGCGCGCCGCTGCAGGACCGTCCCGAGGGCGTTGCTGCAGGCCGCGAGGATGGCGAAGAGGATGGAGATCATGTCGGCGGCACCACTCCCCGGCTCGTGGCCGCGGTCGTCCGTGTGCGTGTCCGTGTGCGTGTCCGTGCCCGGCAGCGTGTGCCGGACGACGCTTGCCGGGCCGTCGCATCGCCCCGCATCGGTTTATCCGGTTTTACGCGTGAATGGAAAGTCTAACGTCGAACGACTGCCGGGGCCCGCGCGCTGCCGTGATCACAGCGCGGCACGGTCGCCGGTGTCCACCGCCTCCGTGGCGTGCGCCGCCCTGAGGGCGTCGGAGCGCACCTCGTCGGCGGTCAGCACGTAACCGGTCGTGGAGTCGGTGGTGGAGCGGGCGAAGACGACCCCGTAGACGCGCCCCGAGGTGTCCAGCAGCGGGCCGCCGGAGTTGCCCGGGCGCACCACGGACCGCACCTGGTAGATGTCCCGGGTGACGGTGCCGTCGCCGTAGATGTCCTGGCCGGTGGCGCGGATGCGCCCGGCCACCGTCGCCGCCCGCAGGTCGAGGCCGCCGTCCTGCGGGTAGCCCGCCACGACCGCGCCGTCGCCGCGCACCGCGTCGTCGGTGAAGCTCAGCGCGGGCGCGCGCAGCCCGGGGACGGCCAGGACGGCGATGTCCTTGCCTGGATCGAAGAGCACCACCGTGGCCCGGTAGGCCCGCCCGACGCCGCCGACCTGCACCGCGGGGGCGTCGACCCCGGCCACCACGTGGGCGTTGGTCATCACGTGCTCGTCGGAGTAGACGAAGCCGGTGCCCTCCTGGCCCTGCCGCCGGCCGTCCACGAGGGCGACGCCCTCGATCTTGACGGTGCTGCGCGCGGCCGCGACGGAGGCGGCCGAGGTGACGTTGTCCCCGGAGGGCGCGGGTACGCCGTTGACGGGCTCGGACTCGAAGGGGTTGAAGACCTGCGGGAAGCCGGCCTCGGCCAGCGCGCTGGTCGCGCTGCTGAACCAGGTGGGCGCCTGCCGGGGCATGGTGTCCTGGACCGCGCCAAGCACGGCGGATCCGCGGATCGACTGGGCCAGGACGCTCGACGAGGAGGTCACGAGCACGCTCGCCGCCACCCAGGAGACCAGCAGTACGGCCACCGCGTTCGCCACCGCGCCGCCGACCCCGTCGAGCCAGCGCAGCGGCCCCCAGTCCAGGCCGGTCCGCGCCTTCCAGGCGACCCCGGAGGCGATGGCGTGGCCGCCCGCCGCAGGCACCAGGACGGTGAGCAGTGCGACCAGCGTCGCCCGCGGCGTACCCGGTTCGACGTACTGCAGCACGTACGGCAGCAGCCAGACGCCGACCACCGCGCCGCCCAGGAAGCCCGCGAGCGAGATGCAGCCCGCGACCAGACCGCGCCGGAAGCCGGAGACGGCGTAGGCGACGGTCAGGACCAGCAGCAGGAGGTCGAGCAGGTTCAACCGAGGGGCCTTTCGACGAAACCCTGTGGACCAGTAAAAACGCACATTAACTGACCATAGGTTCCCTTTTGCGGCGCACCGCACGCGGAGTCCGTCACATCCGCCCCCGACTCCCCGCATCTCCGTGGAATCGCATGGGAAAGGCCCGGCGCGGCTTCCGTGTACCACCACGGATGCCGGCACCGGGCCGTTCATCGCACCGCACCCCGTCCCCACGGGTCGGCGCGTGCGGGACCTTCCCACCGCTCAGGGGTGGCCCCGCAGTCTCGGTTCTCCTAGATGTGGACGACCGGAGCGGCTCCGGCATTCCCGTCCGGGGCGGGAATTCCTCGCCGTACAGCAGAAAGTCGTTCGTCGTTCACGAGGAGGGCGGGGAGAGGCCGCGCCGCCGGAGACCCAGCTCGATACGACACCGTTTCGTACACGGCGAGACTAGAGGCCGCCTTATCGAAACGCAAGTGTTTCGATCGCACGCGGGCAACGGGCTGCCTAGAGTGGGTGCCGGGGACCGAGGAGGTGCGGGCCGTGGCCGAGCAGCACAGGGGCGATCGCCCGGAGCGGGCGATCCTGGAACGGATCAGTGCGATGGTCTCCGACGAGAGGACACTGCGCGAACTCCTCAGCGAGGGGCGCATGGACAGCGAGACCGAACAGGCGCGGCTCGACTCCCTGGAGCGGGAGCTCGACCAGTGCTGGGACCTGCTCCGGCAGCGCCGCGCCAAGACCGATGCGGGCGGGGATCCGGGCGAGGCGAAGGTGCGCTCCTCCGAGACGGTGGAGGGCTACGAGTCATGACGACCGCCACGCAGGTGACCGACTCGGCGGGCACACGCCGCTACGAGGCGCGCGTCGACGGCCGGCTGGCGGGGTACGCCACGTACATCCGCACCCCCGAGATGATCGCCTTCCTGCACACCCAGGTGGACCCGGAGTTCGAAGGCCGGGGCGTGGGCTCCGCGCTCGCCCGGCACGCGCTGGACGAGGCGCGGGAGCGCGGGCAGAGCGTGCTGGCGGCCTGCCCGTTCATCGCGGGCTGGATCGCCCACCACCCGGACTACCGGGATCTGGAGTACAAGCCGCGCAGCGTGGTCAGCGACTGATGCCGAGCGCCGGCAGCACCACCGCGTCGATGTAGCGGTGCATGAAGGCGGGGTCGACCTCCACGTCCTCCAGCAGCCTGCGGGTGATCACGGCGCCGAGCATCATGTGCGGCATGAAGTCGGCCGCGGGCACGTCCGCGTCGATCTCGCCGCGTTCGGCGGCCCGTCCCAGCAGCTGCCGCACCCCGGTGAGCTCGGGCTCGATCAGGTGCTGGCGCATCGCCTCGGCGAGGTCGGGGTTGGTGGCGGAAGCGTGGGCCAGGCCCCGGATCAGCGGGGTGTCCACGTCCGAGCCGTCGCCGATGCGGTCGGCCAGCTCGTGCAGGTCGCCGGGGAGCGAACCGGTGTCGACCTTCTCGACGTGGACGGGCTTGCTGCACTTGAGCGCGGTCACGACCAGCTCCGGCTTGCTCTTCCACTGCCGGTAGAGGGTGGCCTTGCTGGACCGGGTGCGGGCGGCGATCGCGTCCATCGTCAGCGCGTCGTACCCGACCTCGCGCAACAGGTCGATCACCGCGTGGTACAGCTCCTGCTCCCGCTCGGGCGTCAGCCGTGTGCGGCGCGCCGGTGCGCTCGCGTCCGTGGTCATGTTCCGTGCTCCGTCTCTCGTCCCCTGCGAAACGGTTTCGTATCCCATCGACAATATGGCACCGCCCACCGAAACCGAAACGTTTCGATGGGCGGTGCACCGGACGGGTGCCGGACCGGGTGCCCGACGCCGACGCCGGCCCGGCGCCGTACGGTGTCAGGCCAGCGTGGCCGTCAGCGTGATCTCCGTGCCCGCCAGCGCCTTGCTCACCGGGCAGTTCGCCTTGGCGTCCTCGGCCGCCTTGACGAACTCCGCCTCGTCCATCCCGGGCACCTCGCCCTGGACGGTGAGGTGGATGCCGGTGATGCCGGTGCCCGGCTTGAAGGTGACGTCGGCCTGGGTGCGCAGCCGGGTCGGCGGGGTCCCGGCCTTGCCGAGTCCGGCCGACAGGGCCATCGAGAAGCAGCTGGAGTGCGCGGCGGCGATGAGCTCCTCGGGGCTGGTCTTCCCGCCCGGCTCCTGCGAGCGGGCGACCCAGGTCACCGGGTACTCGCCGATCCCGGAGGAGTCGAGGGTCACGACCCCGCTGCCCTCCGTCAGGCTGCCGTCCCAGACAGTGTGCGCGACCCGCGTGGTGGAGTGGGGCGTGGTGGACATGGTGGATCCTCCCAAGTACGGCGTACGGCTGCGGCGGGTCCAAGTCTTCACCACCGCGCGCCGCTTCGCGAAGCGATCTCCCGTCCCGACGGCCTCGTGTTGCCCCCTGTCAAACGGGCCGTCACCCACAAGAGTGGCTGTACGCAGGGATTTCACCGACCCGCCCCCCGTGGCCACGCCGCCGCCCTACGTTCGGCACCTGGGACACACGGACGTCAAGGAGTGAGCCGGGTGGTCGAATCCGTGCGGGTACCGATCCTCGCTTCGTGGGAACGCTGTCAGACCGCCGGCCTCGACCCCGAGCGGTTCGAGGTCCCGTACACCGACGACATCGACCCGGCCGGGGCCCTGATCCGGGCCGCCGGGCCGGTCCTCGACCGGCTCGCCGGCACGCTCTCCGGCTCCCGGACCGCCGTCCTGCTCACCGACGAACGGGGGCTGGTGCTCGACCGCCGGGCCGCCGAGCCGCCGCTGCTGCCCGCCCTCGACCGGATCCGGCTCGCGCCCGGCTTCAGCTACCACGAACTCGACGCCGGGACCAACGGCATCGGCACCGCCCTCGCCGCCCGGCAGCCCGTCCGCGTCGCCGGCGAGGAACACTTCTCCACCGCCCTGCGCGGCTTCACCTGCTACGGCGTGCCCGTGCGCCACCCCCTCAGCGGACGGGTGGAGGGGGTCCTGGACCTCACCAGCCTGTGCGGCGACGCGCACCCCCTGATGGCGGAACTCGCCCGCGGCTGCGCCCTCGCCATCGAGCAGCGCCTCCTCGAGGAGTGCGGCGAGCGGGAACGCGCCCTGCTGCACAGCTACTTGGCGGCCGAGCACCGGATGCCCGCCCCGCCCTCCCTGCGACTGGACGACGCGGGACGCATCCAGTCCGTCGGCCCCCCGTCCGGGCTCACCGACCGGGAGGAGTCGGCGCTGGCCGAGACCGCCGCCGGACTGATCGCCGCCGGACGCCACGAGGCGCTCGAACTCCCCCTCTCCCGCGGCCGTACGGCCCATCTGCTGTGCCGTCCGCTGGCGGGCGGCGCCGTCGTGGAGGTCAGCGTCCCCGAGGGCGGTGCGCCGTCCGGCGTCGCCCCGGGCGAACCCGCGCGCCGTCCGCTGCTGGTCGGCGAGCCCGGGGTCGGCCGCCTCGCCGTCGCGGCGCGCCGCCGCCTGGAGCTGCTCAGCGACGCCGCCCTGCGGATCGGCACCACGCTCGACGTCGTCCGCACCGCCCGCGAGATCGTCGAGGCCGCCGTGCCCCGCTTCGCCGACCACGCGACCGTCGACCTGTTCGACCCCGTGCTGCACGGCGCGGCCCCGCGCGACGCCGGAACACACCTGCGCCGGGTGGCGGCGAGCGACGCCGATCCCTTCGCCGCACCCGGACCGGAGCACTGCGCGGGATTCCCGGCCCGGGACGGCGTCCCGCCTCCCGCGCACGGACCGCACGCCCGGGGCGAACCGATTCGCCTCGTCCCGGACAGCCCCCAGGCCAGAGCCTTGGGCAGCGCCACGGCGGTCCGGGACACCGCCCCGGGCCCCGACGGCGAGCCCCGCGCCGTCATCGCCGTGCCCCTGCGCGCCCGCGACACCCTGCTGGGCGTCGCCACCTTCCAGCGTGCGGCGCGGACCGACCCGTTCGCCGACGACGACCTCACCCTCGCCCGCGATCTCGCCGCCCGTGCCGCCGTCTGCATCGACAACGCCCGGCTCTTCACCCGCGAGCACCACCTCGCCCTGGAACTGCAGCGCAGCCTGCTCCCGCGGGGCGTGCCCGACCAGCATGCCGTGGACGTCGCCCACCGCTATCTCCCCGCCGCCCAGGGCCGGGTCGGCGGCGACTGGTTCGACGTCATCCCCCTCTCCGGGGCACGCGTCGCACTCGTCGTCGGCGACGTCGTGGGGCACGGGATCCACGCGGCCGCCGCCATGGGCCGGCTGCGCACGGCCGTGCACAACTTCTCCGCCCTCGACCTGCCCCCCGACGAGCTGCTCGGCCGGCTGGACGACCTCGTCGTCCGGCTCGACGACGAGAGCGGCTCCGGCCCCGGCATGGCCGGCGCGACCTGCCTCTACGCGGTCTACGACCCGGTCGCGCGCCGCTGCCAGCTCGCGCGCGCCGGCCATCCGCCGCCCGCGCTGCTCGGCCCCGACGGCACGGTGCGCTTCCCCGAACTGCCCGCCGGCCCGCCACTGGGCCTCGGCGGACTCCCCTTCGAGACGGCCGAGTTCCCGGTGCCCGAGGGCAGCGGCCTCGTCCTGTACACCGACGGCCTCATCGAGGGCCGGCATCTCGACCCGGACACCGGGATGCGCCGGCTCGGCCGGGCCCTGGCCGCCGTCCCGCCCGGGCGCCCGGCGGAAGAGGTGTGCGCGGCCGTCGAGTCCGCGTTGCGACCCGGGCCCTCGGCCGACGACGTCGTCCTGCTCGTCGCCCGTACCCGGGCCCTCGACGACGGGCAGGTGGCCTGCTGGGACGTGCCCGGCGACCCGGCGGCCGTCGCCGCGCTCCGCTCCGCGATCACCCGCCGGCTGAACGCCTGGGGCCTGGACGAACTCACCTTCACCACCGAGCTGATCGCCAGTGAACTGATCACCAACGCCATCCGCCACGGCGCCGGCCCCGTACAGGCGCGCCTGCTGCGCGACCGGGCGCTGGTCTTCGAGGTCGCCGACGCCAGCGGCACTTCGCCACGGCTGCGCCGGGCGGCCACCACCGACGAGGGCGGCCGCGGCATCTTCCTGGTCGCCCAGCTCTGCCGGCGCTGGGGCACCCGCTACACCGACCAGGGCAAGGTCATCTGGACGGAGCAGCAACTGCCCGCGTGACGGACCGCGCGCCGGCGGACACGCCCCCCGAGCGGGCCGTTCCAGCTGTGCGCGGACGCGGCGTTGCCTACGGTGGAACCATGACCACGGCGCCAGACAGCAGCACGAACGCAAGCACGGACACCTACGACGTCATCGTCATCGGCGCGGGCCCCACCGGGGAGAACCTCGCCGACCGCACCCGGCAGGCCGGGCTGACCACCGTCGTGGTCGAGGCGGAGCTGGTCGGCGGCGAATGCTCGTACTGGGCCTGCATCCCCAGCAAGGCCCTGCTGCGCCCGCAGGCGGCCCTGGACGCCGCGCTGGCGGTCGCGGGCTCGCGGGAGGCCGCCGGCGGGCGGCTGGACGCGGCCGCGGTGCTGGCCCGGCGCGACTGGTGGACCGGGAACTGGAAGGACGACGGGCAGGTCGCCTGGTTGGAGTCGGCCGGGATCGACCTCGTCCGCGGACGCGGCCGGCTCGACGGCCCGCGCCGGGTCGTCGTCGAGACCGCGGACGGCGGCGAACGCGTCCTGGTCGCCCGGCACGCCGTGGCCGTCTGCACCGGCACCCGCGCGATGCTGCCCGATCTTCCCGGGATCGCCGACGACCACGTCTGGACCAGCCGCGACGCCACCAGCGCCCCCGAGGTGCCGGGCAGGCTCGTGGTCGTCGGCGGCGGCGTCGTCGCCGTCGAGATGGCCACCGCCTGGCGGTCGCTCGGCTCCGAGGTGACCGTGCTGGTCCGCGGCTCGGGGCTGCTGCCGCGCTGGGAGCCGTTCGCGGGCGAACTCGTCGCGGACGGGATGCGGGCCGCCGGCATGGACCTCCGCACCGGCGTGTCGGTCACGGCGCTGCGGCGCGCCTCGGAGTCCGGGCCGATCACCCTGTCGCTGTCCGACGGATCGGAACTCGTCACCGACGAGATCCTGTTCGCGACCGGCCGCACCCCGCACACCGACGACCTGGGCCTGGAGACGGTCGGCCTGACCCCCGGCTCCTGGCTGGACGTCGACGACACCTGCCTGGTCAAGGACGTCGAGGGCGGCTGGCTGTACTGCGCCGGCGACACCAACCACCGTGCGCTCCTCACCCACCAGGGCAAGTACCAGGGGCGGATCGCCGGCGCCGCGATCGCCGCCCGCGCCAAGGGCGAACCCCTGGACACCTCCCCCTGGGGCCCGCACGCGGCCACCGCCGACAACGTCGCCGTCCCCCAGGTCGTCTTCACCGAGCCGGAGGCGGCCGCCGTCGGGATCACCGCCGAGCAGGCCGAGCGGGAGGGGCGCCGCGTCAAGGTCGTCGACTACGAGATCGGCAGCGTCTCCGGCGCCGGTCTCTACGCGGACGGCTACAAGGGGCACGCCCGCGCCGTCGTCGACCTGGACCGGGGTCACCTGGTCGGAGTCACCTTCGTCGGCCCGGCGGTCGGCGAACTGCTGCACGCCGCCACCATCGCCGTCGCCGGTGAGGTGCCGGTGGAACGGCTCTGGCACGCCGTACCGGCCTTCCCCACCATGAGCGAGGTGTGGCTCCGGCTGCTGGAGACGTACCGGGACGCGCCGGACGGCTCGGGGTGACGGACGCGGCGGCCCCGGGCGCCTGCCGATAGGATCGCGCCCTGCTCGTCGAGTCCAGGTCGAGGGGACAGCTGAGGTGGGGATTTTCCGGCGCGGGCCGAAGCGTGATCAGCGGGACGCACCCCGCGACCCCGAGTACGCCTTCTTCTCGGTGGACGAGGGGGCGCGTTTCCGCGGCATCGTCCGCGAGACGTTCGCCGAACTCGGGCTGGAGGTCACGGTCTTCGCCGACATGGTGACCGACGACTCCGGCCGCCGCTTCGGGCTGGGCAACCTCGCGGCGCTCTGCCACAACGACCGCCGCGGCCCGCGCGTGTGGCCGCAACTGGCGCGGGAGCACGTCGGCGCGGTGCTGCGGACCCTCGACGGGCCATCGCCACTGGAGACGATGCCCGCCGAGGAGATCCGCGAACGGCTCTACCCGCGCCTGGTCCCGCCCGACGCGATCGACCCGGAGACCTTCCGCTACGCCCGGGTCGCCGCGCCCGGGCTGCTGGAGGTGCTCGCCCTGGACCTCCCGGAGAGCGTGATGACGCTCGCCGACCATGCCCTGGCGCCGCTCGGCGACGCCCGCGAGCTGCGCGGCCGCGCCCTGCTCAACCTGCGCGACCTGCCGGTGGAGCGGCACGAGGTGGTCCGGCACGCCGATGTGCGCTTCGACGTCCTGGTCGGCGACTCCTTCTTCACCGCGGCCCGGGTGCTGGTCCTGGACGAGCTCGTGGAACGCGTCACCGGGCAGCCGCTGACCGCCGACGGTGCGCTGGTCGCCATGCCGTTCCGGCACCAGCTGGCCTTCCACGCCATCCGCGACAGCGCCGTCATCCCGGCGCTCAACGGCATGGCGGGCTTCGCCGCGGCGGGCCACGAGGACGCGGTGGGGCCCGTCAGCCCGTACGTCTACTGGTGGCGGGACGGGGTGCTGACGCAGCTCAGCCGGAAGGACGGCGACGGGCTGCTGATCACCGTCGGCGAGGACTTCCAGGACGTACTCGAACGCCTCGTGCCCGACCAGGCGGGCGAGGAGAGGTGAGCGGCGCGGACCAGGGCGGAACGACCGTCAGACCGCTGA
This sequence comes from Streptomyces sp. NPDC026673, assembly GCF_040638135.1. Lineage (NCBI taxonomy): Bacteria > Bacillati > Actinomycetota > Actinomycetes > Kitasatosporales > Streptomycetaceae > Streptomyces > Streptomyces sp. NPDC026673. The sequence goes on along the minus strand of NZ_JBEZXR010000026.1, from coordinate 8,391 downwards.
TGGGCGTGGGCTCCGCGGGACCCGCCCCGGAGTACGCCGAGCTGTTCCCCGAGCACACACCCGGCGCCGGCGGCGACCCCGGCGAGTCGTCGCCGCGGGAGCCGCGTCCCGCGGATGAACCCCGCGGAGCGCGCCGGGCGGCCGCCCGCCCCCGGAATCGTCGGCGTACCGTCCTCGCGACGGCCGCGGTGGTCGCCGGCGTCGGCGTGGCGGCCCTGCTCGGACGGCTCGTCACCGGTCCGGGCGAGGCCGACCGCGCGCTGCCCGCCCCGAACGCCTCGCAGCCGCGACTCGCGCTGCCCAGCCTGCTCGACTCCGACGGCACGGCGAAAGCCTCGCGCGGCGCCGGGACCCCGTCGGCGCGGGCGGGCGCGGGCGGCGCCGCCCCGTCCGCCTCCGGTTCCGCACCCGGCACGGGGACACGGGCCCCCGCCACGAGCACCGCGACCGCCGCCGCCCCGGGCGGGACCGCCGGTACCGCGACCGCCGGTTCGGACGCGGTACTCAAGCCCGGCTCGCGCGGCCCCGAGGTCGTGGCGCTGCAGCAGCGGCTCGACCAGGTGCAGCTGTACGACGGCCCCGCCGACGGCAAGTACGACGGCGGCGTCAAGGACGCCGTCCAGCGCTACCAGCAGGACCACGGCGTGACGGGCGACAGCCCGGGGTTCTACGGCCCCGCCACGCGCCGTTCGCTGGAGTCGGCCACCACGGCGCCCTGAGGGCGCAGCGGGTTCGCCAGCGGCAGGTACCGCGCGGCGGCGCCGTCCGCGCCCGTCCAGCGCAGCAGCAGATTGGTCTTCGCCGGGATGTGCGGGGCCGCGATCAGCTCGCGCAGCGGCGCCGGGTCGCCGTGCCCGGCGGCCCAGTCGGCGAGGAAGGCCCGGGCCCGCTCCCACAGCGCGGGGCCGAGCGCCGGGTGGCGTTCGGCGACCGCGCCCGCGATCTCCAGCAGGTTGTTGGTGACCAGGCAGTAGACCAGGCGCTCCCAGCCGTGGGCCGCGTCAACGCCGGGGCCCGGGGCGTCCGGGCGCGCGTGCCGGCGGAGCAGCTCGCCGTGCCGCTCCTCGACCAGCTTGACGCCCTCGTGGTCGCGGAAGAGCGCCTGGCCGGGCACCCCGTCGGCGTCCACGGCCACGAGCACGTTCTGCAGGTGGCACTCCAGTACCGCCCCGTGCCGGAAGTACGCGTGCAGGACGGGCGGCACGACCTGCCGCAGATACGCCTCCCACCAGGCCAGCGCGCCGTCCTCGGTCAGCCCCGGCGCGGTGAGCGGGCTGCCCTCCCAGCCCTCGGCGACGGCCGCCGCGAGCAGCGGGGTCAGGCCCGGGCGCACATGCTCCCCGAGACCGTCGCGGACGAGCACGGCCAGTGCCTCGTACGCGTCCGGGCCTCCCAGGTCGGCGGTCCGGTAGCCCCGGTCGGAGAGGATGTCCGCCTCGGGGACGGCGCGCAGCACCTCGTCCACCGGCCCGAGCCAGCGCAGGTCGTGCCGCCACAGCCGGCGGATGTCGTTGGTGATCCGCACGTCGAGGCTGAACTTCAGGAACAGGTCGGCGTCCGGCAGGTACACCGTACGCACGGACGCCGTCGGTACGGCCGGGACGGCCGTGCGCCCCAGCCGCAGCAGGCGTCCGTCGTGGAACGCGGGCAGGTCGCCCAGCAGGGCGAGCTGCCAGGGGTGCGCGGGCAGCACCCGGTAGCCGTCGGGCACATCCGGGTACAGCCGGTCCAGGACCGAGGTGTCGCCCTCCCCCGCCAGCAGGTCCTCGCGGACCGCGAGCAGGGTGAGCGGGAAGCTCGTGTGGGCCTCGGGCGCGTAGGGCAGCCAGCTCTCCGGCGGGCCGCCGCCACGGTACTTCGGGGCCGGATGGTGGCGGTGACCGGCCACCAGGGCCTGCTCGGACCGGAGATACGGGTCGCCGGGCGGCGGCGCGTGCTCGCGGGCCTCCAGCAGCGCGGCGAGCACGTCGCGGCTGTCGGCGATCTCGGCGGGCAGCGCGGTGCCGGCGACGCCCGTGCGGGCGGTGAGCTCCGCGGCGGCGACATCGACAAGCGCCTCCAACTGCAGCGGCCGCCAGTCGTCCCCGGTGCGCAGCTCCGGCGCGGCGGGATGACGCCCGGCCCGCACCCGCAGCAGCGCGCCGGTCGCGGGCAGCCGGTGGACCGGCCGGCCCTCGTCCACGCCCGCGGCCTCGGCGACCTCGCGCAGCAGGCAGTTCAGCAGGGCCGTCGCGGAGAGCGCCTCGGCACGGTCCCAGGCGTCACCCACGGTGGCCCGTTCCTGCTGGTCGGTGCGGTGCGCGCTGCACGGTCGGCGGCCTCCTGCGTAGGGTAGGGACCCATCATGTACCCCCACTCGGCGACTGCGACGCGGCGCCCCCTGGAGACGGCGTTCGCCACCGAACTGGCCGCCCTGCGGCCCGGTCTGCGCGACGCGTACGCGGCCGCGCTGCCCGGCGCCCGTGCCGCCGTCCTCGGCCGCCTGTGGCGCGCCCTGCTGCTGGAACCGCTGCCGGGGATCGCCTCGCGCGGCCCGGACCGGGTGCTGTTCCACGACGGGCGGGTGCTCACCGGGCCCCGGCGGCTGCCGCACGACCTGGGCGCGCCCAAGGACGAGCCGGCACTGCACCTGGACGGCCGCCGCCACGACCACCCGGCCGCCCTGGTGGAGGCCCTCGGGCTGCCCGGATCCGGCCTCCTGCGCGAGGAACTGGACCACAGCGTCGCCTCGCTGGCCCTGTCGCGGGCGGGCGCGCGGGGCGCGGAAGGGCCCGGCGGCGAACCGCTGCCGCTGTCGTACTTCGAGCAGGGCGTCGTCGACGGGCACCCCTACCACCCGTGCTGCCGCAGCCGTCCAGGCTTCTCCGTGGCGGAGCAACTCGCCTACGGCCCCGAGCACCGGACCGTCGTCGCCCTCGACCTCGTCGCCGTCCCGGCCGCCCGGTGCCTGGTCACGGGCGCGTGGCCGGACCGGCTCCGCGACGGCGACCGGCTCCTGCTGCCCGTCCACCCCTGGCAGACCCGGCACATCCTGCCCGCCCTGGGGCTGCGGCCGTACGACGGCGCCGTCCTCCCGGCGCGGCCGCTGATGTCGGTGCGCACGCTCGCCCCCCTGGACGGCGGGCCCCATCTGAAGACGGCGCTGAGCATGCGGATGACCTCGGCCGTCCGCGACATCTCCGCGCGATCGGTCACCGACAGCGCTCCGCTGTCCTCGCTTCTCGACGAGCTGACGCGGCGGCTCGGCGGCGGCACGTTCCGCGTCGTCCGCAACCTCGCCGCGGCCGCCGCCGTCGTCGGCGGCGAGCCGAGCCCCGACCTCGCGGCGCTGCTCCGGGAGTCCCCGTCCGCCTTCGCCGACCCGGCCGCCGGGGAGACCGTGCTGCCCGTCGCCGCGCTCACCGCGCGCCCCGCCGACGGGGGGCCGCCGCTGCTCCACTCGCTGCTCGCGGCCGCCGGGCCGGGCGCCCCGCGGGACGGCACCGCCTGGCTCACCGCCTTCGCCCGCCTCGCGCTCCCGGCCGTGCTGCGACTGCTGTCCTGGGGCGTCGCGCTGGAGGCGCACGGGCAGAACCTCCTGGTCGTCCTCGACCGGCACGCCCGGCCGCTGCGGCTGGTCTACCGCGACCTCGCCGACGTCCGCATCAGCCCGGCCCGGCTGGCCCGGAACGGTTTCGCCACGCCCCCGCTCGGGCGCGGCCTCAGCGACGACCCCGCCGTCCTGCACGCCAAGCTCTACGGCTCCCTGGTCGCCACCACCTTCGGCAGCCTCGTCTCCGCCCTCGGCGAGGGGCACCGCCCCACCGAGGAACGGCTGTGGGCGGCGGTACGGACCGAGACCGCCGGCGCCTTCGACGCCCTCCCGGCCACGGAGGACACCCGTACGGACCGGGCTGCCCTGCTGGCCGCCCCCGAACTCCCCGTCAAGGCACTGACCCTGATGCGGCTGGAGACGCCGGCGAGCGGCGGCGACCAGTGGGCCGGCCTGCCCAACCCCCTGCTGTGACGGCCCCTCCGGGACGCGCCGCATCGTGCGCGGCCCGGCACGGCCGCCCGTAAGGCCCCGTCCCGTACCCCGCCGGACCGGTCCGGCGGGGTACGGGACGAGGGGTGCGGGACCGGGGTGGGTGCGGGCCTCACCCCGGCCGGTCCCGGGCACGACCCGGGTGACAGCGGTGCGAGGCGGTCAGACCGCCCCTTCCGCCAGGGGCCATTCGCGGTGCAGCGCGCCGAGCGGGATGCGCTGCTCGAAGGCCGGGGTACCAAAAACGCTCAGCCGCAACTGGAGCGCCCCGGTGAGGTCCACGCCGCCGTACAGCCTCCAGGCGAGGCCCGCCGAGCCGGTACCGCCCCGGGACGCCGCGGCGGCGGTGGCCTCGCCGCGCAGGTAGGGCCCGAGGTCGGCGGTGACGCCCACCGCCCCGTAGAGGCCCACGCTCGCCTCGGCCCCGACGGCGGCCTTGACCCGGCCGTCGGCGGTCAGCGAGGCCCGGACCGGACTGCTCGTCATGTCGGCGGCGGTGACCGGTCGCCAGCCCGCGGCCCGGGTGTAGTCGCCGCCGAGCCGGAAGCCGCCCTCGAGGTCCTGCCGGACGTCGACGCTGACCGTGCCGTCCGCCTCGACCTGCAGATAGCAGGTCAGGTCGAGGTTGACGACCACCGGCACCGGGCCGACCTGGAGGACGGGATCCGCGTGCAGCCTGGCGAACGGCACGCGCAGCGGCTTGCCGCCGCCCGGGGCCACGGCCGCGCGGCCGCGCACCGCCCATCCGGAGGTCCACTTCCCCGACAGCCCGAGGAACGCGGCGTCGGGCGAGAGCGCCGACCCGCCGTCGTAGGAGAACTCGACCTCGGGCGCCACCTGGACGAACCCGGACACCTTCATGCCGGCGGCCGGCACCCCGGCCGCCGCGCCGACGTCGATGCGCAGACTGCCCAGCGGAAGCCGGGCGGCCCGCGGGCCGGTGGTGAGGCCGCCCGCCGTCGCCCAGGAGACGTCGACGTCCGCCACCAGCGGCTCGACGTCCACGGCGGCAGGGTCGACCGGCACGGTGCCCGCGGCCCTGTCGTCGCCGAGCAGGGCGCTCATCGTGGCGGGCGCGGTCTCGACCCGGGTCTTCGTGCCATCGTCGTCCAGGACGCGGGTGACCCGCGCCAGCAGTCCGTCGGGAGCGCCCGGCGCGGGCCCGCTGGCGATGACGTCGCCGGTCTCCGGCGCCTTCGGCGCGGATATGACGGCGCGCCGCGTGGCGCGGTCGTACGAGGTGACCTTGAGCGCCGCCCGCTCGGCACGGCCGCTGCCGCCTGCCCGCGCGACGGCGGTGGGGAGGTTCGTGGGCGCCGCCCTGACGGCGAGGCCGCGTGACGGCGCGGCATCGGTGGCGGTAGCGGCGGGCGCGGCGGCGGAAGGCGGTGCCGGGTGTGGGGGTGCGGCGGCCGGGGAGCCGGTGGTGGCCGAACACCCGGCGAGGAGGAGGGAGACGGCCGCGACGGTGGCTAACCGGGCATGCCTGAGGGCGGGTTCGCGCATGGAGAGTCCTCGGAGCGTGTGGTGGGGGGGTGCGCACGGCAGAGAGGGCGACCCGCGAATTACCAGCGGGTAACAACCGCCCCGAGCATCCCACGCCTCCCGTGCGCCCCGCGGCGGATCCCCCCCCCCCCCGCGCCCGGCCATGACCTCGGTCACACGCCCCGGGCACGCCCCCGGCGGCGGCCGCCGATGGTCGTGTTCCGCCCGGCCGGAGCCATGAGAACAGGTCCCGGCAGCCGGACGGCACAGCGCGAGGACAACCCGGCAGGGCGTCCGTCAGCGCCCGAGCCACAGCCACCAGGACCTGGGTATCGGCATCAATGTCGGTACCGCCCTCTACGGTGACGCCCATGCCCCACACGCCCGCCACCGCCTCCGGCACCGCGTCCGGCACCCCGCAGTCCTACACGACGTTGTGGTCCAACGACCTGTGCCGCTTCCTGGCCCGTAACGGCTACGCGGGACGCCGCCTCACCGTCCTCTTCGGCGGCCCGCACCAGTCGCTGCCCAGCTTCCGGCTCGCCGGCGTCCGGCCCGGCGACCGCGTCTTCCCGGTCCGCGTCCACCAGACGCGGCTCTACGTGCTGGGCCGTCTGGAGGTGGCCCGGATCATCCCGTACGAGGAGTCCGCCGAAGAGCTGGCGAAGCTGCCCGACTGGTCGCCGCTCGAGGGCGGCTGCGTGTCCGAGGTGGTCCTCGGCCGCCCCGGCAGCGCGCTCGACTTCGGCACCACCGTCCCCGGGGAACTCCTGGAAAGGCTCACCTTCCGTTCGCGGCGCGCCGAACGCCGGCTGCGCCACGTCGAGGACGGCCGACTGATGCGGTCGGTCGGCCTCCAGGGCGTCTACCGGCTCGCCCCCGACTCGGCCGCCGAACTCGACCGCCTCGTCGACGAGGCCGCCGCCTCCACGGCCGCCGACGCCGGGACCGGAGCCGTCGCGCCCGTCAGTCGCGGATGACGCCCGCCGCCCGCGCCGCCGCCAGCCACTGCGGGAACTCCTCCATCAGCGCGCCGTAGAGCTCGGCGTCCGACGCCGCCGCGGGTTCCTCCCCGGCGGCGTGGAAACCGGCGTTGTCCACCAGCCGCTTGGCGGGCACCGGGAGTTCGTCGAGTTTGCGGAGGAAGTCGAAGTCCTTGCCCTCCGGGTCCCCGAAGCCCACGAACTGCCAGAAGATCGGCAGCCCGGCCGCGGAGCACAGCAGCCGTTCCGCGGCCGTGCGCGAGGAGGGGCCGCCGTCCGTCTGGAAGACGACGAACGCGGGCTGCGTCGCGCCGGACGCCCGGTAGTGGTCGATCACCGCCTGCATCGCCAGGTGGTAATTGGTGCGGCCCATGTGCCCGTAGCTCTCGTGGAGCGCGTTGACGCGCCCCTCGTAGCCGTCGAGCCCGATCTCGGCGACGCCGTCCACCTCGGTGGAGAAGAAGACCACCGGCACGACCCCGTCGTCGTCGAGGTTCGCCGCGAGCCCGAGGGCCTGCTCGGCGAGGTGCTGCACGGTGCCGTCGCGGTAGTGCCGCCGCATGCTCCCGGACCGGTCCAGCACCAGGTACACCGCGGCCCGCTCCCCGGCGATCCCGGCCTTCTCCAGCGACACCCGGGCGCCCTTGTACAGGCTCACCAGCCCGGGCGCCGTCGCCCGCACCTTCTCCAGATCCACGGCCATTCCGCCCCGCCCCCTCACGCTCGTGCTTCCCGCCCTGATCGTGCCACCCGCGCTCTGCGGGGTCACCCCGTCAGCGGCCGAGGGACGGTCAGGTGACGCTCCACAAAAGCCGATAGAAGGCGGTCCGCTCCGGGTCGGGGGCGATGCCGTACGCCTCCAGCAGCGCGCCCTCCCAGCCGGGGCCGTAGTTCCACTCGGTGCTCCAGGTGGCGACGGCCAGGTCGGCCCAGCGGTCGGCGACCCCGAGGGCGCCCATGTCGACGTGCCCGGACCAGCTTCCGTCCTCGCCCAGCAGCGTGTTGGGCGCGCAGGGATCGCCGTGGCACACGACGAGACGCCCCACCGGCGGGGCCGGCGGCAGGTCCGCGGGCACCTGCCTGCCCGCCCGCCGGGCGCGTTCCAGCCGGGTGCCGACGGACCAGTCGTACGGGCAGCCGTCCACGGGCAGCCGGTCGTGCAACGCGCGCAGCCCCGCGCCCAGCGCGCGCACCGCCGTACCGGGATCGGCCGTCCAGCGCGGGCTGACGGCGCTCTCCCCGGGCAGCCCCCGGGTCACCAGCCAGGTGCCTTCGTCGTCCGCCCCGAGTTCCACGACGGGCGGCACGGGCGTGAAGCGGCCCGCCCACTCCAGACGCTCCGCCTCGGCCCCCGGATCCAGCCCGGAGCCCGCCGGCGCCCACTTGGCGAACAGCCGGTCCTCCCCCGTGCCCAGCCGGAAGGTCACCCCGCCCGCCTCGTTCCGCCACACGGGCACCGGCGTGCGCTCCCCCGCCAGCACGCCGATCCGCGCGGGCACCTCCACCTCGCCGTCCGGCGGTCCCGAAATCCTCACCGCTGCATGCTGCCCGCGGACACCGCCGGAAGCCACGGGTTTTCCCCGGACGGCCGTCCGCGGTCACCGGCTCCCGCACGAGGAGCGGCGGTTCCCCGGTCGGTGTCCTGTGCGCGCTCCCTCGACCGCGGGTGACGCGGCGTGCATCTCGGGGACACACGTCGCGGAGACGCTGCACAGCAGGGAAACGCGGTAGCGCCGGGGCCTGGCGGAGGATCCTCCGTCCGGCCCCGGCGCCTGGTGTCCCGCCCGGTCGCCGGGTCACCCGCGCCGTTGCGGGTCCCGGCGGCGGTTGCGGGGGGTCAGCCGCGCAGCGGTGCCAGGGCGCTGCTCCACTCGATGACCTCGTCGATGAGGGTGGACA
>NZ_JBEZXR010000025.1:0-107377 GCF_040638135.1 Streptomyces sp. NPDC026673 | reverse complement strand
TGAGCGTAGAGAACTCCATGATCACTTTGGCTCGTGCCTGCTCTACTTCCGGGTGCCTGCCATCAACTCCACACCCGCCTACTGCCGAGCCCTCTAAAAGGGTTGATCGCTAGGGCTCCGGCTTGGCGCCTTCGGCGCCATCGGCATGGCCGCCCGCGCGGGGTAAGCCCGTATCGGTAATGTCGCCCCGTTGATCCAGGGCGCCCATCGTGTGCCCGGATCGCCAGGCCACCAGCCACGGCAAAGCCGATGCGCCCACGATCCACCGCGCTAACGAGACCGCAAAGACCTGGGGCGCTCCGGCGCGCATCCCGCCTGAGCGCCCCAGGGAGGCTGGCTCGCGTCAGGAGCGACCGCGGCCGGTGACAAAGTCGCGGGCCCGATCGACCAGTCCGGTGCCCGGCGCAAGGAGCTTGTTGCCGGGCGGAGTGTCAGGGGCGCTGGGGTGCGGCCGGGTCGGTGCGACCTTCTTGGCCTTGCGGACCTTGTCCCCGAGGTCATTGAGCTGCTCGGGCGAGCAGGCCTGCGCCAGGCTCGGGAAGAGCTGCTGCTCTTCCTCCTGGACGTGCTTGGTGACGTCGGTGACCAGTTTGCCCACCAGCTGGTCGAAGCGGGCGTCGTCGATATCGACGTCCTCCAAGTCCTTGAGGACCTGCTCGACCTCGGCGTGTTCCTCGATCTCTTTGTCGGCGAGGGCGTCCCCGCCGGGCAGGTGCTCCCGGACGGCCGGGTACAGGTACATCTCCTCGGCCACCGAGTGCCGCACCAGTTCGATGGTCACCTCGTCGAGCACGTTCCGGCGTTCCTTATCGCCCGCGGGCAGGGCCCGCAGACGGGCGAAGTACTCCTCGACCTCGCGGTGGTCCGCTGTGAGTTCTGCGATGACATTTCCGCCGTGTCCCATCACATGGCTCCCTTCCGGTTCGGACGATCCTCTCCGGGACGGCTTCCCGATCCCGCTACGGGCACGCCCCCATATGTCAGCCATCTCGGCGCCGATGCTCCGCCCAGGCTGGGGCGGTGACGTCGCGGTCGGCTAGGACGTCGCCTGCGGTGCAGGCCAGCGCCTGGGCTGCGGCCAATACCCACCGCTGGCCACTTAGTGCGACCGCTCAGTAGCGCGGGGCCCCTCATCAGGCCAGGCTGGTTTCGTTGAGCTTTGCACGTCAGCGCCGAGGACATAGACCGCCTCCCCGCGTCATTCTGTGCAACGACCAGTGGCGCGACGCTTACCCCCTACACGGAAGGTCACGGTCGCCATGCCCGGGCCGGAGAAGTTGCTGAAGCACCCACGGCCTCTACGCCAGAACCGGCCACGGCCCAATGTGCGGGACACCAATGACTCCGCGTCGCCGGAGACGCTGCATCCCACGGCCCTCACCCGCTGCGGCGTACCGGGGGTCTGATCTCCTTCGGCATGAGGCACTCGCTCTCGGGCAGGAGCATCGGTGTCCCGATGAGGAGGGAAACGTGATCCTCATGACCGTTGCCCCCGACCTCAGGCAAGAACCTGCGCTTCCTGCCGCGCGTGGACCAGTTTCCGCAGCGATCCTGGGCGCGCTGGCTGCCAGCCCGTCGAAAGGTCGGCTACCCGATCTCGGTGAGGAGCTGGAGCAGGCTGATCCGTACGGCGAAGACCTTCAGCTCACGCTGCACGCCTGCTACGAGCTGCATTACCGCGGATTCGCGGGGGTCGATCCTGTCTGGGAGTGGAATCCAGAGCTGCTGCGGCTTCGTGCTGCTATCGAGGACGTCTTCGAAGCTGCGTTGCGCGCGGACACCAGCGGAGCCGACGACTCGTCGGCGCTCTATGCAGAGCTGGACGCACTACTGACAGAGCCCACGGATGCCGACAGCGTGTCGCACCACCTTCGCGACGAAGGGACCTGGGAGGAGGTACGCGAGTACTTCGTTCACCGGTCGGTGTATCAACTCAAGGAGGCGGATCCGCAGGCATGGGTCATCCCGCGGTTGACCGGCCAGGCAAAGGCCGCGCTGGTCGCCGTCGAGTACGACGAATTCGGTGCGGGACGCGGCGAGCGCATCCACGCGCAACTCTTCGCCGAGCTCATGCGCGACGCTGACCTCGACCCGACATACGGGCGGTATGTGAACGATGTCCCGGCAGTCACGTTGGCCACGGTGAACCTGATGTCCCACCTGGGTCTGCACCGCCGCCTCCGCGGCGCGCTCGTCGGGCACTTTGCCGCAGGAGAGATCACGACCGCCCCAAGCGCCCGCCGGCTTGTACAGGCCATCGACCGGCTTGGAGGGGGCCACCCCGCGTGTCGGCATTTCTACAGTGAGCACATAGAGGCTGATGCCGTGCACGAGCAGGTCATGCGCCGCGACGTCGTCGGTGATCTGATCGCGCACGAGCCCTGCCTCACGTCGGATGTCGTGTTCGGGATCCGCGCCACTGGGCTGCTGGACCAGCGCCTGGAGAGCAATCTGCTGGAAGCGTGGCGCGAGGGTCGCTCGTCGTTGCGCGGCTCCACGTTCAGCGCGTCATGAGTGCCCTGCAAGGCCGTTCTTCGTGGCCGTCGACGCTATCTCAAGACTTGATTGAGAAGTGACGGAGGAACCCGCATGACCTCCCGCAACGAGGACCCGGTCAGCCGCCATCCCCAGCCGGACTTCCCCGCCCAGGACCAGCCGCATCCGACGGGGCCGATGGACCCGCCCCCCGACCACGGCGAGACCTCCTACGAGGGCAGTGGCCTGCTGGAGGGCAAGGCTGCCGTGATCACCGGTGGCGATTCCGGGATCGGTCGGGCCGTTGCGCTCGCGTTTGCCCGCGAAGGCGCGGACGTGCTCATCACGCACCTGCCCGAGGAGAGGGCAGACGCGGACAGCACCGTCGCACTCATCGTGGACGCCGGACGAAAGGGCGTCGCCCTGTCCTGCGACATCCGCGAGGAGGACCAGTGCCGCGAGGTGGTCGACCTGGCGCTCGCGCAGTTCGGACGGCTCGACATCCTGGTCAACAACGCCGCGTACCAGATGTCACAGCCGGACGGGATCGGCGCCATCGACACGGAGCAGTTTGACCGGGTGCTCAAGACCAACCTGTACGCGATGTTCTGGCTGTCGAAGATGGCCCTGGAGTACCTCCCCGCTGGCGGCTCGATCATCAACACCAGCTCCGTGCAGGCCTACAAGCCCAGCCCCCATCTCCTGGACTACGCGATGACGAAGGCGGCGATCGTCAACTTCACCCAGGGACTGGCACAGATGGTCGCCTCCAAGGGGGTACGCGTCAACGCGGTGGCCCCGGGACCGGTGTGGACGCCGCTCATCCCGGCGACCCTCCCGGACACCACCGAGTTCGGCAAGCAGTCCCCGCTCGGCCGACCCGCCCAGCCGGCCGAGATGGCCCCGGCCTACGTCTTCCTCGCCTCCCAGCGCGCCAGCTACATAACCGCGGAGGTCGTCAACGCCACGGGCGGCACGCCGCTGCCCTGAGGAACGGCATGCGCCGCCACCTACCGGGAAGACGGTGGATCAACGACCACCTTCGAGTAGCTGCTGGAGGAGACGCCATGCTGATGGCCCACCCCGCCGTCCTGGACGACCTGGTCGACCGCTACCAGACCCTCAGCCTGCTCAACGCCCAGGACCCCGAGGTTCGCCGGCGGCTCGATGACGTCGCGTACACCCTCTGCGTGGCCACCGGCACCAGCGACGTCGACGCGGCCCTGCTCGCCGCCCGTCTCCACCTGCCGGGCGCCCGCCCCCACGACGACTCCCTGGTGGTGGGGTGACGGTTGTGCGCAGCGTGGGAGTAGAGGAAGAGCTCCTGTTGCTCGATGCCGATTCCGACCAGCCGCGTGCACTGTCGTCCGCGGTGCTTCATTCGGCTCGGCGCGACTCCGCTACTCCGGCCAAGGTGTTCGAGGCGGAACTGCAGCGACAGCAAGTGGAGTTCGCCACTCGCCCACAGACGCGGATGCAGGACCTGGCCGACGAGATCGTCCGATGGCGGGCTGAGGCCGCCCGCCACGCCGCAAAAGTAGGGGCCACGGTAGCCGCGCTGGCGACGTCACCTCTGCCGGTGAGCCCGACCCTGAGCACGGGGGCACGGTACCTGTGGATGCGAAAGCGGTATGGGCTAACTGCCGACGAGCAGCTGACGTGCGGGTGTCACGTCCATGTGTCGGTGGAGTCTGACGAGGAAGGTGTGGCGATCCTTGACCGGATCCGGCAGTGGCTCGCCGTACTGCTCGCGATGAGCGCCAATTCGCCCTTCTGGCAGGGGCGGGACAGCGGATACGCCAGTTACCGCAACCGGGTATGGGGGCGATGGCCCTCTTCGGGTCCGGTGGAGGTGTTCGGCTCGGCGGCGCAGTACCACCAGTTGGTCAGGACCATGGTGGCCACCGGCGCTCTCCGGGACGAGGGCATGATCTATTTCGACGCGCGTCTCTCCCGTACCTATCCCACCGTGGAGGTCAGGGTCGCTGACGTCTGTCTGGATCCCGCAGTCTCCGCCCTCATTGCGACGATGGTGCGCGCCCTGGCCGAGACGGCTGCCCGCGAATGGCGAGCGGGAGAGCCGCCTGCCGACTGTAATGTGGCGCTGCTACGGCTGTCCGCGTGGAGGGCGGCACGAGAGGGCCTGGACGGGCAGCTGATCCATCCCGCCACCATGGAACCCGCCCCGGCGGAGACCGTGGTCCATGCCATGCTCGACCACGTACGCAACGCCCTGGAAGACAACGGTGATCTCATCCCCGCCCAATACGCTCTCGCCGAGCTGTTGAAAACCGGGACCGGAGCCCGTATCCAGCGCGAGGTGCTGGCCGAGTGGACCGGGAGCCTCCGCGAAATGGTGGCTGAGTGTGTCCGTCGCACTCAAGGGACGTAAGCGCGGTCGCGTCGCTACGCTTTGCATAGGAATGCGCGTACTCGAAGGGCCATCCCCAGTCGTCGTGTCCCGAAGGCCCCCATAATTCGTCGGAAACTTGACGGCAGCCAACCTCCGCCGACGCTGCAGCCCTACTTCAGTACAGGCCAGAGTGGGTGAGACCTGGGCGGCCGAGGTTCGGTAACGCCTTTCTGAGATCGCACCGTTTGCCCCGTTTTCGCATGGGCAGGCGTGGGACGTTCGCACGATAAACGGAGGGAAACCATGGCGACAGGTGAGACAGGATTCAAGGACGTCGCGTACGACCTGGTATCGGTCCAGTACCACTCACTAAAGGCAGGACACGACTACGGCCAGTACGTCCGGGACGCCAAGAACGCCGGAGAGACCGAGATCGCGGACTTCTTCCAAGACGTGATGCGCGAGGACTCCGAGCGTGCCGCGCGCTGCCACGATTTCCTGACGGAGCTCGCGGAGAAGGGCGACATCGGGCCCGCCGCGTCCTCGTCGAATAGTTGACTCGCGCCGGGCGCGGGTCCCTAAGGGAAACCGGAAGACTGGGCACGGGCGGGTGACCTCAGCGACAGGGCGATCGCACACGGGCGCCCGCCGGTGCCCACCGTCGCTCGACGAGCATGGCGACTCCCGACGGCGAAGGTGAGCCGGTGGATCGTCAGGTTGGTTCCTCCCGCGCCCTGCTGGCGGTCCGTGAATAGGCCCGGCACGACGGCGGTGACTTCCGCCGAGGACGCGGGCACTGGTGTGGTGCCGCCAGCGCCAAAGAGGCCGCAATGTACATCGCCCGTGAGGACCCTAGGAGATGCGCATGGGGTCCCAAGGAGGAGCCGCACACGCGCGGTCACACATGTGATGGTGCTCCCGGAGCGCGGCCCCTAGGCACGTCTGACGAACACTGTTGTACTTTTGGACATGTAGAGGCGACCGCAGACGCTGTTGCCATTTCCAACCTGATCGCCAAGTACGCCGAGCTGGTCGACACCGGAGATCTCGCCGGCGTCGGTGAGCTGTTTGCCGACGCCGTGTTCATCGGCAGCGGCGCGCCGGTCCAGGGCCGGGATGCGGGTGTGGAGAAGATGCTCCGAGACAACATGATCCTCTACGAGGACGGCACGCCTCGCACCCATCACGTCACGACCAACACTGCCGTCGACGTAGACGAGGATACAGGGACCGCTGCTGCGCGTTCCTAGGTCACGGTGTTCCAGTCCCTACCCGACTTCCCGCTGCAGCCCGTGGCCGCGGGGCGCTACAACGACCGTTTCGAGCGCCGGAACCGTCAGTGGCGCTTCACGGAACGCCGGGTCCGCATCCACCTGGTGGGCGACGTCAGCAGGCACCTGCGCGCCTAGCTAGAGCCGAGGCCGCTCGACTGCATCGACCACTTGTTCACTGGAGATATTTGCGCGCCGTCGCTGTGATAGGGGAGCACCAGGGCGTGAACCACGTGAGCAGGTCGCCCGGACTACCCAGCTGGCGCCAACTCTGCACGGCCGAAGAGCAGGCTGTACCCACTGGGCAGCTGCGCAAGGACACTGCCGACCAGGTCCTCCCCGACCATGCGCGCGAGCACCGCGAACACGGTCCCGGCGTCCCAGCGTGCGGTAGCAGGTGTTCCGCCGGTGCGGCTGGCCAGGTCGCTGACGAAGCCGAAGCCGGTGAGCGGTTCCGTGCGAGGAACCTGGGCGGTGAGTTCAAATGCGGCTTCGACGGGAAGCCTGGCGGCGAGGGCAACGCGTTCGTCGCCGATGAGCTGCCGGCCGAGGCCGGCCAGCACCTCACGAATGGCCTGCTCGGCCCGGTCGTAGGTCGGGTAGGCGCCTTCGTAGCGGACGTGCTCGACCATCGCATCGAACGTCATCGCCTCGGCGTGGGGGGTCGCTTGGTTGTGCGCGGGCATCGGAGTGCCTTTCTCGAGCTGTGGGGTGGGAGCAGAGAGTGCTCGCCCCTCGTGGTGATGGTCAGGCCGGTTCAAGGTGGCCGAACAGCAGGTCGTACCCGGGCGGCAACTGCAGCAGAAGCCGTCGCAACAGGTCCGGTCCTGCCTCGTCGGCGGCAACGCTGAGGACCGCGCCGACGTCCCACCGGGCGGTCTGTTCGCTCGCGCCGTCGATCCAGGTGGCGGTTGCTCGCACAAACCGTTCGGCGTCCAGCGGCTCGACGGCCTGGAGCGGGTTGAGCAGGATGAGCGCGTAGGTCTCCGGCAGGCGGGCGGCGAGTTCGGCGCGTTCCTCGCCGACCACGTGGGCGCCGAGTAGTCCCAGTACGACGCGGGCCGCCCGGTCCGCTTCCTGCGGAGTGGGGTATTCGCCGCGTTCCTGGACGCGTGCCAGGAACGCCTCAGTACGCATGGCCACGATGCCCCCTTGGGTGAGGCGGAGGGCGGAGCCGAGGGGGGATCGGTGTCCGTCCTCCGCCGCCTGCATGCCGGGTTCTGTCTGGCCCGGCTCAGGGTTCAGCCGCTGATCTGCCTGCGGTCTCCGGTGGACGTGATCGAGATCTTGCGGGGCTTGGCCCGCTCGGCGATCGGGATGCGCAGGGTCAGGACACCCGCGTCGTAGTCGGCCTCGATGTGCTCGGTGTCCAGGGTGTCGGCGAGCACGAGCTGCCGAGAGAAGACACCGAGCGGCCGTTCGGACAGCTCCATCTGCACGTCGTCGGCCTTGGCGACCGGGCGGCGCTCGGCCTTGACCGTGAGCATGTTGCGCTCGACGTCGATGTCAATCGCGTCCGGGGTCACGCCGGGCATGTCGAGGGCGATCACGTAACGGTCGCCCTCGCGGAAGGCGTCCATCGGCATCGCCTGGGGCCTCGACCAGGTGCCGGACGTTCCCAGCATTTGCTGGGTCAGCCGGTCCAGCTCACGGAAGGGGTCGGTGCGCATCAACATCGTGAAACACCTCCAAGCGTTCGGGCAGTGACTGCCAATGCGCTTCACCTGCTTCCGTTGTAGCATGTCATCCAAGTGATGACAAACCCTGAGTCATCGAATGGATGACGGAAGGAGCGGTTTCCGATGGAGGCCTCCGAGCTCCCCGCACCGATGGATGCCGAGGACAACGGCGGCGTATCACTCATAGCCGCAGCAGCTGCTCTCGGTGCCATCGACCGCGCCTTGCGCGATGCCCGTTCCGTCGACACCGGACTGGCACCCAACGATGACGCGGGTCAGGCTCTCGCCTCGCTCATGCTGCTGCGGGAAGTGCGCGAGCAGCTCGCCGGCTGGGAGAGGGGGCTGATCGAAACCGCCCGAGCCGCCGGCGCGAGCTGGGCCGACCTGGCCAGTCCGCTCGGGGTCGCCAGTCGTCAGGCCGCCGAACGCCGCTACCTACGTCTCCAGCCGGGAGCAGCAGGCAGCACGGGTGAGGCGCGCGTGAAAGCAACCCGGGACCGCCGCGCCGCCGACCGCACGGTCACAGCCTGGGCCCGCGACAACGCGGCTGACCTGCGTCGGCTGGCCGCTCACGTCACAGGGCTGACTGACCTCCCGCCCGGAGCCCGCTCAGCTATCGCCGACATCGACGCAGCCCTCGCCCACGACGACGCGGCACGGCTCATGGCACCCCTCGAAGCCACCCGCGACCACCTGCAGCCCCGGCATCCAGAGGTCGCCGCGCGCGTCGACGCTCTCACTCGGCATGCCGAGCAGCTGCGCCAGGAAAGCGACGACCAGCGACGCAGCAGCAAACGACCTACCGGAGGAAACCCCACCAGCTGACCAAGACGTGCCGCGGCTACGGCGCCGGTTAACCAGGTGGTAAGGGACTCGAAGATCTATGCCTCGAGGATCCGCTGCAGAGTTTCGACCGGCACGCGCGCCACCTGGCCGATGGTGTGCATCCCGTACTCGAGGGTCGCGGCCTGCGCCTTACAGGTCCCGCGCCGGGAGAGGGTCCAGGGAGGTCCTTCCCGCCCGGTAGGCGCCAGGTACGACACGGACGCCACCGCGGCCGGGACCCGGAACCGTGGCTGCTGCCGCCCAGTGAGGGCCGGACTCCGATCTGCAAGGACAGGGCGATAGCCCCGAGAGCCCGCGCCTGAAATCCATAGCTCGGGCGCCGGGCAACGACGGCAAGAGCAGCAGTCGGCTGAAGCGGCTGGACCACCGGCGTGACGTCGCCGAGCAGCGTCAGCAGCTCCTTATAGCTGGGCTCCGGGATACCGCGGGCCGTCACTCGCGTATGCAGTACGGAACGTCCAACACCTAGAGGAACGCCAGGTGACAGCACCGGACAAACAGCCGGCCCGCGGGCGACTGGCCCCAGGCTGGAAAGCAAGCAAGTAGGCTCGCTGATGTGGGCACTCTGCCTTCAGATCTGGAACGGCTGCGTGTAATCCGCCTCTACCTGCAGCTACAGATTGACGCTGTCGACGCCAAGATCCGGGCGACCAAGGCGGCCGAGCCTGCCGCACCTGCACCAGGAGAACGCAGGCACCCTTCTTCCAGTCGCTTCCGCCTCCAGCACGTACCAAAAGAGGGGAGGCTCCACTCGGTTATTCATCGCGGAGACTGCCCGGACGCAGCCGGCGGCTGGCTCAGCGCGCGCGAGGTCGAGATCGCCTTCCGCATGTCCGATGTCATGCCCTGCCCCCGCTGTCACGCGAGCCCGAACGATGAGTAGCCAGCGCGAGGCCTACCCGAAGCAGTCATCCGGTGCAGTAAATGGGCGAAGTGATGGTCCGGCTCCGTCACTGCAATTGGGCACGCAGAGCGGGTTTATCGTGACAACTAAGGGCAAGCCGGGCTACAGGGGGAAGTCGGCTTTCCCGTCCAAGGAGCCCGTCATGATCATCCAGAAGATGCACGGCATGGGCATACGCAGCGAGCACGCGTACCTGGCCGGCATGGCGTCAATCGGCCTGTCCATCGCCGCCTGGGCCACGAGCCTCACGGCAGAGCCAGGCGTAGGCCTGGCGCGCGCCGACCGCTGGGGAATCTATGTCGGCGAGTGGGCCCCCACGTTCTTCGGCCTTGGCCTCGCGCTCAGCCAATACGAGCAAGCGGACGGCACACTCCAGGAGAGCGACATTCACCACCTCAAGGACAAGGTCCAGGAGAAGGTCGCGGCCTGAGGCGCCCCTGCTCGCGCCAACCCTTCAGGCTGCCCGCCTGGTTGTCCCGGTCCACGCTGCGGCCAGGCGGGCGCAGATGCGGTCCCCTCGAACGCTGACCTGCCTGCCGCGACGGGGCACGTCGCCTTTGCAGCTCGGGCGGGGCGGAGGGGGTGTCGGTTATCGACATGCGCGCGCCGAGGTCACTGTGGCCGCCTGAGTGAGCGTCCCAGGTTGGGCGGAACACGCCCGAGATGAGGCAAAGCGCGGCGGGTGGCCCTTCGAGGCGACCCGCCGCATGCCTGTGGAGTGCCGCACAGTGCCGCACCGTCACAACGCTTCGCCAACGGTGACCTTGCGGCGACACCGCTCAGCGTACGAAGAAGGGCCCCGTGTCGCCAGCGGGGCCCTGGGCCGTGTCCGCAGAGGCTGCCACAGACAACGACGCGAGCCTATGCCCGGTGGCGCTACCCACGGGCCGACGCGCCGAAGGGCCACGTCAGCGCCACTCCGAGGGACCTTCACCGCGCCGGCCCTGTCGTCGATCGCGGACGACCATCCGACTCGCGCTGTCCAGGGTGCTCGATGCGCGGCACGACGCGCATCCTGAGCCCGCGGCCCCGTCCTGGCCTCCGTCGCGCGCACACGGGCGGGGCCGCGTTACCGCCCCGCTCGCAGCTATCCGTTTGTCTGCGCGGGGTATCGAACGGCGAGAGCAGAGCAGGAGCCAGCGGCGTCACCACATCGTCGGGCCGACCCCGCGCCACTCGACAACCTCGCCGCTGTACAAGTCAGATATCCGCAGAGGAAGCCCAGCCCGGCGTACCAGTGTGAGCAGCTCGCGCGGAGCGTATGCGAGGCCAAGAATTTTCCCGTCGCACCGCACGCGGCGTCCACCACTTCCCGTCGGTGGGTACACGATCACTCGGCAGTTCATGAGGCAAGCGTGACGTCAGCCATCAGCAGTCGCATGCTGGTAGCGCGGCCCTGTCCGCGCGGGAGTCGTCGCAGGGCAGGGTCGCCCGTTACTTACTTGCGACTATCAGCTTGCAGCCCTGTGCAGGCCCGCGAAGGCTGGGCACAACGCCCAAGGGATGTCCTCCCCCAAGCGTCCCCTGGCCGAGGGCCACGCTCCTGATGTGCGAAAGGCAGGACCTGCCCGCATTTGCCAGCGCGCGGCAGCGATCCAAAGCGCGCATCCTTGGAAATGCGATCCCGCACGACGTGCCTCCACACGGCCGCAGGATCGCCCCGGAAGAAGGGGCCCTTACCGGCGCAGGCTGTGCGGTGAGGGCCTCGCGGATTGCGCGGAGCAGGCGCACCATTGAACTGCGGCCTCGCTGACGTCCTTCCCTGATTTGAGGCGGGGCCACCGAAACGTCCGCCCGACTGGTCGTGTGACGTATCCACGAGGCCCGGGCCCCAGCCGGGCGGGCTCGCGTAGCAGCAGATCCTCGCCTGGTGCCGTATGCGCGCATCTCGCGCCTGCCGAGGTCAGACGCACCTTGAGGATTGCGGGCGCCGAGGGTTTCGGCGACTCCCGGCAGGTAAGGCGACCGGGCGGACCCGCCGCAGCCCTTTCCTGCTCGCTCGACGGCTCCCCCGAAGGTGCCTCCCCCTCGGCAAGGAGGACTTGATGGACGAGACAGTTCGTATGCATCGCCCGGGCGAGAAAGTCCCGGTCAGCGGCATATACGAGTGCACCTGCGGCAACGGTCACCGCTTCACCAGCACGGACGTACACGGCCACACCTTCCCGCCCGTCCCCCAGGAGTGCTCCGGGGTCGGCTGGAACCTTTTGGCCCCCGCCCACGCGGAGCGGAGTCCGTAAGCCCTCTGAACGCCCGCCTGGCTGTGCGGGGCCGAGGCAGCGGCCAGGCGGCCCACGAGGTAGTCCCGCCAAACACTCGTGCCTGCCGCGGCGGGACTGTCGCCCTTTGGAACGACAACGCGCATCAGCACGATCACCGCCCGCCCGTCCACCCGTTCGCGGCCGTCGCCCTCACTGCACTACCCATCCTGCCGCTCGTCGGGGCCGACTCGGTCACTGCCGCTCCGCAGCAGGCCCGTCACCGCCGCCCAGTCCGGTAGCCAATACCAGGGACCGGTAGGGCGGGCCCCGAAACGCGGCACGGCGAAGATTGGCCCGCCAGGCGCCGCGTGGCCGTAGCAGTGGGCGGCAACGTCAGCGCGAAACGCCGCTACCACTGACTGTGAGACTGGTGCTCGCCTACCGCGGCGGCTCACGGCCACACGTCGGGGCCGCCGCCTCGCCAGTCAAAGAGGTCGGGGTCGAGGACGCTGACCGAGTCGGGGTCGAGGCCGGCGCGGCGCAGGAACTCCAGCAGGTCAGCCATGCGGTACGCGGTGCCGAGGATCTCGCCGTCCGCGCGGACCACCCGGCCGCCTGTGTCCCCGAGTGGCATCACAACTATGCGGTGCTCCATGTCGCCAGGATGCCTCTGGGGCGGTTGAGGCGCAGCGTCGAAGAGCGGCCTCGACCAAGCGGAACGAGATTCAGCCCTCAGGGCGGGGCCGCCCGGGGCCGCGCCGACCTCACCCCCGAGCTTCGGCGGGCGCTTACGGACGCGACTCCGCCTGCCTTCCCTTGGCTCTGCCTTCGAGTGGCCACGAGCCCAGCCCGGCCCGCCCCGGCCGATCGTTCACATCCCATGAGCACCGTCGAAGGCGACCTTCCCCCCGACGATGACGTCGACGTGGCCCTCACCGGCCCCGTCGACCAGGCCGCGCCTGGATCGAAGCCCGAGCTAAGGAGGGGAGTAGCTCCCTGATCGACCTGCCCGACGGCCTGGTCCGCTGCCGCATGCGCATCGTCGCGCCGCCCGAGCTGGACGCAACATAGGGATCACGGACACGCAGGTTTCATTGTCGCGGGGCAGGTTAGGCGACCTGGCGGAGCCGCCCGTTTCGCCCCCCGACCGGGCGGTTCCCCGAGAGGCTCCGCCTCTCGGCGGTCACGCCTTGCAGGCCGGGACCTGCTCCACTTAGGCCCCGGCCGGCGGGGAGGTCACATGGATCGCCCCGGCGAGAAGGTCCCCGCCAGCGGCCTCTATGAATGCACCTGCAGCCAGGGCCACCGCTTCACCCGCACGGACGTGCAAGGCCACATCTTCCCGCCGGTCCCCCGCGAGTGTTTCGGAGTCGGCTGGAACCTGCTGTTGCCCGCCCTCGCAGAGCGGAGCCCGTAAGACAACCAAAGTGCCCGCCTGGCTGTGCGGGGCCAAGGCAAGCGATCAGGCGGGCCTCAGACGCGGCCCCGTCAAACGCTGACCCGCCTGCCGTGGCGGGACCGCCACCCTTAGGAACGACCATGCACATCAACAGCATCACCGCCCGCCGGGTCGCAGCCGCCGCCCTCGCGGCACCTATTCTTACGTTCGTCGGGGTCGGCACGGCCGCCGCCGCGCCACAGCAGACCGCCACCCAGTCCGTCGTCGATCACGGCGGCTGCTGGGGTTACGGCTGCGGCTACGGCGGATACGGATACGGCGGCTATGGATACGGACCCGGATTCGGGTACGGACCTGGTTATGGCTATGGATACGGCCCCGGATACGGCAACGGCGTCATAGTGATATTCGGGTAACCGCAAGCAGGCAGTGAGGCCCCGCCCGGCGTACCCCGGTCCCCCAGGAGTGCTACGGGGTCCTCTGGAACCTCATGCGGAGAGCAGCCCGTAGACCCCCCAGCAGGCCCGCCCGGTTACGCGGTGAGTGCCGGGCGGTGCCTCCACGCACTCCACCGAACGCGGAGCCCCAGGCAGCAGTTTTCTTCCCTAGACGAGTAGTTCCGATGTGGTCAGTGGTCGAAGGCGATCAGTGACCTGGTGGTGGGTGCGTTGATGTGGTGGTTGTGCCAGATGGCTGCTGCCATCGCCAGGATTCGTTGGGCGACGCGGACCGCCACGCCCTCGAAGGTGCGGCCGCCGTGCTGTTCCAGGCCGAGCTGCCCCTTGAGGGTGTCGTTGACCGACTCGATGAGCTGGCGGACCGACTTCAGCAGCGGTTCGCCCGGTCGGGTCTTCTCCCGTTTGAACGATGGCCTCAGGAGTGTGACGCCGCGCGTTGCCAGTTCGGCTTCGAACTCCTTGGACGCGAAGCCTTTGTCCGCGATCAGCAGCAGGCCCGGTCGGTCGGTGGCCAGATGCGGCTCGCGGTCGAGCATCGCGGCCAGGACCTCGCGTTCGTCGATTTTCGGGCTGGCCAGGGCCCAGGTGATGGGCATTCCGGCCGGGGTGCAGATCAGGAACAGTCGCAGTCCCCAGTACCAGCGGCTGTGCGAGCGGCAGAATCCGTAGGCGGCCCAGCCGGCCAGATCGGAGCGTTGGACCGTGGGCCGGGAGCGGCCGCATTCCACGGGGGTGGAATCGGTGATCCACACGTTGTCGAACCAGAATGCGGTGTCGGTGGCGAGTTCCCGAATGACTCGCTTGACCAGCGGTAATGCCGAGCGCAGGCGCTTGTTGTAGCCGGGCCGCTGTGGCAGGTAGGGGAACATGCAGGTCAGCTGGGCGCGAGCGAACCGCAGCCAGCGGGCTTCGGAGTGGAAGCCCAGCAGGGCCTGGGCGACCGCGAGGCAGACGAGCTCGGAGTCGCTCAGCCGGGGCGGTCGGCCCGTACATCGAGTTCCTCCGATCCCGTCGTCGATCTTCACGTACAGTGCGGTCAAGAGGGTGTTCAGGTCTGTCGTCACAAACGGATCTTGGACACCCTCACCCTTTCCCGGCAGCCGAACTTCGGAACTACTCGTCTAGCGGGGCAATCAGCGGTTTTCGGCCTCCCGGATGCTGGCTTCCAGTGCCGCCATCAGATCCACTGCCAGCACCGGCTCTTCCGGCACTTCGACTTCGCCGCCCGTCATCTTCGCGACCACGAGCTGCTCCAGTGCGGCCGCGTACTCGTCGTGCAGGTCGGCGATCTCTACCCCGGCAAGCAGGTCCATCAGCAGCTCCGCAAGCTCCAGCTCTCGGTCCGTCACCGGTGCCGACGAGGACAGGTCATCCGGCTCACGAATCTCCTCGGGCCACAGCAGGGTGTGGAGCACGAGCATCCCGTGCCGTGGCCTGAGCACCGCCAGCCGTTCACGGGTGCGCAAGGTGACTTTCGCGACGGCGACCCTCCCGTGTCGCGCCAGGGCCTCCACCAGCAGCGCATACGGCCGCTGCCCCTGCTCGCCAGCTGCGCCGACCCAATACGGGCGGGAGTAGAGCACCGGGTCGACATCGCCCTCGTCGATGAAACCCAGGACCTCGACCGTCCGCTTCGTCGGGAGGGGAAGCCCGGCCAGATCCTCATCAAGGAGCACGACGGTGCGGCCGTCAGGCCGCTCCAGGCCGCGCGCGATCTCCGACTGCGGTACCTCGACGTCTTCGCTCTCACAAACCCGGCGGTGCCTGACCCTGGAACCGTCGCGCGCATGAACCTGATGGAAACCCGTGCCGTGCTCCTCAGCCGCCGAGTAGAGGTGGATGGGCAGGGTGACCAGGCCGAACGAGATATACCCGGTCCAAATCGCGTGCATACCGACAGCGTGCAATCCAGGGCAGCAAGGCGCTCTCACTGATGCTCCGGGCCGGTGACAGCAATTTTGCGCCGAATGCGTGATACGCGAAGAGGTGGGCTGCCGCAGCGGCTAGGCTCCCGGAATGGCACCTTCCGACACGCCGACTTGCGAAGCAGGGACGCTGACCATGCCGAAGACTCGCCTGAAGTGCCGCAACGCCTCCTCGGCTGCGGCCGTCGTGGCCGCTGGCGACGGGCCCGGCGACGCCCAACACTCCGTCCGCCAGGACGGCCGTCACGTCGTCATCGCCTATGCCGACAAGCGGTGGCCCTTCGATGTCGCAGAGTGGGCCGCCCTCGAAGGACACGCTAGCGACAAAGCCGCGGCGCGGGTCATGTCGGAACTTTGAAGCGACGGCCCCCACCGCGCACCGCCGCAGGAGATGAGGGCCGCCGAGCCATCCCAAGCGGCCCCACCCGGGTGGGAGCGGGCGGAACCGCAACTCCAAAATGTGGGTTGGTACACATCTCCGCGCACTGACCTATCTGCCCACGACGCGGATCGCGTCAGGATAGCCATGATGATCTTCTGCGGCGCGCCGGTGTCCACTCGGTCACCGTCTCGCTGGACGACCCGCATCTGACTTTTGAGGTGCAGGTCCGACCGCGTGGATGCCCACGTCAATACGCGATGACGCCGTTCACCACGACCGTGCACATGTACCGATCGTTGGGCGGGCATGGAAGACACCGCCGGTACGTCGACGCCACCCATCACAAGCTTTGCTGAACTTGCCGGGGCGTACTGGCTGTCGGCTTCCTCCCCCATCTACAACGCCGTGGTGCGGCAGTGGCTTGAGCAAGGCCGTGAGGTCCCCCGACTGCCCCAGGTCGAGGTAGCGCCCGGCGGCGACCTCTGCACGCGGGCCTGATTTGCAGTAGATCGCCAAGGTGGCGAGCTGCGGAGCACACCGGGCACCTGCGAGCTTCAGCCTCGTTGCCGTACGGCGGTGTGCGGCACCTGCCGCGAATCGCAGTGGAGGGACACGGCGGCGAGCTAGGCAAGGACGTAGCGACAGCGGTATTGCGGTACGGGAGCGGGCACCGGGGCCGGACTCTGGTAATCCAGCTGCTCACCTCCAGACTGCGGCAGCTACGCTCCGGCGAGGACCAAACCCGCTGACGACGGCTTCCGCAACGCGCCTTCCGAAAGCGGAGGTCTTGAGGGGTGGCCGTTGCTTCGGACGAATCCGACGGCAGGGAGGCGCCAACGGCTCGCACGAGGACGTCGCGCGTGCCAGCGCACTGGGCGAAGTGCCTGCTCCGCGCCCAGGGCCGCTCCACTCTGATGGCAGCTTGCGCTGCGCGCGAAGAGACGCGCTGTGAGGAAATCGGAGAGGACCGGGAACGTGACGCAGATGGATGCCGAACCCGGTGGGCCGATGGTTCCCGCAGATCTGTCGCGAGGCATCGACGAAGGTCCAGGCGGCCCGCTCTCCGTCTGATCACCAACTTGTTGGAAGGAACTCCATGACCGTCTACGGATACTTCCTGTCCTCGGAAGAGTTCGCACCCGCCGAACTGATCGAACAGGCGCGCATGGCCGAGCAGGCCGGGTTCGAGGCACTGGCCATCTCCGACCACTTCCACCCATGGAACGACGAGCAGGGCGAAAGCCCGTTTGTATGGTCCATGATCGGAGCACTGTCCCAGGTGACATCGCTGCCAGTCACCACCTTGGTCACCTGCCCCACGGTCCGTATGCACCCGGCGATCAACGCCCAGGCCGCCGCAACAGCGGCCGTGCTCACCAATGGCCGATTCCGCTTCGGGCTGGGAAGCGGTGAGGCACTCAACGAGCACATTCTCGGAGACGCCTGGCCTGAGGCCGCGGAGCGCCTGCAGATGCTCGAAGAGGCCGTCCAGGTCATCAGGAAACTCTCCACGGGGGAGCGGGTCACCCACCACGGCACCCACTACACCGTGCAGAATGCCCGGCTCTACACCGTTCCCACGCAACCAGCACCGCTGTACATCTCCGGCTTCGGTCCCGAGGCGGCGGCGCTGGCCGGCCGCATCGGAGACGGCTTCGTCACCATGAAACCCGACACGACGCTGGTGGAACAGTTTCGGCGAGCCGGAGGTGGCAGCAAGCCGGTCATCGGCGGACTGAAGGTTTGCTGGGACACCGACCGGGCGCGCGCGGTGAAAACCGTGCACCGGCTGTGGCCCAACGAGCAGCTACCGGGCGAGCTCGCCCAGATCCTCCCTACCCCCGAGCACTTCGAACAGGCCGCCACCCTCATCACCGAGGAAATGATCGCCGACACCATCGTCTGCGGCAACGACGCCGACGACCACTTCGAAGCCGTCAGCTCATACTCCCAGGCTGGATTCGACGAGGTCTACGTGAACCAGATCGGCCCTGACCAAGAGCAGTTCTTCGACTTCTACCGTGCAGAAGTCCTCCCCCGCCTGCGCGCTTGAGCGTGCCCACGGGGACGCGATCTGCCAGGGGGTGCAGCCGAACTGGCAGGGGAGCATCAGCCACGGCAGGGCGGGGGGGACGCTCTTACTCGGACAGCGCGAGGTCTGGTCCGGGAGGTCGACGCCGCGGGCCGTGACGACCGCTGCCGCATGCGCATCACCGCCCCTCTAGCGGTGTGAGAGTTTCCCGCGGCGGGGGTTTCGGCTATCTGTGCGAGGTAAGGCGACCTGCCGGAGCCGCCCGCTTCGCAGGAGGCTCTCTGAGAGGCTCCCCCTCTCGGTGATCAGCGTCCTTGTAGGCCAAGGGCCTGCCCTTCAGGCCAGGGCTGGCGAGGAGGTCACAGACCCGCATGTATCGCCCCGGCGAGAACGTCCCCGCCAGCGGTATCTACGAATGCACCTGCGGCCAAGGCCACCGCTTCACCACCACGGATGTGCGGGGCCACACCTTTCCACCAGTCCCTCACGGCTGCTCCGGGGTCGGCTGGAGCCTTTTGACCCCGCCGGCCCCTAAGCAGCCCGTCTGGTTTCGCGGTGAGTACCAGGCGGGCGTATACGCGGCTCCGCCGGCGCCACGGCGGGGCCGCTCACGCTGCAAAGGCAGCGGCTGGCTACTCGCCAGCGTAATCGTCACCGTACGCCGCCTTCCGGATGGCCCTTCCCAGCTCGAACGAGCCATGCTTCGCTTCAAGGCCGGACTCCTCGATCGCGGCCCGGAACTCGGCCGCGACCTCCTGCCATTTGGCCTGCAGCGCGACGCTCTCGGCTCGCTGCTGTTCTGACCACTCAAGGACTGCGGTCTTCGTCGCCCGGTGGTGAGCGTCGAGTGCCTTCCGGGCTGTGTCGTACTGCCGCCGCAGCTCAGCGAGTGATTCGGGAACATCCATGGCGCGGATGCTAACCCCGGGCACTGACATTGATGCTGATACTCAGGTCCTGGTGGCTGTGGCTCGGGCACTGACTGACGCCCTGCTGGGTTGTCCTCGCGCTGTTCTGTCCGGCCGCCGGGACCTGTTCTCATGGCTCCGGCCGGGCGGAACATGACCTGATAGGAGCTTGGTCAGAAGCCCCTTCAATGTCCTGTCTGCGCCACCCGGCCGGTGCCTACCTTCGGCGAGGAAGGCAGCACCAGCATGACATCAGCGGTGGCACCGGACACGGGTTACGGCCGGCTGGTATGGCGCGCAAAAGACCGCCAGGGGGCGCCCGCCTCTTTGGGGAGCGGCACCGCCGTCTGTGTGCAGC
Organism: Streptomyces sp. NPDC026673; assembly: GCF_040638135.1. Classification (NCBI taxonomy): domain Bacteria; kingdom Bacillati; phylum Actinomycetota; class Actinomycetes; order Kitasatosporales; family Streptomycetaceae; genus Streptomyces; species Streptomyces sp. NPDC026673. The sequence continues at coordinate 88,186 of NZ_JBEZXR010000025.1, read as the reverse complement.
AGGTTCGACGGGACCGCGTCCTCGGGCCCGCCCGGCCGCAGCTCTGCCCCGCACGGCCAGACGGGCGCCTGAGCGGCCCCCGCCTGACCAGAGCCAAGGGAAGGCAGGCGGGGGCCGCGTCCGTGAGCGGCCCCGCCGGGGCTCGGGCGGTGAGGTCGACGGGACCGCGTTCCTGGGCGGCCCCGCTCGTGAAGGGCTGAATCTCGTTCCGCTTGACGAGGCCGCACTTCCACCCTGCGCCTCAACCGCCCCAGGGGCATCCTGGCCGGATGGAACACCGCATATTTGTGATGCACCGGGGGAGACCCGGCGGCCGGGTGTCCGCGTCGACAACGAGCTCCTGGGCACCGCGGACCGGATGGCCGACCTGCTGGAGTTCCTCCGCGCCGGCCTCGACGCCGACCTTTTCGACTGGCGTGGCGGTGGACCTGAGGTGTGGGACTGCACGGTGCGTGGAGCCACGACTCTGCAGAAGACTTCATCCCGCCGGCGAACCCGCACAGGGCCGAGGTTGTGCTGCAGGGCCCAGACGGTGGGGTGGCGCTGCTTCGCGAGTGGATCGAGTTCCGGACCGCCGAGGTCCGCAGCACACTCGCGGCGGCCAGGCTGCTCGACGAGGGCGGAGGGAGTTTCAGCAGGCTCAGAAAAAAGCGGCTGAACCGTTGGGGGCGGTGGTGCCTTAGCGGAGCAGACTTTGACGCCTGTGACGCCCTCTCGCGACGATGTAGACGAAGTCGAGCACGAGGACCACGATGCCGATGATCAAAAGATAGAACAGACCATGGGCAACCGCGCCGATCAACCCGAGGATGATCGCCGCGATGATAAGCAGCAGGAAAAGCACCATTTCCGAGCACCTCCTCGACGCAGCTCCGCGACGGGCGGGGTGCCACCGCCACCAGCCCCGCGACGGAGTGGGCGATGGCTCCAGTAGGGCGTCTTGCCCCGGGCAGGCCTGGGAAACCACTACGCCGGAGTAACTCACCGCTCGCCGAACCGCCCCGGCTTCCTACGCTGCTGGTATGCGCGCGATCTGGACCAGCTACGTGTCCTTTGGCTTGGTCACGCTGCCTGTCCACCTCTACTCCGCGACCGAGGAGTACGGCAGCAGGTTCCATCAGGTCCACGCGAGCGACGGGGCGCGCATCCGGAACCGGTGGGTGTTAGTTGTATGCCACCGGGGACCACCGGCGGCCGGCGATCCGCGCAGACGACGAGACCCTCGCTACGGCGTACCGCATGGCCGATTTGCTGGAGTCCCTGCTGCGCGCTGGCCTCGACCCCGACTGCGCCAGCGTCCTCGACCCCGACCTGTTCGCCTGGCACGGCCGGCGGCCCTGGAGTGCGGTGAGTGCAGGCTGTAGGGACCAGCCGCGCGACCGGTCGAGAACCTGGGCCGTCGTGCCTGCTGCAGCTGCGTTGTTTTGGGCTGGCTTGGCCGGCTCCGGTATCACCCCCGAGCGCCACGCACCAGGCGCCCGAACGCACGGAAGCGCCCCGTGGCCGAAGGTGAGCGGGGCGCTGGCGTCTCTCAACTGTTCGACGGCTCGCAGGCCGGATTAGCGCCGGGCGCATGGTCTGGGCGGGGCCCGAATGCCCTGGTGCACCTCGGGTGGGAGATGGGCCACGCCGCAGCGTCCTCGATCGTGCGGAGCGTGCCTGTGGCCTTGTCGGGGTCCTTGTGGCTGGTCCAGCCGCACCTGGCGCCGTCGAAGACCTCCATCCACTGCACGCCGGCCTCCCGCGCCCGGTTGAGGGTGCCCGCGTTGTAGGCCACCGCGCTCTTGGCGAGCGTCGCAGCCTCCGCCCACGCATGCACCGGCATCCGCGCACCGTTGCGGTAGATCACCGTCGTCAGCTGATGCTCGGCGGCCAGGCGGTCAGCCAGAGCCTTCGCGGCCTGCAGGGCCGTGGTGTGGCCGGCGGCCAGCAGCGGCACCTCGCGGCGTGCGGCGTCCCGTACAGCCCGGTAGAACGCGCCGGCCATGCGCTGCTCCTCCTGTGAGCGGCGCAGGAAGTCGGCGTAGGAGTCGGAGGCCAGCGAGTGCAGGGCCTCGCGGTGGATGAGCGTCCACGAGAAGTGCCCGCCGACTGCTCGCGCCGCGGCCCGCGCCCCCTCCTCGTACAGGTGCGGCAGCTGCACGGACACGAACGCCCGCGCTTCGCTGTCCACGCGCTGCTGGAAGTCGGTGATGGCGGCCTGGAACTGGGCGAGACGGGTGGCGACCTCCCGGGAGCGGGCGTTGTCGCCGATCGCCGCGATGACGGCGGCCTGCTCGTCGGCCAGGCGCTGCCAGGCGTCCTCCAGCACCGTGGCGACCCTGGCCGCCACGGTTTCGGCGTCGCCGGGCGTCAGCGGCGGAAACTCGTAGGCCACTACCGGCACCAGGGGTCGACGTACCGGCGGCGGGCGGGCTGCAGCGGGGCAATGACCAGGGTGTCCCCGCTGGCCGGGTCGTCAGGGGCGGCCGCGTCCTGCACGGCTTCGATCTGCCGCTCCAGGCCGGTGAGGTTGTTGGACTGGTCGAGGGTGGCGACACCGTTGACGGTGAGCTGCAGCGGCTCGGCCAGCAGCTTCGCACGCCTCTCGGACAGCACTTCCAGGGCGACAGCCCGGGCGCTGCCCAGGCGGGTGTAGCGGGTCTGCAGGTCGCTCTGGTCGGTGGCGGGGCCGAGCTGCGCCAGGAGCCAGGCCAGGACTGCGGGGTCCACGGGCGGGTCCTTCCGGGTAGAGACACGGCCCGGCACCCCGCAGCGGGTGCCGGGCCGGGCCTGGCTGGGCTACTTCTCCTCGACCGGCTTGCGCGTCCGGGTCCGGGGCTTCGCCTCGGGCGCCGGTTCCGGCTCGGCCACGGCTTCGGCCGTGGGCTCCGGCTCGGCCTCGGGCTGCGGCTCGGGCTGGGGTGCCGGGTCGCGCTTCGTGGTCGCGTCGGGGTCGTTGAACGTCGGCGCGGCTGGCTCATCGCCGATCAGCGCCGGGTCGTCGATCGTGGGCGCCTCGAAGTCCACCCAGGCGTCCGGGTTGGTGATGACCTCGGCCACCACCGGGTCGATGTCCTCGCCGGGCAGGAGGATCAGCAGTTCGTGCGTCTCGGGGTGCTCCACGTGCACCGCCGCGGCCAGGCGCCGCATCACAGCACCTTCGCCACGATGTGGCAGTCCGGCGTGAACAGCACGGGCATGGCGACGGCGGCGCCCTTGGTCCACACCTGCGGCGGGTCGTCCTGCGTGCCCTTGGTGATGATCAGGCCAGGCGCGTCCTGGCGAGTGATCTCCGGGTTGGAGCCGCGGGACAGCACCAGGGACTCCGCCGTGGTGCCGTACATGGTCTGGCCCCACTGGGTGCGGTTCGGCGGCACCATCACCCACCGGTCGTCGGGTAGCGGCCGCACGTTGGCGCCGTCGACCCGCACCTGCCCCTTGTACAGCTCGATCGGCGGCAGGTTGTAGTTGCCGCGCACCACGTTGACCTGCTGCGGGGTCAGCGTCGCCGTCGGCGTGTTCGACGGGTTCACCGACCCGTAGTATGCGGCCCGGTAGGCGTTGTTCTTGCCCAGGTACGAGGTGGCGCGGCGGCTGGTGAGGACCAGCTCGGGGAACGGTGCGCTGATGGAGTCGAGGTAGTCCAGCCACCCTAGCTCGTCCTTGATCGGGTCCGAGGTCGGGTCGGACCACAGGACCGGCGCGGTCGGCATGTTCGCCGCCGGCACCTGGTAGTCGAGGTCCATGGTCAGCCCGTTCTCCGCTGCGAGGGAGAACTTGCCGTCGGTGAGGACGTCACCGGCCGCGAGCTCCAGGCGGGAGTTAACGGCCTCGACGTGCCGCTCGACGTCGTCGTACAGCAGCTCGATCAGGCGGTCCTGGTCGGCCCCGCGGGAGGCCTCCTGCAGCAGGATCTCCATCTCGCCGACGAGCAGCTTCTGCCCCAGGGCGGGCAGCATGCCCTGCGTGCTGGTCGTCCACGCCTGGCGGTCCGCGAACGGCACGGACGAGTCGTAGCTGCGGTACTTCGCCGCGTTGACGTAGCGGCCCTGGTTCTTGATCCGCCACATCACGTCGGCGACCTTCACCTTGGGGAAGATCGTCTGCGTGAGCAGGAAGTCCGCCGGGGTGGGGATGGCACGGGCGAACGTGGTGAGGTCCTTGACGGTGACGCCCTTGATCAGGTCCTGGATGGTCATGGTTGCGGGCCTCCTTCCTTACGCGAAGCGGATCTGGCAGATGGCGGACGGCACGACCGGCGCGACGACGACCGGCAGCTTGGAGGTCTTCACCGCGCCGTGCCACAGCAGCGCGGCCCCGACCTTCGTCTGGCCGGGCGCGAACAGAACCTCGGCGAAGACGAACCCGGCCAGATTCTGCCGGCCGTCGGCGGCACCGGTGGCGTACAGCCCGTACAGGCCGCTGGCGGTGATCTTGCCGACGGGGATGCCGGACAGGAACCGGCTGTAGGGGACGTTCGGGTCGGTCGACGGCACGTAGTGGGTGCCGGACACGAACGAGGACAGGTCGAGGGTGATCGAGTCGACGTCGCGGGTCCCGTGAAGGCTGGCAAGCCAGGACCGGTCGGCTGTCAGGTTCTGGGTGGTGGTGACCGGCTGAACGGTCATGAGTCCTCCCGTGGACGATCAGACGAGTGGGCAGTTCGTCCGCTCACCTGCTGGTGGCGTCGTCCACGGGAGGGGTGGGGCGTGGTCCCCGAAGGTCCGGCCTTGACCCGCCGGTGGGAAGTTCAGGTGGTGACGTAGCCGCGCCGGCGGGCCATCTCCTCGCCCTGGTGGCCGGGCTTGGGCACGTTGGCGCCGCGCGGCGGCGGGCCGCCCGCAGGGGAGCCACCTGGCGCGGCAGGCGGAGCCGGGTCCGTGGTGGCGGCGGTGAACAGCTCGGGCCTGCGCTGCTGCAGGGCTGCAGCGGCCTCGGCGACCGCGTCCTCGTCGGCGTCCTCCTCGACGACCAAGAGCAGTTCGGCGTCCTTCAGGTCGTCGCCGGTCGCACCGAGCGCCACCAGGGCGGCCCGGCGTACCGCGGCGCGTTCACGGAGGATGGCCCGCGCCTCACGCTGCTCTGCGGCGGTCGTCGCCGCGGCGGCGGCCTGCTCGCGGCGCTCGACCTCGGACAGTTGCGCGGCCTGCGCGTCACGCTGGGCCTGCACGAACGCCGTCAGGTCGTCGGTCTTGGTGAAGCCCAGCTGCTCGACGAGCTTGCGGACCGCGGCGCGTTCGCCCTGCTGCTTCTCGCGGGCCAGCAGCCGGTTCAAGGTCTCCTGGTCCGGCAGTTGCGCTGGCGGCGCGGCCGGATCGGTGTTCGGGCCCGGCGGCAGAAGCTGGTTGGACGGGTCGGTCGGGTCTGCGCCCAGGATCGGGGAGATGGGGCGGCCGTCACGCCGGTAGCCGACGGGCGTACGGGGGGCGGGCAGTAGCCTGTCCATGCGGGATCCAGTCCTCCAGCAGCAGCGCCCCCGCGCCAACGATCAGTGTAGCCACCTGGGGGCTCGCTGCTGCCCGCGAACTGGCAGGCCGGGGGCAGGGAGCAGACGCCCGGGTCGGCAGACAGGGGAATGGAGGACAGCGAACGCGCTGCCGTGCCACGGAGTGGGAGGATGCGGGTCAGCCGGGCCAATGGCGGCGGCACTCGCAGGGAGGTGCCGAGGCGTCCCTCGGAAGACGCCTCCCCCTCAAGGAATTATTCTTTTGGATCTTCCGCCCCAGCCTCCGGTTCCGTGCGCGCGCGCCGGGACTGGTACAGATAGGCTCCGATCAGCTGGATGAGCTCTTCGGCTCGCTCACTCTCGCCGGTCAGCGCGCCCGTCAGCTTCCCGAAGGCCCCCTCGTTAAGCACGGCCGCGTCGGTAAGGGCCTCGCGCAGGTTGGGGGAGATGAGGAACTGGTCCTGGGCGTTGTTGTCGATCTGCTCGGCGATCAGCGGGTCCTCCTCGGCCATCCCGGCTGCGGCAGTAACGAAGCCGCCGATCTGCGGGTCCGCGAACTCGCCGCCGAACAGGCTGTTGATCTTGGCGATTACCTCCGACAGCAACACCTGCTGTGGATCACGGGCCACGGCGGTACCGATGCCAGTGACGCCCCGCAGCCCTGGCGTCTCCTGGTCGCCTGACAGGGCTATGGCCGCCTTGCCCTGGTCAATGTGCCGCACCCGCTTGAGGACTATCCCGGAAAGGTCCACGTCGGCGCGGGGATCGTCAATCGCGAGCAGGCGCACCAGCTGGCGCAGGAACTCGGCGAGTTTCTCCAGGTCGGTGGTCGCGTAGTCGACGACCTGAGACATGAAGTCGTAGAGGCGGACGTAGGAGCCACAGTCCTTGCGGAAGGTCCGCAGCTCGTTCAGGGCCTCGCTGTCGTCGCTCTCGGTTGCGTCGGCCCATCGGTTGGCGAACTCGTCGCGGGCCGGCGCGATTGCCGCCGCCAGCGCCGAGTGCCGCTGCTGGCCCCACCACGCCTCGGCGTAGCGTTCGACGTCGGAGTGGGTGTAGATGCCGGGCTGTGCGAGCTTCGTGGCGAGCTGGTGGACGAGGTTGGGGTCGGCGGCAGTCTCGACGTGGGCCTCGGTGTAGTACTGCAGGAATGCATTTTGAATGTCTACGGGGTCGTTGACGAAGTCGAGGACGAACGTCTGGTCCTTCGCCTCACCAGTCGGGGCGCGGTAGGTCCGGTTGAGGCGGGAGAGCGTCTGGACGGCGTGGACGTCGGGAAGTTGCTTGTCGACGTACATCGCGCACAACAGCGGCTGGTCAAAGCCGGTCTGGAACTTCTCCGCCACCAGCATCAGCCGGTAGTCGGGGCGCCGGAACTCCCGAGCGAGATCGGATCCGAGACCCGGGTTCAAGGACGCTTCGGTAGCGTTCTCCAAGCCGTAGTCCTCGTCGGTGATGTCACCGGAGAACGCAACGATCGTCTTGAGCTTGTAGCCCTTGGCGCGGATGTACTTGTCCGTCTCGATCTTGTAGCGGACGGCTGCTTGACGAGAGGAGGTGACGACCATGGCCTTGGCCTGGCCGTCGAGGAGGCGCGCGACGTTGGCCCGGAAGTGCTCGACGATAATCTCGACCTTCTGCCCGATGTTGGACGGGTGCAGGTTCTTGAACCGCATGATCTTCTTCGTCGCGGCCTTCGGGTCGACCAGTTGACCCTCTTCATCGCTGCTGATCGTGGTGACGACGCCATCGGCGCCGCGCTCCTCGATCTCGAAGGCGGTGTTATAGGTCTGGTAACCGCGCAGGACGTCGAGGATGAACCCCTCCTCGATGGCCTGCCGCATCGTGTATACGTCGAACGACTCGGGCTTGCCATCGTCGCCGGGGCGCCCGAACAGGGTCTTCGTTTTGTGCTTCGGTGTGGCGGTGAACGCGAGGAACGACACGTTCGGTGACGAGGCTCGGGCCGCCGTCTCGGCTGAGATCCGCTGCTCCCGCTGGACGTGCTCGTCGTCGGCGGAGAGGAGCTCGTTGACGACGTCCTGGGTGTCGACCGCCTCGTCCTCGGCGATCTGCCCACCCTCGGTGAGGACCTTCTTCAGGGCGTTGGCTGTCTTGCCGGATTGGGAGGTGTGGGCCTCATCGACGATGACGGCGAACACCTTGTCGCCGAGCGTCGTATCGATCAGGCCCTTGACGTAAGGGAACGTCTGGATCGTGACCACGACGACCAGAGCGGGCCCGGTCAGCGCGTCGAGGAGGGCCCGGGACTTCGAGCCGCCGGCGCGCCGCACGGCGGCGGAATCGATGACGGCCACCGAGTCGCCGGAGTCGTCGACCTGACTGACGGCGTCCTGGAGCTGCCGGTCGAGGACCTTGCGATCGGAGACAATCAGGACCTTGTCGAAGACCTTGCGATTGTCCCCATCGTGCAGCCGGGCGAGGCGATGCGCGGCCCAGGCGATCGTGTTGGTCTTGCCCGAGCCGGCCGAGTGCTCGATCAGATACCGCCGCCCCGGCCCGCCAACGCGGACCTCGTCGACGATCCGCCGTACCGCCCGCCACTGGTGGTAGCGAGGAAACAGCAGCGTCGTCGTCCGCTTGATCTTCCCGGTGGCCGGGTCCTCGTCCTCGTCTTTGCGCAGGAACATCAGCGCGCCGAGGATATGGAGCCAGTTGTGCCGCTCGAGGACCTCCTCCCACAGATAGGAGGTGGCCGCACCGTTCGGGTTCGAGGGGTTGCCTTTCGCGCCATCGGCGTGGCCCCGGTTGAACGGCAGGAAGTGGGTCTTGTCGCCGGCCAGCTTCGTGGTCATCCACACCTCGTCGTCGTCGACGGCAAAGTGGACCAGGGCGCGAGTACCGAAGCCGAGGAGCGGCTGGCCTTTCGGTTGGCGGTCCTGCTTGTACTGCTTGACCGCGGTACGCCACTCCTGCTTGAAGAACGACTTGAGCTCCAGCGTCGCGACCGGCAGCCCATTCACGAAGAACACCAGGTCGATCGACCGGTTGTCACCGCGGGCCGACGAGAAGTGCACCTGCCGCGCCACTCGCAGTCGTACCGATTCGTACGCCTTCGTCACCGTCGGATTCAGGGTCGTCGCCGGTGCGAACTGGCACATCCGGAAGTGCGCTGTCGCGCCGCGGGTATGCGAGAACCGCCGCCGCAGCACGTTCAGCGTGCCGCCGCCCGAACCCATCGGGGTATCCAGGCGCGCCACGAGTGCATCAAGCAGTGCGTCCTTGTCGGCTTGCTCCGTCGGGGTACCGACTTTGACGACCTTCTCGTACTCCTCGGGCTGAGTGGTGCTCAGCCACCAGTGCACGTCCTCGGGCCACAGGGCACGCTTCGCCTCGTACCCCTTATCCGACTCGCTGTACGCCCAGCCGTGGACGGCGAGGTATTCGGCGATTTCAGTCTCGAACGCCTCCTCGCGAGTCAGATCTGCAGTCGCCATGCGTCAGCCTGCCTTCCGGGCGGTGCGTACGTCGAGTTGTCCGGTTACTACGGCCGTGATGAGCGCGGCACGACGCTCCTTGGCGAAGGCAATGTGCTCCTGTGCCTTGGCGACGAGAGCGTCGACCCGCTCTGTAGCGGCCGCTACCTCAGCCAGCAATTGGTGCTGCTCCTGGATTGGCGGCATGGCTAGCCGCAAGGCCCGCAGGTCGGCCACGGTCAATCCGCCTTTTGTAGCGCCATTCTCACTACTGATGCGACGCAGGTAATCGTAGTTTGAGCGTAGGCTCCACAAGAGGTACTCGGGTACCCAGTAGCGTTCGTCAGGCTCGATGTACGCAAGATGCTGGTTGATGGTGGACTCGATCCGGAGGATGGTCGCGGCACCTCGAGTCTTACCTTGCCCGGTGAGCGCAACCAGAATGGATCCAGGCCGCACAATTGGCAGATGACACTCAAAGACAGCAGCTTCGGTTACGCGCCGCGAAGGCTCGCGGACCTCTGGCAGGTTCACCACAGATGAGTTGACCCACGGGATCTCGCCGCCAAGCCAATAGCGGTCCTCACCGCTCCGTGGGGTTGACCCGTTCCCCATGCGCGTTCGACGGTGAAGCTGGTCAGACGGATTCCCGTCTTCCTGTGTCCGAGAGAGGATTTCAGAGACCACAACGCTTCGACGCTCGCGGAGCAGTGTCACGAACTCCTCCTGCTTGGAGACCAAAGCATCGATCTGCGCCGTCTCATGATCCAGGAAGTCGGCAATGGTCCGCTGCTCTTCGAGCGGAGGAACAAGCCATGGGGCAGCAGCAAGCTCATCGCGATTGATCTTTGGCATTTTGACGCGCATTGAGGTGACTGTTGTGTACGAGTGAAACGGCCGTGCGAGCATGTAGTAGAGCGCATAACGGGGAAAGACGGCCGAGCGGAACGACATAGCATACATGTCGGCGCTACACAGGCATTTTTCAACTGCGATGGTAACCTTGCTGAGAGCTGGCCGGATCTTTGAATAGATAATCTGGCCCGCATTGGCCAAATACTTACCAGAGTCTGCACCTTGTTCGGCGGCCGTTTCACGACCAACGATTCGGCCGGTACCGCTCTCAATATGGTTTGGTGCGACCAAGATCATAGAGTGCCATGGCTCCACGCGTGGGTCCACTTGCCCCCCGTTGACCTGCGCTTCGTATCCGAAGCGACTTACTCGCCAGTGGGATGGGACATCTTCGAGCCACGGAGACCCACTCGCGACAAGCTCGTACGAACTCATGCCTCCACCTCCCGCAGCATCTGCAGGATCTCGCCGACGACGCGGTTGAGGTCGGCGTCGATCTCCTCCAGCGGCCGCGGTGGGGTGTAGCGAAAGAAGTGACGGGTGAATGGGATCTCATAGCCGGTCTTCGTCTTGGTCTTGTCGACCCAGGCGTCAGGCACGTGCGGCTTGACCTCAGCCTCGAAGTAGGCGTCGATGGTCTCCTCGGCGGCATCGTGGGTCTTCGGGTGACCGCCCCAGCCGAAGGGGATGTTCTCGGTAACGCGCAGCGCAGGGTCGGGTTCGATCTCGCCCTTGTACGGGCCGGAGGTGTAGCGGCAGTCGTCGGCGTCGTCATCGTGTTCGCCGATGGTCTGCCACAGCGCCTTGCGCTGAGCCGCGGTCAGCGTGACCGGGTACTCACGCAGGTGCTTGCCGAGGTCGTGAAGGAACTCCTCCCGATTGAGGTAGGCCTGCTCGCCGAAGGAACGGAGGGCCTCCACCAGGTCCGGGATCTTGCCAAGGGTCTTGTGGTCAGCCACGCCAGCGATCCGCTCGGCGGTGCACTGGAACCTGAGGCGCCAGGGACGCTCAACGGTGATTGTCCAGTAGGCGAAGTCGCGGTTCTCGAAGATCTTCGAGGTGTCCGATGCCTCGCGGGAGGCGAACGCCTGCACGATCGCGGTGCGAGCGTCGTCAGAGATTTCGACGCGCTTGGAGCCGATCGACTTGCGCAGCTTGGAGCCGAGCCCGGTGGCGTCGATGAGCTGGACGGTGCCCTTGCGCTCGGCGGGCTTGGTGTTCGAGAGGATCCACAGATAGGTCGCGATTCCGGTGTTGTAGAACATGTCGTTAGGGAGGGCGACGATCGCCTCGACCAGATCGTGTTCCAGCATGTGCCCACGGATGTCGGAGGGCCCGGATCCTGCGCCGCCGTTGAAGAGCGGCGAGCCGTTGAGGACGATGCCAGCCTTGCCGCCGCGGCCGGTGTCGTCCACGTCGCGCATCTTCGACGCGACGTGGAGGAGGAACAGCATTGCGGCGTCCCCAACGGCGGGCAGTCCGGGGGCGAAGCGTCCCTGCCCGCCGCGCTCGTGCTCGGCGGTCACCTTGGAGGCGACATCCTTCCAGTCGGTGCCGAACGGTGGGTTTGATAGGACGTAGTCGAACTTGTGGTCCTCGAATCGGTCGACGACGAGGGTGTCGCCCTGGCGGACGTTGGTCGGGTCCTGGCCCTTGATGAGCAGGTCAGCCTTGCAGATTGCGTAGGTGCGCGGGTTGATCTCCTGGCCGAACAGGGCCGTTGAGGCGGACGGGTTCAGGTCGTGGAGGTGCTCGTCGGCGACGGTCAGCATGCCGCCGGTGCCGACGGTGGGGTCGTAGATGGAGCGGACCTGGCCTCGGTCGCGCAGTGCCTCGGTGTCCTCGGCGTAGACGAGGTCGACGAGGAGGCGGACGACGTCTCGGGGTGTGTAGAACTGGCCGGCGCCGTCGTTGGCGGACTCGGCGAACCGGTAGATGAGGTTCTCGAACAGGTCGCCCATGTCCGCGTTCGAGACGGTCTCAGGGCTCAGGTCGATCTTCTGGAAGTGCTTGACGACCGGCGAGAGGCGGTCGCGGGCGTCGAGGGTGCGCAGGACGTTCTCGAAGTCGAAGGACTTGAACACGTCCAGGTTCGACGAGAAGCCAGAGACGTAGTCGATGAGATTGGCCGCGAGGTTGTTCGGGTCCTGCAGCGCCGTCTTCAGCGTGTAGTTGCTGGTGGTCCAGAAGTTCAGGCCCGCGTTGTCCGAGGTGCGCGTCTTGAGCTTCAGGTAGGTGCGGCGCTGCTGATCACCGGGGTACTTGCTGATGATCTCGGCCATCGCCTCCCGGTGCGGTTCCATCACGCACTCCAGGCGGCGCAGCACGGTGAACGGCAAGATCACCGAGCCGTACTCGGCTTCCTGGTAGGGGCCGCGCAGGGTGTCGGCGACGCTCCACACGAACTGACTGAGGACGCTCACGCAGGTCTTCTCCGGTCTAAGGCTGGGGCGGTCACAGCTCTGCTCGGAGCGGTGCCGCGTCGCCCGAACCCTATCCGCCGGGACCTACACGCGGCAGAGCAATAGTCGAGAGTGGCGGTGCGGGCTCATGAAGCCAGTGTCATCACGATCAGCGCCGCGCCGGGGTCGCCGAGCTGTTCGGCGACATAGTCACGGTCGAGGTCGAGCAGGAGGCGCTGCCGGGGGCGTAGGCGCGCCGACAACTCCGTGTACAACTCGGCCACGGCAACCATTCGTGCCGACTGGCCTGCGATGATCAACCCTCTACGCGCACCAGGGGGGACCACCTATGCACCGTCGTACACTCGCCGCCACCTGCCTCACCGCAGCCGGCCTGGCGCTCACCGCCTGCAGCAGCAACGACAGCGGCAGCACGGCCGCGGGTTCCAAGCCGGACATGGCCGCATCCACCACCGAGGCTGGCACGCCGAAGGATGCCACCGCGGACTACGCGCTCATCCACGGCGCCATCCCCACTACCGCGCTGACCGCAACGGTCACGGCTGCGAACGATGGCAACCACCTGCTCGGACGACCGCACCAGTACACGTCGGCGATCAAGTTCTCTGACTCCCGCATCAAAGCTGCCGATGTGGATGGCCTCGACAAGGATGACGTCACGCGCGGTGGAGGCATTGAGGTCTTCGGTAATCATGACGATGCCCAGGCCCGAGCGGCCTACATCCAGGCTGTAACAAAGGGAATGCCAGCTCTGACTGAGTATGACTACGTGTCCGGCAATGTCGTCGTGCGCGTCAGTCATCTCCTCACGCCCGACCAGGCGGGTAAGTACAAGGCGGCAGCCGCCAAGCTGGGGTGACCGACGACCGGAAGCCCTCGCCATGCACGATGCGGCGGAGGCTGGCCCTGTTCGCCACAAAGCCGCGGCCTCCACGACGACTGGGCGCCGGCCTGTCCCGCCGGCATCACCCCCCCCAAATACGCGTACCTCTACGACGGCAACCTGGTGACCGGCACCCTGGGCCGGTACGCCAAGGACTGGGCGGTCGTCCGCCACATGGGCAGCACCATCTCCCCGGACGTCGCCCCCTGGCGCGGCCCGCACTTCACCGTCCACGTCGAGGAGCGGACCCCCAACGCCCAGCGCGACTCGATATACCGGCTCTCCGTGGGCAACGACACCACCGAGATCGAAGCCCGTAAGACCCCCCCAGCGAAGTCCGCCCCGCTGCCTGACGTCGCCCCGCCTGCTGCGCCCCCGGCTCTCGACCTGCCGGGGGCGCTGCCACGTTCGGGGCCCGTCCGCCGACCCCGGGGACGATGCCGCTTCGTGTTCGCATTAAGCCAGGAGTTGAGACACGTCCTTGCCAGCGACGGTGACCCTCTGAGGAGCGAACTCGATCGTTGCCCCCTGATCTCGCTCATCGACGATCAGGGCCATGCCCTCGACCTGTGCGGGGAGCCCCCGGTAGGCGGAATTGCCACCGGGGCTTCGCGGCAGCCGCTCGAAGATGAATCGGACTGACCACCTGCCGGTGACGGTCGTGACGGTCGCGTGATTACCGCTGCAACGACGGCCCTTTTGGCCGCTGATCAGCCGCACCTCGACTTCTGCCTCGACCATCCGCTCCTGCTGGCGCGTAGGCAGGTCGGCCGAGGTGGTGATCACGTTTGTCAGCGCCTCCTGGAAGTCATTGCGCTGGGTGATCTCTTCTGCCTCGACGAGCTGCTGCGGATAGCCGAAGGCGTCCATGGCGTCGACGACTGTCGACTTCAGGAGCAACCTGCCTTTGCGCGTGTCATCGTTCATCAGGTGCGGCGCCAGGCCACGGCTCTTGCCCGGGGCTGTGAAGTCGCCGTCCGAAGAGACGAAGATGACAGGCAGAAGCCGACCCTTGCTGTCCCTCTCCCGAGTGGCAGCCGCCCTGACGGCCGTGAGCCAGATCGACGCGTCCCTGGCCCCCGCTCCGTTCAAGCCTGGGTCTAGGTGGTCAGCCTCCAAATTCAGCGCGGCCAGCGCGTCCTCCGGCGTGGTGGGCAGCACAAGGAAGTTGGCGCGGACGTCCGCCTCAAATTGCTCGACGTGCTTGGACATGGAAACCGCCCGTTGCACCGGATGTTCTGGCATCAGCCGGGTGTCGTGGAGGCGCTTGGCCGGCGGCAGCAGCTCATTGAGCGCGCGATGGGCTCGGCGATAGCCGTTGATCGCCGACGTCAGATTTTCGCGGTGCTGCCGGACGACCTCACGGAGGACTATGTCCGTGGTGGCGAGAGTGTGTCCGGCCCGTTGCGCGACTGCGGCGAAGAGCTTCAAGGCCGGGCTGTGAGGCAACACGAACCTGATCTGGTTGCTGTCAACGATGATCACGTTACGCAGAGTAGTGCCCGTGTTGATGCCTGGATGCTGCTTTCTGGGAACGGACACGGCCCGCCCACAGTCGAGTTGACCGGGCCGCGCCCACGTCATCAGGCGTCGAGGATCCGTAGCCCGTCGATGCGGTCGACACTGGACCGGTCGGCCCTCGCCGCCGGCCTGTCCTGGCGCGGGGCAGTTGCGTTAGCAGGGCTGGCCAAAGGCTGGCGGTCTGCTACACGGTTTACGTGGGGATGAGCGGCACCGGCGGAACGCCGGAGTCGGCCTCAGGCAAGCCGAGGTAGTCGCGCACCGCGGCGTTGTCGCCGGTCGCGTCGGCGAGGCGGGCGGCCTGGTCGAAGGCTCGCTTCTGGATGCGCTCGATCTCCTTGGTGACGTCGTCGATCGGGTAGCCCGCTTCCTGCAGCATCCGTACCGCGGTGTCGAGGGAGAACACGCTTGCCGCGTATCCGGCCGTGACGTCGTTGAGGACGGTGGTGCGGTCGGTGGGGGTGTGCGCTCCCCACGCCAGGCGTGCGGGCAGCGACTCACCGGCGGGCCACACCTGCCCGGCCTGGTGGAGGCGCTGCACCATGCGCAGTAGCAGCTGGTACTTGTGGTTGCGGGCCAGGCGCATCGCGCTGACCAGGGAGTCCAGCGGGCCCAGCGCGAGCTGCAGGGCGTACCCGGACGGCACCTTGGCCACGTCGAGGGTGCCGAGCCCGGCCGTGGTCAGGCGGGTGTTCGAGGCGAGCCGGTCCAGCAGGTGGTCGATGCGCTGGCGGAGCTCGGCGAGCTGCGCCGAGGTGTCGAGGGTGTCCATGCGCCCGGAGTCCGACAGCTGCCACACCGTGCCCGCCTCCACCCGCACCGGCATGGGCTGCCCGGTGGAGCGGTCGATGGGCAGCCGCGCCCCGGCCAGCGCCACGATCGGTGTGCCGGTGGTCGCCGACGCCGACGCGCTGTCGGTGTCGGTGGCGGCCAGCTCGTCCAGCAGCTGCAGCACCGTCGCCAAAGTGGACTTCCCCCAGTGCTCGCCGACGTCGGGGACGCTGTTCGGGATGTGCACCACCGGAATGAAGTCGCACATCAGGTCCAGGCCGTGCAGGACCTGCCCGTCCGAGCGCACCCGGTAGGCGGCCTTGTCCAGCGGCAGGGAGAACACGTCGTGGGCCAAGCCCAGGTCCTCCAGCAGCCATTCGGCGTCGGTGAGGTAGCACGTCGTGCCCGAGGGCCTGCCCGGCGCCCACGGGTACACGCGGGTCACCGTGCCGGTCAGCGGGTCGAGGGTGTCGCCGACCGTCAGCACCGGGTCGCCGTCGGCGCCGGCGACCTGCTCGCGGATGGCCCGCCCGTCCTCGGTGCTCCCGGACGCGGTCGACGGGCCGATCGGGCCGAGCTCGTACGTGATGCGCCGCACCCGGGCCTTGAGGCCGCGCGCCGGGTCGGCGGCCAGCTCCCACGCGAAGTGCACCCGAGACGGGTACTCCTGCGCGTCCTGCTCGCCCTCGTCCCACTCGGGGAAGTAGAACCCGGGGTCGTAGGTGCGCAGCAGCGCCCGCTGCTTGGCCGGCTCCCACGCCAGGGTGTACACGCCGTCGCCGCAGCGCACCGCGCACCGTTCGGCCTGCTGGATCCGCAGCGGCAGCAGTTCCTTGTCGGCCCACGCGCGCAGCTTGTGCTGCAGTTCGGCGGCCGCCTGGTCCTCGGCGGTCGCATGGTCCTGCTGGGCGTGGTCGGCGCCGGGCACCATGATGGTCTGCTCAGCGCCTAGCAGGTAGCCCAGGGTGGTGTCGATCAGCTTGGAAGGGTCGCCGAGCTCGCGGCGCTCCACGCCGTGCTGCTCTCCGGTGACGGCGGCGAGCTGCCCGGCCTGGTTGGAGTCGTAGGCGGCAAGGAACTTGTACGCGGACAGGCGGCGCAGTTCCTCGCCTGGCACCCACGAGGTGTTCAGCTCGGGGAACGCGTTCTGACCGGGCCGGGTCGGGTCGGCCATGGCCTGCTTGTAGTTGAGCCACGACCAGGCGTCGATGAGCAGTTCGCGCAGGCCCACGGGTGCCCTCCAGGCAGCAAGGCCCCGCGCCCGCGCCGACCAGGATACGGGCAGGGCCTGCCCGCCCTGCATCGGGCCGAGGACCCCCTGCCGAGCTAAGGCTAGGGAATCTGGCGCGGGCAAGAGCTTGCCCCTTTGCAACTTCGGTTCGTAGGCGAGCTTCCCGGCTGGCCACTGGCGCACTTGCCTCTGCGGTATCTTGCGGCGGTGACCCAGGACCGACCCTCGCTCCCCTCGGCACTGCATCGCGCAGTGCTGGAAGAAGCTGGCTATGCCTGCGCAATCCCCACTTGCCGCATGACGCCGGTAGAGGTCGCCCACATCGAACCGTGGTCGAAGGTGAAGGAGCACGCCTTCGACAACCTCATCGCGCTCTGCCCGAACCATCACACGCGGTTCGACCTGGAGCGACGTATTCCGAAGTCCTCGATGCTGAAGTACAAAGCGAACCTTGCGGTCCTAAACGGTCGGTACAGCACCCTAGAGCGGCGGCTCATCGAGGATGGCGCAACGATGCCGCCGGGACAGGAGATCCCTGTCCACATTGGTGTCCGGATCTTGATCCGGAACCTGCTGGAAGACGGCCTGCTCGAAGAAGCCAACGATCCTCAATACCTGCTCACGGGCTACGACCTGGGCGGCGTCAAGACCACCGAGTTGTACCATTTTACGGAGAAGGGCCGAGCGTTCATCGAGCGATGGAAGGACGCAGAGCCACTCTTCGACGAGTGACCCGGGGCCAGCTGCCTCCCCGCTGGACTCTTGATTGCGCCGCCATACACCGGGCGCTCGCTTCGCTCGAGCCGGACAACGGCTCCGCGTCGCACTCGCACAAGCCAGGCCATGCAGAACCAGCCGGGACGGGACGCGATCCGCGAGACCCGGCCTCATGACGGCTGGCGGAATCCGTGGCCGTCTGAGCAAGGTGAAGATCCTCATAATACCCCACGAGGCGTCATCAGTATTGCGAGAATGGGCAGCCTCAGGACGGGGTGGCGGCGAGGAGACATAGCGTGGGGGAACAGCGCATCAGTGGCCGATTCCTGCTGCTGGGAGACGGGCCACGCGACGGCGGCATGTCGACGGTCCACCGGGCGATCGATTTGCGGTCTCCTACCGGGGAGTCCGTGGCTGTCAAGCTGCTCCACAAGCGGGCTGGGCTGCTCTCAAACGAGTTCCTCGACCGCGAGCAGGAGTCCCTGAGGCGACTGGGCAAGGCCGACCATCCGAACATCGTGCGCCTGATCGAAGCCGGATGGTCGGAGGAGCTGGACCGGGCCTACCTCGTGCTGGAGTGGATCGAAAACAGCCTCAAGCAGAAGATGGACCATGGCGAGGCGATGAGCTGGCGTCGGTTCTACACCGACGTCGGTGCCCCGCTGCTTTCGGCGCTGGCGTGTGCTCACCTGAGCGAGATCGAGCATCGCGACCTCAAGCCGGGGAACGTGCTGCTCACCGCTGATGGGCTGGTCAAGCTCGCCGATTTCGGGATCGCAAAGATTCGCGACAACTTCTCGTCCGTTGCGACTGTCGCTGGATACCGGTCGGGGCTCTACTCTCCACCGGACGTCTCCAGCCCCCCGTACACACGCGACGTTTTCAGCTGGGGCGTTCTTGCTGTCCAGGCCCTCTCCGGTAGCGCCGCCAAGGAATACGCGGATCTGCAGACTGTTTTGGAGGGTCTTGACCTTGAGGACGAGGTCCGCAGCATCCTGCGTTCCTGCGTGAACCTACAGGCAGCCGAACGCCCCAGCAACGCGAGTGTCCTTGAGCAGCAGCTGGCCCGGGTAGAGCAGCGGTTCGATAACAGTGCGGCGCAGCGAGCCTGCCATCTGTGGCTTGGGTTGACCAGGCGGGCCGCCAACGTCGTCCTCGGCCGACCGGCGGGCAGCCAGGAAGCGGTTGTCCGCGACGAGTGGAAGCGCGCGGAGTCGCTGCTGTTGGAGGACCTCGCAGGGGCTGTGCACGCGGACTTCGGCACTGACAGGGAAAGCGGAAAGGTCAATGACCACGACGTAATCCTTGTCGGCCAGGCCTTCCAGATAACCATCGTGCCGGATAACCGCAGCGATGACGACCGGGCGGTCATCGTGAAGGTACAGAAGGTACAGCCGGAACAACGAGCCCGGTGGTGCGAATCTCGGGTCAACGTCGGTGCCGTCCTGACGTTCACGTTCACCAACCCAGGGGAAAGGGCTGCTGCGCAGGGCTGGGATGAGATGGTCGCTCAGCTGGATCGGCAGGCTGAGGACCGCGAGCGTGCGAAGCAAGTTGGGACTACCGCCGTGTCGGCGGACCTGTTCGAGGGGTGGGGGCGGCTCCTGGCGGCTCGGGATGACCTTGCCGCTGGAGGCCGAACCCCAGTGGCATATACGCGGGCCGTACCGGACCCCGATGGCCGCACATGGCGGCTGTACCTGTCCCAGGGCTCTGTGGCGGAGACCGGGGAAGAATGGTCGGTCGCCGAACACGAACGCGGTAGGCCTGTTGAGCGTGGTGACATCGTCGCTGTCGACCGGGAAGACGACGTGATCACCCTGCGCTGCCCCCGGGGAGCCCATCTGCCCGATCGGGGGGTTCTAGTCCCGTACCTCGGCGCGTCTCGGGTTTCTCTCAATCGGCAACGCGATGCTTTGGCCGCACTAATGACCGGCGGCGACGCACTCGCGAACCCTGATCTGCAAGCGATCCTCCTCGATCCCGGCTACGCTCCCGCCGGCGAGCCGGTGGAGATCAACACTTGGCTCCGGCCCGACCTCGACGACAGCAAACGGGATGTGGTGCGGCACGCACTGGGTAACCAGCCACTGTTGGTCGTGGAGGGGCCCCCCGGAACGGGCAAGACTACGGTAATTGCCGAAGTTGTCGAGCAGAATCTCCGACGCTCGCCCGGCATGAAGATCCTTATCGTCAGCCAGACCCATATTGCCGTCGACAACGCCCTTCGTAGACTCGAAGAGGCAGGAGTCACCGGCATCGTGCGTCTTGGGCGCCCGGACGACCCCAGCGTCGGCGCCGATGCTCGACACCTTCTGCTAGACCCGCAAATGAAGAAGTGGGTCCAGCAAGTTCGCCGCAGCGCCCAGCAGCACATGGAGGACATGGCCTCCCGTCTTGGGCAGAAGCCTCGGTACCTGCGCGGAGCCCTGCACCTGCAGCAGTTGGCGTCTGTGGCCGCCGACCTCGAACACGTCGAACGCCGACTGGCCCGGCTGGAACAAGGCGATAGCGACTTCACCACCAGCGAGCAGGCCCGCGGTGATGCCATCGTCTCGACGCGTCAGCGTCGCGACGACCTTCTGGCTCTTCGCGCGGAGGTCTTTGCCGAGGTCCAGCGCGAGATCGGTGAAGATCTCACCCTCAGTGAGACGCAGCCCCCGCAGGACTCCAGGGACGCTGTCGCTGTGCTCCTTGGCGACAGTGAAGAAGCGCGGGCGCTGATGAGTGTCATCACCGTCCAGGGTGACTGGCTACAACGCATGGGCAACGACCGCGAGATCGTTGCCGAGTACCTGCGCACCAGAAACGTCGTTGGCGGCACTGCCATCGGCTTCCTGGGCCACCCTGCTGCCCGGAACCTCGAATTCGATCTCTGTATTTTTGACGAGGCATCCAAGGCGAGCGCCCCCGAAGCCATCGTCTCTCTGGTCCGAGCCAAGCGGTGGATCCTCGTCGGTGATCCCAACCAACTCCCGCCCTTGGACGAGGACCTCCTGCGGAATAGAGCTGTCATGCGGGATTACCAGCTCACCCCCGGCCTGGTGACGACGACCCTGTTCGATCACGTTCTGCGGCAGACCGCCAGTCCTGTACATCAAAAACTTCGGCAGCAGTACCGTATGACGCCCGCAATCGGAAACCTAATCAGTGAGTGCTTCTATCAGGGGGATCTTGAGTCGCCGGGCCGCCAACGCCTCGAGGGATACGCCACACTCGGCAAACCCGTCATGTGGATCGACACTGGCGCCCTAGGGGCTGCTCGGCGCGAGTCCAGCCGTGCAACCGGCGAGACCAGTGTCGTCAACCGCGCCGAGGCCACGCAAGTCATGCACCGGTTGACCACGGTCGACAAAGCCGTCGCGAAGAACCACGTCCGCCCCCATAGAGGCCGGACTCTGGAAGTCCTCGTAATTACGCCCTACAGCCGCCAAGTCGACGAGCTGCGTCGGCGGCTGGCTGCTACCCGCCTTCCTCACCTTCACGTCGAAGTGCTTTCTGTCGATGCTGTACAGGGCCGTGAATGCGACCTCGCCGTCGTCAGCGTTACCCGCAGCAACGACCAAGGACAATTCGGGTTCATCGGCCAGCACTACTGGCGACGCGTAAACGTGGCCCTCTCTCGGGCTCGCTATGGAATAACCATAGTTGGAGACGCAAGATTCTGTCGCAGCAAACCAGGCCCCCTGCGCGACGTCCTCCAGTACATGGACCGCCATCGAGAGGACTGCGAGATCCGTGATGCCCACCGCTAATCACGCCATCCTGGCCGATCAGTTCGCCGACGCCCGCGACGGGCTGACCCTCGTAGCCATCGTCCCCGCCGGCATTCCAGTCACCACGCTCAAAGTCGATGTCGACGCACAGCAGGAGAAAGAACTGCCCCTGCTCACCGAGAGCATGCTGCGTCTGATCGGAGCCGGAGTCACCGCCCCCACTGACCTCAGTGGCCTGCTCGGCTTCCCTGTCGACCCGGTCCGGCGAACCCTTAGCGAAGGCATGTTCAGAGGGCACATTCGCCTTGACCCGAACTCATCGGACGGCGACGAGCGCGTACGACTAACACCGCTGGGGCAACAGGTCGCTGTGGAACACGCCGCCATCCGTCCCGTCCGGGAGCGTATGACGTTCTACTACGACGGAACCCTCGGCGACATCCAGCCCTACGACCCTGCCCTGCTTGTCCAGGCCCGAAAGGCCGCCGACGAGGACCTGCTCAAGCTTCCCGCTGTCACGACTAACCCCGTCCATGCCGACGACGTTACCCCCGAGAAACTCAACAGCCTTCTGCGTGCAGATGCCGACAATCGCTACACCGTCCTGTGCGTGCGAGACGTCCGTCACCCTCCCACGCCCCGATACCTCCCAGCGGACTTGCTAGTCTACTCTGATCCTGACCGCAAGGACATCGAAGTTGCCGTCGTTATTGACGGAAAGATCTCGACTGCGCACGAACTTGCACTGATCAGCCGCGGCGGAGCAAATGCTCTCGGAATCCGAGTCGATCCTCCTGCCGAACGACCTCGCCTCAATGACGAACTCGAACTCATTCGGGTTCCCATCGCCACAAGCCGCGAAAAGACCTCATCTCACGCCATGCCCGGGGCCGGCCCAGGCGAGCAAGGGAAGGTCGTAGGGGTCAGTGTCTTCGACCACCCCCGTCTACTGGAAGACGCCATCACTCAGGCGCGTGACCGCCTTCTCATCATGTCTCCATGGATCAAGAAGTCCGTTGTCAATAATGCCTTTATCGCCAAGCTCGAAGGACGAGTTCGCCGCGGCGTCCGAGTGGACATCGCCTATGGCTTCTCCCGCCATGACACCAAGTGCGACCCAGAAGCGGTTGGGCTCCTCGAAGACCTATCCAAAAGCTATCCCGAAAGCTTTACCTTCAGCCGCCTAAATAGCACTCACGCCAAAGTCCTCATTTACGACAACACCTGTGTCACCACGTCGTTTAACTGGCTTTCCTTCCAGGGGGCCCGCGACCGTACATATCGCATGGAGGAAGGCAATCTGGTTACGATCCGCTCCTTCACTGACACTCAATATGCGTACTTCCTCAGCCGTATCGCCGATGAACGCATGGCCTGACTGAGGTAGGAAGCTTGTGGACGAAGGACTGGCCGCGCTTTACGGCGCGGGCATCGGTGCCGTGTTCGGCGGTGGAACGGCGATCGCAGCCGCCTGGCTCGGCCGGGCCGGCATGCGCATGCAGGCCGAGGCGGCCATCAGGCAGGTTGAACAGCAGACCGACGCCCAGCGGGAACAGTGGAAGCTGACGATGCGCAGGGACGCAGTGGTGGCATTCCTGATGGCAGGCAACGACTTCTTCCATGCCGCGGTGGCTCACCACGAGGCGGAGGAGCAGGTGCAGCAGGGCCACAGCTCACCGGAGTCGCTCCACGATGCTCGGGGGACGCTCGACGGCGCATACCGCGCACTGCAGCGGGCTGGCGCGACGCTCTACCTTGAGTCGCCGCCAGAACTTGCCTCAAGGTCACACAGATTCGAGATCAGGCGTTTATGGCATACCGACAAGGTACCGACGACTCCATCGCCAGACTGGTCGGTGAGAGGAAGGCGCGTGCCCGGGCTGCGATTTGGGGCCTGCTCCACGTCATCGAAGAACGCGTCAGCAAGCTGGCCGACGAAGCCCGACCGCACCTCAATTGACGGCTCCTGTTACTGGGGGGCGTCCCTGCAGCCGGTCATCCACATCGAGAGGTCCATACCCTTTCGCTCCTTGGGCAGCTTGTTGTCCCACGCGGCCTGGCAGGTCTCCTCGCCGGGCGTCTGGCCCATAGCCCGCAGGTTCGCCCGCCAGTAGCGCCCGTCTTCGACAGAGGCGTCCAGGCGGGCCTGCGCCGAGGCTTTGATCTGGTCCGACGTGGGCGCTGCCGGCGTCGAGCTGCAGCCGGGCAACAGCAGGACCACGCCGGCGACGACGGTCGCGGCCGCCACTTTCCCCCTGATCGACATGGGCCGGAGGCTAGCAGCCGGGGCCGGTTTTGGAGCCCCGGCTGGGCCGTTGGGCTTTATGGGGCCGTTTCCGGGGTCTATCGGCGTCCTCCGAGGCGGTCGTCGTGGATGTGCCCGGCGACGGCGTCGAACTGGTCGGGGTCGGCCAGCTCGGTCAGTCCGTGGACGGCCGCGTCCATGCGGTCGGGGCTGTCCATGCCGACGACCCAGGTGACCATCTGGTCCTCCAGGGCGACGTGCGCGCCGACGTGGTGGACCAGGCCCTGCTCGTACAACTGGGCGATCGGTTCGGCCCGCAGGCGCTTGCCGACCTTGGCGGTGACCTCCAGTACGCGGGGCATGAGCTGGCCCTTGGTGGTGCCTTCGCGGCGCAGCTGCTCCCACGCTTGGGAGAGGACCTGACGGGCCATGTCTCCGCCGTAGTTCGATTCGACCACGATCGCGTCGGCCTTGAGGGCTAGTGCCAGATGGCAGGCGGCGCGTCCCCAGTCGTTGGCGCCCATGCTGCCGGAGTGGTCTTCCAGGATGTACAGGTGGCCGTCGTAGCCGCGGGCGGCGCCGATGATGCCCGTCTCGTCGCCGATGGCGGACTCTCCGCCAGCGGGGTCGACGGCGACGATGACCCGGGCCATGTCCAGGCCGCCGAACTCGATGGTGGTGAGCCGGTGGTTGGTGATCCAGGCGCGCTGCCACACGCCTCCCTCGGGGGGCCTGGGCTTCTGCTGGTACAGGGCGGCCCATACGCGTTCGCCGACGCGGCGGCGGGTGGTGGCGTGGTGCTCGGCGTCGAAGCGTTCGGGCCACAGTGGCTCGCCGAGCTTGCGGCCGAGCGGGTCGGTGTCGCTGTCGGCAAGCGCGGGCAGGTCGATGATCTTCCACTCGTTGGCCTGCGCGTCGGCGAGGATGCGGCCGGCGAGGTCGTCTTCGTTCCAGCGGGTCTGGATGACGCAGATCGCGCCGTCGGGTTCGAGGCGGGTCTGCAGGACGGACTGCCACCACTCCCAGGTCTTGCGGCGCATGTTGGGCGAGTCGGCGGAGGCCATGTCCTGCACGGGGTCGTCGACGAGGGCGATGGTGGCGCCCTTGCCGGTGAGGCTGCCGCCGATGCCCGCCGCGACCAGGCCGCCTTGGTGGCCGGCGATGTCGAAGCGCATCGCGGCCCGGCTGGAGGGGTTGAGGTGGATGCCGAGGTCGTCGCCCCAGGTTTCGATGGCGTCGCGGATCCAGCGGGAGTGTTCCTCGGCGAGGTCGCCCGAGTAGGAGCCGATGATGACGCGGCGGTCGGGGTGCTGGCGCAGGTACCACAGGGGCGCCCAGCGCGAGGCCCGGCGGCTCTTGCCGTGACGCGGGGGCATGGTGATCATGACGCGGTCGGCGCGGCCCTCGGCCATGTCGATCCACGCCTGGTCGATGAGGTGGAGGTGGCGGGCCTGCATCTCGCGGCGCTGGGTGAGGACGGCGGCCATCGCGCCGGGCGAGGCGTCCATGGCGATGCCGCGTTCGATGCGGGCGAGCTGGACGCGCAGCTCCGGGGATGCCTTCGCGGCCAGGGCGCGGCGCTGCGCCGGCGGCCGGGTGCGGTAGGCGGCCAGCAGCTTGGTCTCGCGCTCGCTGCTAGTCATCGGAGCCATGTGCGGCCTCCTCCGAGATGCCGATGAGGGCTTCGAGTTCGTCGAGCGCGACGTTGGTCAGCTCGCTGCCGGTGGCGGCCGGGGTGACGAGCTCGGTCTTGTTGGGCTTGTCGAGGCCGTTCATGCGGGCGCGGCGCTCCATGATCCGCAGGGCCCGGTCGATGGCGGGCAGGTCGCCGTCCTTGACGGCCTGCCGGTAGGCGACGAAGAACAGCCGGTCCAGGCGCAGGTTCTCCACGGCGCGCAGCTCGTCGGCGCTCTTGTCCTGCTCGGTGGTGCGCTCCTTGAGGGCCTGGCGGACGTCCTTGCAGGCGGCGTTGATGAGCTGGTCGTCGCCGGGCGGCTCCTGGCCCTTGCGGTACCGCTCGATGCCGTAGCCCTGCGGGTAGGCGATGCGGTCGGAGTTGACCGCGGGGTCGGCGGCGAGTTTGCGGCCTACGGTGAGCCAGTCGACGCCGGCGAGGCGTAGGTCGATGGCGTCCGCTCGCCGCTGTGCGATGGCGGCGCGCGCGGCCTTGTCGGGGCGTCCCACCGGCAGGAATCCTTCCGCTGCTGCGCGCCCCCGCGCCGAGAATCATGATGGCACCACGGCTCGGCGACGTGGCCTGTCGCCGAGCCGTGCCCCCGTGGTCGAGCTACATGAAGGTCAGCTGCTTGGGCGCGTCGGGATCGTCGGGCGGTGTCCAGGTGGAGGGCGGCGCGTCGGGGGCGCCCCGGTTGGTGCGCAGCCACCACGCGAACTGCCAGTTGCGGCAGGTCCGGTATTTCCACTGGCCCCGCCGGTGGGCGTCGGCGGGGATGGAGTGCTCGCCCCATCCGACGATGGGGCGGGCGTTGTCGAGGGTCACCTGCAGGCCCCGCACGAGGGCGGGCCCTTCCCAGTGGTGGCCCTCGGCGTACTCGAAGGCCAGGTGCGCGTTCTGCGACCAGTCCCACGGGTGGGGCAGCGCGCACAGGTACCAGGCCAGCGGCCGGTTCTCGGCGCGCAGGACGGCCTGCTGGTCCGGTGCCTTCGGGTTGAGCGGGTGACGATCAGACCAGCCGAACGTTTCCAGGCAGTGGCGGTCGAGGTTCACATGTCGAACCCCGGCCAGCCACATGATCAGGTACGGTGCGGCGGCTTTGATACCGACCCTCACGGGCGGTTGTGGCATGCGTGGAATTCCCCTCCAATAAAGAGCCGTGGTTAGTCGGCCCGGCTATTCCTTTCTTTAACCAATTTTATCAAAATTTCCACGAGTTGCTTATGGCGCCCGTGCCGGAAGTCGTTGGGGTAAGGCATGTTGAATTCCTCGTCGAGAGCTTTCTCGTAATCGAGGTCGGAAAGCGGCAGGGGGTCTTTGCAGATGGCCCGGAGCGTGGCGTTGGACCGGCCGGCGACCTTCACCGATCCGAAGTACGCGCCCAGCAGATCAGCCAGCGACTCGGGGGTGTGGTAGCGGATCCGCATCCACTTGCCCTGCATGAATCGCATGTCGACGTTCTCGGAGTCGAGGAACGACAGGCGGGTGGAATCGTTGGCGCTGGTGGTGTGCTGCTTGGCCTCGAACGCCTGCTCCACCAGAAGGTTGCGGGTGCCGATGCACACCGTGCCGTCGGCGGCGCACAGGGCGTTGACGGCCGTCAGCACCCAGTGCTGGTAATCCAGCGAGGTGGTGGCGTTGATGACGGAGTCGAGCACGACCATCTCGTACAGGCCGTGCGCGGCCACCCGCTTCTCGATCGTCCGGATCATCGAGACGACACCCCGGATGTCGACGGCGTACTTCCCGGGGGTGGTGCGGTACGGCTCGTAGTCGTCGATGCTGTACCCCTCGGGGCGCAGCTTCTTCGCGTAGTCGCCGTGGCCGGCGCCGAAGTCCACCACGCGCGTCTCGGGGCGGTCGCGCAGCCGGGGCAGGGCCAGCTTCTCCCACACCTCGCTCTTGTAGGCGAGCTTCCCCTGCTTCTTCAGCGAGGTGTACTGGCGCAGCCGCTTGGGCTGCACGATGTGCTGGTTGTAGACCGGCGCCTGGTCCTCAAGGCCGGACCAGTCGTACACGCCGTACTCGCCGGTGAGGTCGGCGACCAGCTGCGCCGCGTCCATCGACGTGCAGGTCCACGCGAGGACGTCGAAGTGGTTCGCGGCGGCGACGACGGCGTACTCGGCGTTCAGCGCGATCTGGCCCTGGTCGTCGATGACGACGCTGCCCCACGCTCCGTGCCCGCCGGTCATGTGGGAGATGGCCTGCTGGAACGGCTTGTTGCGGGAGACGCCCACTTCAATGGTCTGCCACGGGATCCACGACCACTCGCCGATCGGGCCGGGCCGGGCGTACACGATCGACGCCTCGGTCTCGACGCGGTTGTGCAGCAGGTTGAACTGGATCTCGTCGGTCAGGCGGACGACCTGCCCGAGCATTACCGCGGGAGTGTGCGTCATCCCCAGTGCGGTCATGGCCTTGGTTCTCTGGTGGCCCGCGACCAGGGTCCCGTTGGCGTTGAGGATGACCGGCTTGACGATGCCGTGGCGGCCGATGGACCCCTGGAGCCGCTCGAAGGCCTCCTCGGACAGATGCCGGGGGTTGTAGTCCGCCGGCCGCAGGTCCTTGAGCGGGTACGCCTCGTAGAAAGTGGTCTGCGGGCCGCTGCTGTTGGGGGCGGGGATGCCGCCCGGGACGTCGCTCATGCGTCGTCGTCCTCGTCCTCGTCGACGTCGTCGGCCTCTTCCTCGGCGTCGTCGTCGCCGGCGGGCGCGGCCTGGTCGTCGGAGGCGTCCTCGCCGGGCACCTCGGCGGTCTCGGTATGGGCCTCCTGCAGCAGGTGCCAGCCGAAGCCGAGGTCGGTGCGGGACTCCTTGAGGAACCGCTCGTAGATGCCGTTGAGGGTTTCCACCTCGGCCGCGGTGATCTGCACGCGGGTGGTGGACCACTGCAGGTAGCCCCACTGCAGGTACTCCAGCTTGGCCATGGCCCCTGTGCCCTGCCCGTCGGAGGGCAGGTCGATCGTGGCGGGCAGGGCCCGGCTGTCGAGCAGCTTGTCCAGGGCGGTCTGGTCGTAGCCGGTGCCGTCGAGGTCCGGCAGTTCCTCGAGGATGTCGGCCAGCAGCTCGCTGTCGTACCCGGCGAGGTCGGAGGTGCGGTTGTCAACGACGACGATGCGGGCCGCGTCCTCGTCGGACACGTCGACCCACGTCGCGGCGATCTGCTCCCAGCCGAGCTGCTTGGCGGCGGTCCAGGTGTGGTTACCGGCCAGGATCTCGTTGGGGCGGCCGGTGTGGGTACCGCGGTTGACGACGATGGCCTTGTACTGGCCGTTGACGCGCAGCGATTCGGCGATGGCGTCGACGTCGCCGGTACGCGGGTTGCGGTGGAACACCGCCAGGTCGTCGATCGGCACCGCCAGCGGCAGCAGTGACTCGGGAATGCGGGCGGGCGCAGCACTCACAGCAGGAGCCCTTCGTGTAGGAGCGTTCCCCGCGCCCTACGCCCGCCCACATTAGAGGATCACGCGCTCATCAGCTCCAACTGCTCCTCCGCGACGGGCTTACGGGCCGCCCGCAGGAGGTCCCGCGCCCGGGTCTCGCCCTTGCCGATGTCGACAGCCCACTGCGGTGCTGTCAGCTTGGGCCGGTCGCCGAGGGCACCGCGGGTGAGGGCGATCCGCTCGTCCTCGGTGCTGCACTCCTCGTACAGCACCGCCCAGGGCCTGCTGCTGTCAGCCTCCAGGGGCGACCGCTGCCGCTGCTGACGCTGCGGCCCGTCCTCCTCGACGGGCTGCTCCTGCTGCTCGCCGCTGTCCTGCTGCTGCTCGTCGGCGTCGCCCTGCTGTCCGGACTGCTGTCCGCCGCTGCTGCCGACCTGCGCTGCCGGTGCTGGCGCTGCCTCTGGTGCTGCTGCAGGTGCTGCCGCTGGCGTCGGTGCTGCTGCAGGCGCTGGTGCTGGCACCGCTGGCGCTGGTGCGGGTGGCGGTGTCGCTGCTGGAACCTTTACCGCGGGTGCTGCTGCTTGCTGGTCGCGCTGCGCGGCCCCGGGCTGCGGCAGCAGCAGTGCGCGCAGCTCCTGCATCCCCATCTCCAGGGCGACCATCTGTGCGAGCGGGGCGACGGTGGCCACGGCCCATCCGCCGGCGGTCTTCGGGGCGTGGGAGACGTTGAAGACCCAGCTGACGAGGGTGAAGCCGATGGTGACGGTCCAGTACGGCTTGGTGGAGCGGCGGCCCGCCAGGGCCCGGACGACGCCGACGGACCCCAGGACGATGCCGCCGTCGACCAGGACGGGGAACATCCACGCGGAGCCTTCGGAGACGCCGTTGTCGACGGCAACGTGGTGCAGGGCCTCGTACGAGAGGCGGAAGCCGACGGCCTCGAACGCCGCGACTGCGGCAAGGAATACGGCGGTGACCAGCACTCTGGTCGTCCTGGTGCGGCCAGCAGCCGCCGGCGCGATAACGTACGGATCAGGCACGGGAGCTCTCTCTCCTGCTGCTCAGGCCCTCGGCGGTGTGTCCTCACCGCTGGGGGCCGCAGCGTTTCTTCGGTTGTGCTGCCCACCGTAGCGGTGCTGTTGCTGGGCTGCAGCAGCAACAGCAGTGCCACCGACCGCTGTTGCTGCTGGCGTCGGTGGCGGTGCTGGCGCTGTCCTGGGTGCTGGTGCCCGCCGTACGTCAGGTGCTGGTGCGGTCGCCGGGTCGGCGCAGCACTGCTGTGAGGGTCCTGATGCGTCGGTACTTCATCTCGATGGTGTGCCCGTCCCACTGGGCCCACGGGTCGTCGGCGGACACGCGCTGGACGTGGTCGAACAGGGACAGGTCACCGGGTGCGATGTGCCAGCAGAACTGCCAGCCTCCGGCGCGCAGGAACAGCACGTGCCAGTCGTCGCCGACGTCGGCCGGTGCGGGCGCGACGACGCTGGGGTGCAGGGCTGAGAGCCACGCGGCGAGGTGGGCGCGCTCGCGGTAGGCGGCGCCCAGCAGTTCGTCGAGCGGCCCGGCCGTGGCGATGTGGGCGCTTCGCTGCCGGTGGTGGTCGCGGGTGCCGACGCCGGTGACGGCGGCGGCCGCGAGGCGTTCGGTGTGCGAGCCGGACAGGGGCGGCCCCAGGCGGGTGACGCACCCGACTCCGGGGGGTGCCTGGCAGACGGGGCACTCGACGTCGAGAACGGGGCGCGCCCCGCCGGCGAGGCGGCGGGTGAGCTCGGCGACCTTCGCGTTCAGGCCCGCCTGGCTGGCGACCAGGTGCTCCACGCCGGCGCGGAGCCGTTCGGACTCGACGGCACTGAGGACCCGGCGCCCGGTGTGGCCGATCAGGTGCCGCAGCTGGTCCAGCGTCGGATGTTCCTTGCGGGCCCGGGTCATCGCTCTGCCTCCAGGTCGGCCTTCGTCCACCGCCGCAGCAGGGAGCGGCGCTGGCCGGGCGTGAGCCGCACGGCCCTGTCGTACACGGACACGACTCGGGCGGCAGGAACACACCAGGTGGGGAAGCGGTCCTCGGTGGAGGGCTCCAGCTCGCCGACGGGCTCGACGGTGTACAGGTCGCCGTACCAGGCCAGGGAGGCGTAGAAGCGGCCGTAGTCGCGGTCGGTGGTGATGTAGACCCGGTCGGGGCGGCCGTTGGGCGGGTCGATGGACTGGCCGGCGACGGTGGCGGTCAGGCCCTTGGCGCGGGCCTCGCAGACCGGGCAGCCGTCGAGGGCACGCGGCGGATGCGGGGTGATGAGGTCCCCGGGCCGCAGCCCGGAGACTCCACCGTGGAAGTAGCGCAACGCTGCCTCGCCTACCGGTCGTTGCAGCGGCACATGCCCTGCGGCGTGCACCAGCCGTCGCAGGCGTTGCACCAGGTCGCGCCGGGTACCGGCGGGGTGCGCTCCTTGGGGGCGACGGCGGGGCGCGGTCGACGGGCGTCGAGGTCCTGCTGGAGCTCGGCGACGTGCGTGGCCGCGTCGGGGTCGGGGGCGGGGCGGGGGTACATCAGGTGACTCCGGACAGGATCGGGTGGACGCGGGACGGACCGCTCGGCCAGGACCTTGTGCAGTGGTCCGTAGCGTTCGCGCATGA
This sequence comes from Streptomyces sp. NPDC026673, assembly GCF_040638135.1. Classification (NCBI taxonomy): domain Bacteria; kingdom Bacillati; phylum Actinomycetota; class Actinomycetes; order Kitasatosporales; family Streptomycetaceae; genus Streptomyces; species Streptomyces sp. NPDC026673. The sequence continues at coordinate 57,274 of NZ_JBEZXR010000025.1, read as the reverse complement.
GCCGTTCGAACAGCTCGGGGTCGGCGGCGTGGTTGCTGCGGTAGGTCGCGGTCACGACTTCGTCCCCGAGCAAGCGGGGACCCGCCCGGCCTGGCGGCGCGGGCGGGTCCGAACGCGGATGCGTGGGGCGGCGTCCCCGTGTGGCGCCGCATAGGGCGGGGCCGGCGTCTGGCGGGTAGGGCGCGGGGGATTGCCACCCGCCAGACACCTTTGGGGGATGCCGCATGCCACGGCACTGCTGAGGGGCCGGTCCCGCGGCTGCAGCCGTTCCCGTTCAGCGAGCAGAACGTACCACGATCCAATGTTGTGGCACATCATTCGAGACCTGTGATCGGCACGTCTGCGAGGCCCGGAAGCGGCTCGGGGTCGGTCGGGGCGGCCGCGGCGCCGGGTGCGTCGTCCCACAGGTCGACGCCGAACAGGGGGTCGGTGCCTCCGGCGTCGAGCTCGTCGGCGGAGAACAGGCCGCGCCCGGCCTGCGGGGCCTTGGGCCGGCGGCCGGTGAAGTCGCCGGGCTTCATGCTCCGCCAGTCGGGGCGATCGGTCGTGTCGCTCACGGGGTTTCCCTTCGGTGGTGGGGACGAGGCCCGGCCCGCCCCCGGGGTGGGAGCGGGCCGGTTAGGGTCAGGCCGTGGCCGCGGCGGCGCGCTTGGCCGGGGCCTTGCGGCTCGTCGGCGCCTTGCGCTGTGCCGGGGCCTTCGGCTTGGCGGTGGCGGCCTTGGCCTGGGGCTTCGGCTTGGGCGTGGCGGCCGCGTCCGGGGCGGCGGGCGCGGCCGGGGCGGCGGGCTTGAGGCTTGCGTGCTCGGCGTCGGGGTTCAGGGCGATCGCGCGGGCCTCGGCGTGCGCCTTGGCCTGCCGCACATTGAACCGCGCCTTTTGAACGGCGTCGGCCACGCGGTCCATCTGCTCCAGCCGCTTGCCGACCTCGCCCTCCAGGGCCAGCGCCAGCTTCATCGGGTCGGCCTTGGCCAGCTCCTCCAGCAGGCCGAGGACGTGCTCGATCTTGTCGATGCTGCTGCGGGTCTTGGTCCGCTCGCGCTGCCGCTCCTCGCGCTCCTCGGGGGACATGTCCTCGACGAGCATCGCGACGACCTGGCCCTGCTGCTGCTTGAGCGCGTACGCGAAGTGGACCAGCTCGTTGTCGCCGGCGAAGGCGCCCTTGGCCCACTTGGCCATGACCGCGCGCTGGTTGCCCGGGGTGAGGGCCGCGATCTGGACGGCGGCCTGAGTGCCGATCGCCCCGGAGTTGACGTGCTGCTGCACCTCGTCGGTCAGGTCGAGGAGGGCCAGGCGCAGGTTCACGTACACCGAGGACTTGCCGAACTCCTTGGCGACGTACTTGACTTCGGAGCCCTCCTGCTCGTCGAGGATGCGGCGGAACGCCTTGGCCTCCTCGATCGGCGTCATGTCGGCCCGGTTGATGTTCTCGGCGACCGACCGCTTGAACCGCTCCAGGACGGTCAGGTCGTCGTCGGTGACGATGCACTTGATCTCGGTCAGGCCGGCGAGCTGGTGTGCGCGCCACCGGCGCTCGCCCGCGACGATCTCGTACCGCTGGTTGCCGGGGATGTCATCGAACTCGGGCAGCCCCAGGCGGCGGACCTCGATCGGCTGCATGAGGCCGAACCGCGCGACGGAGTCGGCCAGCTCCTGCAGGGCGTTGGGCTCGAAGAACTCGCGCGGCTGGCGCTCGTTGCGGGTGATCTGGTCGATCGGGATGGTCGTGATCGTCATGGCTCGCTCCAAGAGGCCAGGTTCGGGGGCGCTTCCCGCCTCCCGTACTCTTATTCTAGCGGCTCAGATGATCTTAGGCCAGATTTTTGGGCCAAATCTTCGCAGGTCAGAGGGCATACGAAGGGGCGGCCCCCCTGGGATGGCCGCCCCATTTCGTGTGTGCAGATTGTTGGTCAGCTCACCTGCACCAGCAGCTCCCGCTCGCGGCAGGAGCAGTTCGCCCCGTGGTGCGCTTCCTCGTCGATGACCACCACGGCCAGCGTGCTCAACACCGCCCCCGCCTGCCGGACACTGAGAGGCGGGCGACCCGACTGCTCGGCCTCCAACATGCGCCTCCGGATTCGTGCCGGATCGATTGCCACTTCGGCCCTCCCCTGCGGGGCGGTCCCCCCGCCCCCACTTTCCCCGTGTCCCCGGAAGCCGTGCGACCTCGCACGGCCGAGCCCTTGCACTGCGGCCAAGGGCGACCCACCCACCCGACCCGGGCGCGCCCGGCCCCCCTTGTGCGCCCCGGCCCGGTCTGCGGCAACGACCTACCAGGTCGTGTCGTTGGCGCGGGCAACGTTGTCAACGCCGGGTCGGGGAGCGACGGACCAGGTGGTGTCGTCGCCGACGGGGGCAACCACCCAGGTGGTGTCCCCGTTGGGCGCCACGGCCCAGGTGGTGTCGCCGGCGACGACGGTGTCGGCCTGCACGTCGAACGCCCCGGCTGCGGCGAGCCCCGTCAGCGCGGCAAACGTAACGGTGGCAGCAATACGGGCACTACGGGAAAGAAGCATGAAAACCCCGAACTTTATAGCTGTCGCGAGAGTGGGCGCGCTGTGCGGCGGCGGCAACTGGGCCGCCAGGCTGTACGTGAACCGTTACACGCGGTGCGCATGTGCCATTGGCAACCATGTAGGGGTCCTGTGGAAAGATCAAGAACAGCCGACGTCGGATTTTCACCAGTCCCACAACTCAGAGGTTGCAAGGTGCCACAAGTACCCGACCTGCCCGATCTGTCCGCGTCACTGGCCGACGCGTATCAGCGCATTCTCGACGGCGAGACCCTGGCCCGGGAAACCGAGGGTCTTGACTCACTGTTGGGCAACGGTCTTGCAGCCCAGTACCCGTACGCGCCGGACACATATAGTCCGGTCGAACCGCAGTACGGGGCGCTGCGGATGATGCACATCCTGCACGCCCATCTTGAACAGTTAACGGCATACGCGGGCGCAATGCCGGACCTGCTGGTGGATCTCCGGGACCGATACCAGTCGTCCCGGCCTTCCGATAAGTCGATCCAGCACCTGATCGGCCGCCCGGCCATCAACAAGCGCATTGCCGCCGAACACAGCGGCGCCCGCAAGGAGATTCTGGCAGCTCAGCCGGGACCTCGCAGCACCGAAGACCTGGCTCACTCCTTCGAGCGCGACCGCTCCGGATTGCTGCGCGGCCTGACCATGCGCACGGTCTACCACGGCTCTGTGCGTCGGGTCGCAGCGATCGGCGACTGGGCGCGAAACATGGCGGCCGCCGGCGGCGAAATACGCACTGTTCAGGGCCGCTTCGCGCGCAGCATCGTCTTCGACCGTCGCGTGGCGTTCGTGCCCGTCTTCACCAACGAAGGCGAACCGCCTCCCGACGAGGCGGTCATGGTCTCCGACCCGCTGGTCGTCGGGCACATCGCCCACCACTTCGACCTGTTGTGGGAGCGCGCCGACCAGTGGGAGGGGCGCCGCGAGACCCCCGAGGACGGCTTAGTCACGAACCGCAGTCAGCGGGACATCCTGCGGGAACTGTGCCTTGGACGCACCCAGGCTCAGGCCGCGAAGAACCTCGGCATCAGCTCGGCCTGGGTCAACAAGCAGATGGGGGAGCTGCGAGACAAGCTCGGCGTGGGCACCCTGAACGAGGTCATCTACTGGTGGGCGACGTCCCCCGACCACGACGAACAGGACGGTTGACGCGGCCAGCGCACCGACTACGAGGTAACGGCGGTGCGCCAGGTCAGCGTGACCCGGTCGTCCACGTCTCGCACCCCGCGGGCACGCGCCGGGTACACCTGGACCTTCTGCAGCAGCAGGACGAGCAGGGCCCGCTTCGACTGAGCCGGCGCGTGTTCCCACCAGCGGGCCAGGTCCTCTACGCCGCCGACCGGCACGTCCACGGCCTGCTCCACGTACCGCAGCCTCGAACGGGCCTGCTTCAACCGCTGGCTGGTCTCCCGGTCTGCGGCGACGTATGCGTCCCGCGACAGCTCACCCTTGGCGTACGGCTCCGCCAGTTCGCCCCGCGACTTCTCCAGGTCGGCGATCTGCGCACGCAACTCCTCCGCCTCAGCGGCCAACTGCGCGCGTGCCTGCTCGAGTGCGGCCTGCGCGTCCGGGCGCGCCAGCTCGCCAAGAGCGTTCTCGCCCAGGTGGTCCTCCAGCAGCGCCGCGTTGATACGGACCTTGCCGCACCCGCCGCGCCCCTCGAAGTTCGTCGGGCAGCGGTAAGACGGTGTACTCGCGCTGGTTCGGCTGCCGGTCAGCTGCTGCCCGCACTCACCGCATTCTGCGAGCCCGCCTGTGGCCAGGTACTCGTAATCGTCCTCACGGGACTGCCCGCTGCGGACACTGCCGCGCCGGCTGGGGCGGTGCTCCTGCAGCCACCGGAACTCCTCCGGTGTGATCAGCGCCTCCCGGCCGGTCTCGCGCAGCTCTCCTGTATCAGGATCCCGCTCCAGGCCAGCGATCGCCGGGTTGTCCAGCAGCCGGCCGAGCGTCATGGTGGTCCACTCGCCACCCATGGTTCCGCGGTGGCCCTCGGCCGTAATCCAGGCCGCGACCTCAGCTTGCGACTGGCCTGCCCGGATACGGCCCACAGCCTCGCGAACGACCTGACGCTCCTGATCGCGGACACGCGTCAGGGCCTGGTTGTCGAAGCCGTACAAGCGCGGCATGCCACCGTTCCCAATTCAACTCAGCGGCCCGCAGACGCCAGTCCCTGTCGCAGCGAGCCGACCCCCAATGCTTCCCACAAGGCAGCCGTGGGAATGCGTACCGTGCTCCCCATGGACAGCGTCCGCACAGGGAACTGACCGGTCTTGATCAGGTCGTACGCCTTGTTGTGACCGATACCCAGAGCGCGGGCGGCGGTCACGACGTTGACCGTCGCGGGAAGCGCCAGGACCTCGTCCAAGCTCATGCCCCGCTGCTCATCGGCCGGAATGCTCGTTGTCGCCATGATCGTTGTCGCGTTTCTCCCCCGCGCCAACTTGTGCCACACCATACACGGGGTGCCGTAAGAACCAGCGTGTCCGTGACAGATTAGGGAAGAATGTGCGCCCACAGTGACAGGCAGGCGTAGGGGTGGGGGACGGTGTTCGAGGACAAGACGTACAAGCGGTGTTCTTGCCATGGCCCGCTGGTGAAGGACGGCAACCCGGTCCTCGACGACAACGGCAATCCGAAGGTCGGCCGTCTCGACAAGACCTGCCCCAAGCTCAGCCAGCGCGACCACGGCACCTGGTACTACTCCATCGAGCTGCCGCCCGGTCCGGACGGCAAGCGCCGGCCGCGCGCCAAGAAGGGCGGCTACCGGACTAAGAAGGAAGCAGCCTCCGCAGCCGAGAAGGTGTGGAAGCTCGCGGAGGGCGGCGTCGACGTCCTCAGCGAGGAGACCGTCGCGGACTACCTGCGCCGCTGGTTTGCCAAGCGTGTCGACCTGAAGCGGTCCACACGCGACAGCTACGAGGACTACATCGAGCGGGTCTTCATCCCCTACCTCGGCGGGACCAAGCTGCTGCAGCTGCGCTCCCTCCACATCCAGGGCATGTTCGAGAAGCTGTGGGCCGACAACGAGGTCCACGCGGAGAACCTCCGCAAGGCGCACGAGGCTCAGACCGCTGAGCGCACCGCGCACACGGCCTGGAAGGACTGCCCGGAGCGGCCGCGGCCCAAGGAGCTCCGCCAGGCTTGGCAGGACGCCAAGGCGGCCTTGAAGGAGGCGCGGACCCTGCCCACGCACGTGACGGGCCCCGGCACGCAGAAGAGGATGCTCAACACGCTCTCCGGCGCCCTGGACGACGCCGTGAGCAAGAAGCTGATCTCCGAGAACTGGACGAAGGGCGTCGTCCTGCCGAAGTACGTCCGCCCCAAGCCGATCGTGTGGACACCGGCCCGGATCGAGGCGTGGCGCCAGACCGGCGAGAAGCCCGGCAAGGTCATGGTGTGGATGCCCGAGCAGACAGGCGAGTTCCTGGATGCCGTCGCCGGGCACCGCCTGTACCCGATGTTCCACCTCATGATCTTCCGAGGGCTGCGCCGCGGTGAGGCCGCTGGCCTTCCGTGGGGCGAAACCGATCTGGCGCACGGCACCGTGCACATCAGCGAGCAGCTGGTCGTCGCGTCGTACGAGGTGTGGGAGGACACCCCCAAGAGCGAGAGTGGCGAGCGCACTATCAAGCTGGACTCTGAGACGCGGAGGCTGCTGCAGCTGTGGCGCGAGCGTCAGGCCGGGGAGCGTGCCGAGTGGGAGGAGGCCGCCCGGACCTGGAACAACACGGGCCTGGTCTTCACGTGGGAGGACGGCCGCGCGTACCACCCGGAGCACCTGTCGCAGACCTTCGGGCGCCTGGTGAAGAAGCTCGGCCTGCCGCCGGTGCGACTGCACGACCTGCGCCACTGCGCGGCAACCCTGTCCCTGGCCGCCGGTCTGCACATGAAGGCAATCCAGACGCTGCTGGGGCACGGCTCCTACTCGCTGACCGCCGACACCTACACGTCGGTCCTGCCGCAGTTCGAGGAGGCCCAGGCCGAGGCTCCGCTCGCTCTGGTCCCCCGCAGGTCGCCGGCGCAGCGTGAGGTTGCTCACGAGCTGGAGGCGAAGCCCGACGCTCCCTCAGGGGATGGAGCCGATGTTCCCCCGGGGAACGGCCCCGATGTTCCCCGTGAGGACGCTGCATAACGCGGCGTTCCCCCTACGTTCCCCTTGAGCGTCAAAAGGCCCCTCGGAGGCAGTCTCCGAGGGGCCTGTTTCATGCTCTGATGCAGGTCAGAGGGTGAGCCGCCTGTCGGGTTCGAACCGACGACCTTCGCTTTACAAGAGCGGTGCTCTACCAGCTGAGCTAAGGCGGCACGGCACCGTCCCCGCGCCGGGTTGCCCGGGCTTCGGGTGGGGCCATGAGAAGTGTACCCAGGCGGGGAGGGGGGAGGGCCCGGGAAATGGGCGCCAGGGGGGTGCTGACAAAGCGGTGCGGGCCAGGTACCGTCGCGGGAGGTCCACGACTTGTGGACTAGACCTCTTTTCCTTTACTCGGATCGTCCGGCACGTTCCTGCCGGTGAAGGGACCACTGCACCATGGCTACTGTCACTTTTGACAAGGCGACCCGGATCTACCCCGGGTCCGAGCGCCCCGCCGTCGACGCGCTGCAGATCGACATCGCGGACGGCGAGTTCCTCGTCCTCGTCGGCCCCTCGGGCTGCGGCAAGTCGACCTCGCTCCGCATGCTGGCCGGCCTGGAGGACGTCAACGGCGGCGCCATCCGGATCGGTGACCGGGACGTCACCCACCTTCCGCCCAAGGACCGGGACATCGCCATGGTGTTCCAGAACTACGCGCTGTACCCGCACATGACCGTCGCGGACAACATGGGCTTCGCCCTGAAGATCGCGGGCGTCAACAAGGCCGAGATCCGCAAGCGGGTCGAGGAAGCCGCCAAGATCCTGGACCTGACCGAGTACCTGGCCCGCAAGCCGAAGGCGCTCTCCGGTGGTCAGCGCCAGCGTGTGGCGATGGGCCGCGCGATCGTCCGCGAGCCGCAGGTCTTCCTCATGGACGAGCCGCTGTCCAACCTGGACGCGAAGCTCCGTGTGCAGACCCGTACGCAGATCGCCTCCCTGCAGCGCCGCCTCGGCGTCACCACGGTGTACGTCACCCACGACCAGACCGAGGCCATGACCATGGGCGACCGCGTGGCGGTCCTCAAGGACGGTCTGCTGCAGCAGGTCGACACCCCGCGCCACATGTACGACAAGCCGGCCAACCTCTTCGTCGCGGGCTTCATCGGCTCCCCGGCGATGAACCTGGTCGAGGTGCCGATCACCGACGGCGGCGTGAAGTTCGGCAGCGCCGTGGTGCCGGTCGAGCGCGACGCGGTGCAGGCCGCTGCCGACAAGGGCGACCGCACGGTCACCGTCGGCGTCCGCCCGGAGCACTTCGACATCGTCAGCGCCGAGGGCTCCGGCCTGTCGAAGGACGAGCCGGCCGGTCTGGCCGTGACGGTGAACGTCGTCGAGGAGCTGGGCGCGGACGGCTTCGTCTACGGCTCGGCCCAGGTCGGCGGCGAGCACAAGGACCTGGTCATCCGCGTCGGCGGCCGCCAGGTGCCGGAGAAGGGCTCCGTGCTGCACGTCGTGCCGCGCGCCGGCGAGACCCACGTCTTCTCGACCTCCACCGGTGAGCGTCTGAGCGACTGAGCCACCGCTCGTCCGATCGTCCGGTTCCGCGACGGTCACACCCGGCCCGGCCCCCGCGCAAGGGGGGCCGGGCCGCGGCCGTTTCCGGCGCCGCGACACCCCGTTTCCGGGCATAACCCGGCGTTTCGACCATGTTCGTCAATGCGGATGTAGTCGATCAAGGGGCATTCATCACTCATCAGAGTGGCTAAATGTCGCCAAATCATCACTCCTCGCTACCATCACTGCCGTGAACCAGGTAGCCCGCCGCATCGGCAAGTCACTCGCCCTCGTCCTCCCGGTCGTCCTCGTGCTCTCCGGCACCCTCGCCGTCACCCGCGTCCCGTGGGCCACTTCGGCGTCCGACGCCCAAGTCCTCACCGCCTCGCACCAGAAGAAGGCGGCGACCGAGCGGTCGGCCCCGCAGGAGGTGCTCCGCCGCAAGCTGCTGGGCGAGGTGCAGGAGAAGAACCCCGGCATCGCCCTGACGCACCTGCAGCGCGAGATGAACGAGCGGCCCTCGCTGGCGCAGTACTGCGGCTCGATCGCCAAGTCCCTGGGACGGGCCGCGGTCGCCAAGTACGGCTCGGTGCACCGCGCCCAGGCCTGGTCGCGGCCGGTCTGCGACACCGCCTTCGCGACGGGTGTGGCCTCCGTCGGATGACCCGGCGCGCGGGTCGCGTAGGGTGCGCCCATGAACGGCACGCCCGCGACCTCCCAGACGGTGACCCAGGCCGTCCTCCTCGCCGGAGGACAGGGCTCCCGTCTGAGGCCCTACACCGACACCCGCCCCAAGCCGATGATCGAGATCCCCGGGACCGGGGTCCCGATCATCGGCCATCAACTCGCCTGGCTGGCCGCCGAGGGCGTCACCGACGCCGTGATCTCGTGCGGCCATCTCGCTGAGGTCCTCCAGGAGTGGCTCGCGGGCGCGGCGGACGATCTGCCGCTGCGGGTGACCACCGTCATCGAGCGTGAACCGCTCGGCCGCGGCGGCGGCCTGAAGTACGCCGCGGCCTCCCTGCCCCGGCCGCGGGAAGCCTGGTACGCCACCAACGGCGACATCTGGACCCGGTTCTCGCTGCGGGAGATGGCCGCCTTCCACGTCGAACGCGCCGCGGTGGCCACCCTCGCGCTGGCCCGCCCGCGCATCCCGTGGGGCGCCGTGGAGACCGACGAGTTCGGCCACGTCCTGGACTTCATCGAGGCGCCACCCTCGCCGTTCCTCATCAACGCCGGCGTCTACGTCTTCTCCCCCGAGTTCACCGGACTGCTCCCGGAGCGCGGCGACCACGAGCGCACCACCTTCCCCCAACTCGCCCGGGAACGGCGGCTGGCGGGCTTCCCGCTGCCCCAGGGCGCGTACTGGCGGGCCATCGACACCGCCAAGGACCTGGCCGAGGCCGCGAAGGAACTCGCCTCCCAGGCCTGAGCGCAGGGGCCGCGAGGGGGCCGTGCGGCCGCAGGGCCCCGGGACGGCGCGAAGAGGCGGCCGGAGGAAGGAATCCTCCGGCCGCCTCTCGGTGTCTCCGTACGGGCGTCCCGCGTCCCCGTACGGGCCTTACGCGACCCTGCCCGGCCCGTGCTTCGACGGGGCGCCCAGCAGCCAGCCGGAGGTCTCTCCGCTGCCGAGCAGCCCGCCGAGCGCGCCGCCGCTGTCGGAGCCCCCGCCGCCGGTGCCGCCGCCGTTGCCGCCGCCCGGGGTGGGCGGGTTGCTCGGCGGCGTCGGACGGGACGGGACGGACGGCACGGACTGGGAGGGCCCGCCGCCGGTGCCGCCGCCGCTGCCGGTGTTCGTGGAGGACGAGCCGGAACGGGAGTGCGTGGCGTTCGGCGCCGAGGACGCGGCCCCCGGGACCGACGGCGAGGAGGACGGGGACGACGACGGACCGCCGGATCGGCTCGCCGAGGGGCCCGCGGAGGGCCGGGACGACTTCTCGCCCGGCACCTCGGGCAGCGGGGAGCCGTCGAGGTTGTTGGTCGGCAGGTCGGTCGGGGCCGGGAGTTCCGTCCGCGGGCTGGTGGAGCGTACGGCCGTGCCGAGGGTGGCCCCGACGACCAGCGAGATCCCGGCCAGCACGGTCGCCAGCACCGCGCCGCGCCGCAGCACCCGGCGGCGCAGCTCCCACAGCGGGACACGCGGGCCGAGCTTGCGCCAGGCCTCGCTCGCCAGCCGGCCGTCGGCGGAGTAGACCGGTGCGCCCGCGATGACCAGGGGGCTCCAGGCGGCGAGCAGGATGATGTCGGGCGTGTCGTACGCCGGTACGGTCCGCCAGCTCACCGTCACCAGCAGCGCCGCCGACAGCAGGGCCCCGATCGACGCCGCGAACCGCTGCCAGAGCCCGAAGACCGTCAGCACACCGGCGATCACCTGCAGGAAGGCCACCGTCAGCCCGGCGCCGATGGGGTGCGCGAGGGCGAGGTCGCGCAACGGCTCGGCCAGCCCCCACGGGTGCAGCGAGCCGAGCCAGGTCACCATCGAGCCGCGCTTGCCGCCGTCGAAGTAGACGGGGTCGCAGAGCTTGCCCATCCCGGCGTAGATGGAGATGAAGCCCAGGAAGATGCGGAGCGGCAGCAGCACGATGCCGAGGTTCATCCGGCGGCCGGGGTAGTAGGCGTGCCGGATCGGCTCGGCCCGCTCCCGGTTGCGGGCGCGGCCCGGCTCCCCGTACCGCTCCTCGGAATCCTCGTCGTCAAAGTCACGGGGCGGCGCGGTGTACGCGAACTCGCCGGTGTCCTCGGGATCGAGGTGGTCGTCGTAGGCGCCGCGCGCGGGACGGACCCCGCCGAGCATCTCGCCGGGCGCGGGCGGACGGCGCGGGGGGCCGACGACGGGCTGCGGCGACTCCTCGATCCGCGGCAGCACCTGCGTCGCGGCGCCGATGTCCGGGCCGTCCGCCTGGCCGTGGCGCACCGCCGCGAGCAGCTGGGTGGCCGCCGCGTCGCCGGGTGCGCTGCGCCCGGACCACACCAAGGGCGCGCCGCGGCGCTGCGCGGCCGCGGAGGGGCGTACGGAGGTGGGAATGACGGGGACGCGCTGGGTCCTCGCCAGCGCGCGTCCCGACGTCGCGCCGAGCTGCACGCGGAAACTGGCGTGATTGACGATGACCTGGGCCGGGTCGGAGGAGACCTTGAGCATGTTGAGCACAGGCTCATCGGTGATCGCCGACGACCGTCCCCCCGGAGGAGTGCGGGGTGTTCTGGTGTCCACACTCATCTAACCGAGTGACACCCGATAAGGACACTGTGTGACGGGCCCCGTTGTGTCCGAGGCCCGTCAATCAAGGGTTGTCGGGGGGAGCGCGAGCGGCTCAGGCGCGGCGGCGCGCCGCCTCGTAGAGCACGATGCCCGCCGCGACACCGGCGTTCAGGGACTCCGCGCCGCCCGGCATCGGGATGCGCACCCGCAGGTCGCAGGTCTCGCCGACGAGCCGGGACAGGCCCTTGCCCTCCGAGCCCGCGACGATCACGACCGGCCCGGCCAGCGCCTCGAGGTCCTGCAGTTCGACCTCGCCGTCGGCGGCCAGGCCGACGACCGTGAGGCCCGCCTTCTGGTACGCCTCCAGCGTCCGGGTGAGGTTGGTGGCCCGGGCGACCGAGACGCGCGCGGCGGTGCCGGCCGAGGTCTTCCAGGCGCCCGCGGTCATTCCGGCGGCGCGGCGCTCGGGGACGACGACGCCGTGGCCGCCGAAGGCCGCGACGGAGCGGACGACGGCGCCGAGGTTGCGCGGGTCGGTGACCCCGTCCAGCGCGACGATGAGCGGGTCCTCGCGCGCGTCGAAGGCCTCGGCGGCGAGGTCCTCGGGGTGGGCGTACTCGTACGGCGGGATCTGCAGCACCAGGCCCTGGTGGTTGAGCCCGTTGGTGATGCGGTCCAGCTCGGGGCGCGGGGCCTCCATCAGCGGGATGCCCCGGTCGGTGGCGAGCTTGATCGCCTCGCGCACGCGCTCGTCGTTGTCGATGAACTGCTGGACGTAGACCGCCGAGGCCGGGATGTCGGCGCGCAGCGCCTCCACCACCGGGTTGCGCCCGGCCACCAGCTCCGAGGTGGACTTGGAGCCCCGGCCGGACGGGCGGCGCGACTGCGTGGACGCGGCGCGCTTCACCTTGGCGTTCGCGGCACGCTGCTTGGCGTGCCCCTTGCGCGCCTCCGCGGGCGGGGTGGGGCCCTTGCCCTCCAGGCCCCTGCGCCGCTGCCCGCCGCTACCGACCGTGGCGCCCTTCTTGTTGGACGTGCGGCGGTTCCTGCGCTGGCTGTTGCCGGCCATGGGTCACCTGTTTCCTGCTGCTGTCACTGCTACTGCGTGAACGTACGTACGTGTCAATGATGGCGCGAACGCCCGGCTACCGTGAGCCGAGCGACCAGCGCGGCCCGGAGGGGGTGTCCTCGATCTCCAGCCCGGACTGCTGGAGCTGGTCGCGGATGGCGTCGGCGGTCGCGTAGTCCTTGCGCCCCCGGGCCGACTCCCGCTGCTCCAGCACCAGCCGGACGAGGGAGTCCACGACCCCGTGCAGGTCCTCGCTGCGCTCGCCGCCGGACCAGTGCTCGTCGAGCGGGTCCAGGCCCAGGACACCGAGCATCGCACGTACCTCGGCGAGGCGGGCGACGGCGGTCTCCTTGTCGTCGGCGGTGAGCGCCGAATTGCCCTGCCGGACCGTGGTGTGGACGATCGCCAGCGCTTGGGGGACGCCCATGTCGTCGTCCATCGCCTCGGCGAAGGCCGGCGGCACCTCGGCCGCCGGTTCGACCGGGCCGGCCTTCTCGACGACCCGCTGCACGAAGCCCTCGATCCGCGCGAACGCCGACTCGGCCTCGCGCAGCGACTCCTCGCTGTACTCGATCATGGAGCGGTAGTGCGGGGTGCCCAGGTAGTAGCGCAGCACGATGGGGCGCCAGCGCTTGGTCATCTCGCTCACCAGGACCGAGTTGCCGAGCGACTTGCTCATCTTCTCGCCGCTCATCGTCACCCAGGCGTTGTGCACCCAGTACGCGGCGAAGTCGTCGCCGTAGGCCTTCGCCTGCGCGATCTCGTTCTCGTGGTGCGGGAAGATCAGGTCGATGCCGCCGCCGTGGATGTCGAAGGCGCTGCCCAGGTACTTGTGGGCCATCGCGGAGCACTCCAGGTGCCAGCCGGGACGGCCGCGGCCCCAGGGGGTCTCCCAGGAGGGCTCGCCGGGCTTGGCGGCCTTCCACATCGCGAAGTCGCGCTGGTCCCGCTTGCCGGTCTCGCCCTCGCTCTCCGGCTGGCGCAGGTTGTCGAGCTCCTGGTTGGACAGCTCCAGGTAGTCCGGGAAGGAGCGGACGTCGAAGTAGACGTTGCCCTCGGACTCGTAGGCGTGGCCGCGCTCGATGAGGCCGCGCATCATCTCGATCATCTCGGGGATGTGGCCGGTGGCACGCGGCTCGTACGTGGGCGGCAGGCAGCCGAGCGCGTCGTAGCCCTCGTTGAAGGCCCGCTCGTTCTCGTAGCCGATCGCCCACCAGGGGCGGCCCTGCTCACCGGACTTGGTGATGATCTTGTCGTCGATGTCGGTGACGTTGCGGACGAACGTCACGTCATAGCCGCGGTGGGCGAACCACCGGCGCATGATGTCGAAGTTCAGACCCGACCGGATGTGCCCGATGTGGGGTGCTGCCTGCACGGTCGCGCCGCACAGGTAGATCGAGACGCAGCCCGGCCGGAGCGGGGTGAAGTCACGGACCTGGCGCGCGTTGGTGTCGTACAGGCGAATAGTCACGCATCAAGGGTAGTGGCCCCGGGTGCGTGCGCCGTCCGCTCGGCGTGAGCTTCACGGTGTTGTGACGCTCGCGGGGGCCGTGGCATCGCTCGCGGAGCCGGCGGGCCGCCGCGAGCTTCACTCGTACGGCGGATGGCGGGCCCTCCGGACCGCGGGCCAACTCGCCCCCGGAACAGGTCACTTCGCCCGGCGGACCACCAGTGCGGTGGCGACCGCGGCCAGGCCCTCGCCTCGTCCGGTGAACCCCAGCCCGTCGGTCGTCGCGCCGGAGACCGCCACGGGCGCGCCCACGGCGGCGGAGAGGATCTTCTGGGCCTCGTCCCGGCGCTTGCCGATCTTGGGGCGGGGACCCACCACCTGGACGGCCACATTGCCGATGTCGTAGCCCGCCTCGCGGACGATGCGGGCGGCCTCGGTGAGCAAGGTCACACCGGAGGCGCCCGACCATTCCGGCCGGCCGGTTCCGAAGTGCGCGCCCAGGTCGCCCATCCCCGCGGCGGAGAACAGCGCGTTGCAGGCGGCGTGCGCGACGACGTCGGCGTCGGAGTGGCCGGCGAGGCCGTCGCCCTCGCCCTCCCACAGCAGGCCGGCGACCCACAGTTCGCGGCCCGCCTCGAAGGCGTGGATGTCGGTGCCGATGCCGACCTGCGGCAGCGGCGGCACGGCGGGAACCGGCTCAGTACTCATCGGCGGCCCTCCTGCGGGCGAGAACGGCCTCGGCGAGGACCAGGTCCAGCGGGCGGGTGACCTTGAAGGCCTCCTCGTGCCCCGGTACGACCAGCACCGGGACGCCGAGCCGCTCGACCATGCTCGCGTCGTCCGTGACCTGGCCGGTGACGGTGGCGTGCGCCTTGAGCAGCGTGGCCCGGTCGAACCCCTGGGGGGTCTGTACCGCGCGCAGCAGCGCCCGGTCCGGTGTGCCGACGACGGCGTCGCTGGCCGGGTCGATCTCCTTGACGGTGTCGGCGAGCGGCAGTCCCGGCACGACGGCCGGGGCGCCCTCCCGTACTGCGGCTGCGACGCCGTCGACCATGTCGACCGGCACCAGCGGGCGGGCGGCGTCGTGGACGAGCACCACCTCGACCTCGCCGGGCAGCGCGGCGAGTCCGAGCCGCACCGATTCCTGGCGGCTCTCGCCGCCGGCGACGACCTTGATGTCCTTGGCCTCGGGCAGGCCGTGGCTGTCCAGCAGCGCCCTGACCTCGGCGACCCCGTCCGGCGGGGCCACCACGACGACCAGGGAGACCGCGCGGGCGCGGGTCATGGCACGCACGGCGTGCACGAGGATCGGAACGCCGCCCAGGGTGCGCAGCGCCTTGGGCGCACCGGGGCCGAGCCGGACTCCGCGTCCGGCGGCGGGAATGACTGCCGCGGTAGTCAGGTTTGTGTCCTTGGCCGAAGTGGGTATCGCCTCATCGTGCCGGGCACGAAGCCCCTGTCGGACCCTTCCGTGACACCGACAGGGCCTGCTGCCCGGGCCCGGCACTCAGTATGCAGGGGGAAGCGACGCGCGAACGAAGACGAGGGGGCTCGTCGGCGTCGTCGAAGAGTCAGGAGCGCCACAGAGGCGTCCCGGCATGCCACAGTGCCCGGCGTATGGGACGCACCGGGCACTGCGGCGGAAATCCGCGTCAGGACGCGAGGACCTCGTCGAGGAGGGTCTCGGCCTTGTCCTCGTTGGTGTTCTCCGCGAGCGCGAGCTCACTGACCAGGATCTGGCGGGCCTTGGCGAGCATGCGCTTCTCGCCGGCCGACAGCCCGCGCTCCCGCTCACGACGCCACAGGTCACGCACGACTTCCGCGACCTTGATGACATCGCCGGAGGCGAGCTTCTCCAGATTTGCCTTGTAGCGGCGGGACCAGTTGGTGGGCTCCTCGGTGTACGGTGCCCGCAGCACCTCGAAGACCCGGTCCAGCCCTTCCTGACCGACCACGTCGCGCACGCCGACGAACTCCGCATTGTCCGCGGGCACGCGTACCGTCAAGTCGCCCTGGGCGACCTTGAGCACCAAGTAGGTCTTGTCCACGCCTTTGATCTGGCGAGTTTCGATGGCCTCGATCAGCGCGGCCCCGTGATGGGGATAGACCACGGTGTCGCCAACCTTGAACGTCATGTGACAGGTACCCCTTCCGTGGCTATCCAGGGTAACACGGGAACGGCTCGTTCTGAATGGCGTTTTCGCAGGTCAGGGCATATCTCGGGGCTTGACAAGTGCGCCCGGAACGTGCTGCGAGAGGGCATCGGGGGGCGGAATTCGCAGGTCGGAGCGGGTGTCGAGGGGGCCTGAAACGCGCCCGTTACACCCCTCGGATGGCCGGGGCAAGTGGAGGAACATCCCGTTTTGTCGCTCTCTTGCGGGGGGTCTCCCGCTACTCCGTTCGGCCGCCACGGGCCTCGCGTGATCCATTTTCGTACCACGCCGGATTTCCGTCCGGTGGATGAACAGGAAATGGATCTTGCCGATGTGGCGGGAATCGTTCGGCGGAATCCCGGAATGGATTCCGCCGCGGTCGCGGCGGAGCCCCGGGGACGGCTCTCGGCGGCCTTCCGAAGGTCTCCGGACGGCCTCCGGGACACCCGGGCGGGTGAAGCCCCGCCCCGCCGAGGGGTGGCCCGGTGCGGGCGCGGAAGACAGGCTCGGTAACCTAAGCCAGCACCAGGTAACCCGTAAGTCCCGTACGTCCGTACCTCCGTACCCCGCCCAAGGAGATGCCGCCGCCGTGAGCAGCAGCCTTCGACGCGGCGCTCTCGCCGCCGCCCTCGCACTCTCGATCGTCCCGCTCGCCGCCTGCGCCGCCGGGAACGACGCGGAGACGCTGCGCGTCAGGCCGGACAACGCGGCGACCAGCGTCGGCGACATCGAGGTCCAGAACGTCGCGGTCCTCACCGGCTCCACCTCGGTGACGGCCAGGATCTTCAACAACGGGGCCGAGGAGCAGACCCTCGACTCCGTGACGGTCGGCTCCGTGCGGGCCGAGCTGTCCGGCACCGTCAAGCTGCCCGGCCACAGCTCCGTGCTGCTCGGCGGCGACGGCAACCCCGCGGCCGTCATCAAGAGCGGTGGCGAGGCCAAGCAGGACGGCGACTTCCAGAAGGTCGTCTTCCAGTTCAGCAAGACCGGCGAGGTCCCCGTGCAGGCCATCGTGCTGCCCGCGGCCGGCTACTGGGCCTCCTACGGCCCGAGCGAGAAGGCCTCCCCGAGCACCACCGCGAGCCCGGCCGAGTCGCCCGCGGAGGGCGGCCACGGCACGGCTTCGCCCACCGCGACGGAAACGGTCACCGAGTCGCCCGCCGGCTGAGGCACCGCGCACACGAAGGGGCCCCGGGGAGCGTGTCGCTCCCCGGGGCCCCTTCGCTTCGCGTCCGGCCGCGGCCGGTTTACGGCTCGAACTTGTAGCCCAGGCCGCGGACCGTCACCAGGTAGCGCGGCGCACCCGGGTCGGGCTCGATCTTGGCGCGGAGGCGCTTGACGTGGACGTCGAGGGTCTTGGTGTCGCCGACGTAGTCGGCCCCCCAGACCCGGTCGATGAGCTGCATGCGGGTGAGCACGCGGCCGGCGTTGCGCAGCAGCATCTCCAGGAGGTCGAACTCCTTGAGCGGCAGGTCGACCTTTCCGCCGCCCACCGTGACGACGTGCCGGTCGACGTCCATGCGCACCGGGCCGGCCTCCAGCGCCGACGGCGAGATCTCCTCGGGCTCGCCGCGGCGGCGCAGGACGGCCCGGATGCGGGCGACCAGCTCGCGGGAGGAGTAGGGCTTGGTGACGTAGTCGTCCGCTCCTATTTCGAGACCGACAACCTTGTCGATCTCGCTGTCCTTCGCGGTGACCATGATCACCGGAACGGCGGACTTCAGCCGCAGCTGGCGGCAGACCTCCGTGCCGGGCAGGCCCGGCAGCATCAGGTCGAGCAGGACCAGGTCGGCGCCGTTGCGCTCGAACTCGTCCAGCGCGTCGGGCCCGGTCGCCGCGATGGCGACCTCGAAGCCCTCCTTGCGGAGCATGTACGACAGGGCATCACTGAAGGACTCTTCGTCCTCGACGACGAGTACTCGGGTCACGGGAGGACCTCCGGAGCGGGGATGTGATCGGGAAACGTCTCGTAGAGGGCGGAGGAGGAGCCGGCGCCGGGCTCGGGGTCGGAGTCCTCCGCCGCCACGGCGGTGGAGCGGTCCCGGCCGTCCCGGGTCGCCGCGGCTTCGGGCAGCCGCAGAGTGAAGGTGGAGCCCTGGCCTTCGGCGCTCCACACCGTGGCCTCCCCGCCGTGGGAGGCGGCCACGTGCTTGACGATGGAGAGACCGAGACCGGTGCCGCCGGTGGCGCGCGAGCGCGCCGGGTCGACCCGGTAGAACCGCTCGAAGATGCGGTCCCGGTCCTTTTCGGAGATGCCGATTCCCTGGTCGGTCACGGAGATCTCGATCAAGCCCCCAGAGCCGCCGGCCTGGGAGGTGCCCCCGCCACCGGGTGCGGCGACCCTGCGGCCCGCGATGCCCACACGGGTACGGGCCGGGCTGTAGTTGACCGCGTTCTCGACGAGGTTGCCGAGAGCGGCCGCGAGCTGGCCGCGGTTGCCCCAGATGTACAGGTCGGGGGCGCCACCGGTGGCCATGGTGATCTGCTTGGCGTTCGCCGGATGGCGGCAGCGGTCGACCGCCTCGGCGACGAGGTCGTCGACGGCGACGGCCTCGGCGTCGTCGAGGGGGTTGTCGTCCTGGACCCGGGAGAGGTCGATGATCTCCTGGACCAGGCTGGTCAGCCGGGCGGCCTCGATCTGCATCCGGCCGGCGAAGCGCTCGACGGCCTCGGGGTCGTCGCTGGCGTCCATCACCGCCTCGGAGAGCAGCGACAGCGCGCCGACCGGCGTCTTGAGCTCATGGCTGACGTTGGCGACGAAGTCGCGCCGTACCGCCTCGATGCGGCGGGCGTCGGTCAGGTCCTCGACCAGCAGCAGCACCAGACGGGAGCCCAGTGGTGCCACCCGGGCGGAGACCGCGAGGCCCTCGCCGCGGCCGGTGCCCCGGCGCGGCAGGTCCAGTTCCACCTGCCGTATCTCGCCGTCCCGCCGGGTCTCCCGGGCCATCTGCAGCATCTGGTCGACGGCGAGCCTGCCGCCGCGGACCAGTCCGAGGGCGTACGCCGCCGAGCTTGCCTTGACCACCGTGTCGCCCTCGTCGAGGACGACGGCCGACGAGCGCAGCACGGAGAGCACCGTGTCCACGCCCGGCGGTAGTACGGCTGCGGCGTCGGGCCGCAGGGATGTGCGTGTGGGGCGGGCCTGTTCCCGCTCACTCCAGCGGAACGCGAGCACAGCGATCACACCGGTGCAGAGCCCGGCGATCGCACTGGCTGCGGCGACTGCCGCGTTCACGTCCATACCCCCAGGTTAGGGGGACGGAATGAGTGGCCCACAGCCGTCGGAACGTCTTCTCGAACGCACGTTGCCAAGAGTTCACCGTGGTGTCAGCCCCGATTCATTCCGGATGCTCGGGGGGTACGCGTGTGCGCGCGAGGTTGGGAGCGTGACAGCGTGGGAGGACAATCCTCTTTTCGAACGGCTGAAGCGGCAAGGAAAGGAACGCGATGCGCGACGCATACCATGAGGAACTCGACTCGATCGGTGACGGCCTGGTCGAGATGGCCCGGCTTGTGGGCTCCGCGATCGGGCGGGCGACCACGGCGCTGCTCGACGCCGACCTCAAGCTCGCGGAGAGCGTCATCGCCGCCGACGAGAAGGTCGACGACCTGCAGCGCGAGCTCGAGAACCGCGCCATCACGCTGCTCGCCCGCCAGCAGCCGGTCGCGACCGACCTGCGGATCGTCGTCACCAGCCTGCGGATGAGCGCCGACCTGGAGCGCTCCGGCGACCTGGCCCGGCATGTGGCGAAACTCGCACGGCTGCGCTTCCCGCAGACCGCCGTCCCGAACGACCTGCACAGCACGATCCTGGAGATGGGACAGCTGGGGCAGCGCCTGATGGCCAAGGCGGCCGAGGTCATCGTCACCAAGGACGTCGACGACGCGCTGCAGCTGGAGGCGGACGACGACCGCATGGACGAGCTGCACCGCACGCTCTTCCAGCACCTGCTCGACGACCGCTGGAAGCACGGCATCGAGACGGCCGTGGACGTCACCCTCGTCGGCCGGTACTACGAGCGCTTCGCCGACCACGCGGTGTCGGTGGCCAAGCGCGTCGTCTACCTGGTGACCGGCGAGCACGCGGACGAGCTGACCCCGCCGCCCACCCCGATCCCGGCGGACTAGTCCCGGCCCGGACACCCGGCCGACCGGCATCCGGCGGACGGCGCGGTGCGGCGCGCGGGGCGGGAGCGTCCTGCGGGGCGGAACGCTTCCGCGCGCCGTTGATGCGCCGGTGGGGGAGGCCGTTCACTGGAGGCAGGCATGCAGGCAGCCGTCACCAACGGCAGAGGAGGGTAACCATGCCCGAGTCCCCCACGTCGCCCACCGCCCGTGATCAGCCGTCCCCCGAGGGGACGCCGCAGTCCACCGGTATCCGCGAGCTGCCGCTCCTCGGAGCGTGCGGATGCGGATCGGGCTGCGGATGCGGTTGCCAGTCCGGAGCGCCGTGCCGCTGCGGCAGCAACTGCTGACTTCCACGCCACCCGTGTTCCTCACGCTCGGGGGCCCGTCCGGTCGTACCGGGCGGGCCCCGAAGGCCGTTCACTCCCCGGCGTGAGCGCGCTTCAGCGCCGCGAGGTCCATCTTCTTCATGGACAGCATCGCCTCGGTGGCCCGCCGGGCCTTCTCGGGGTCGGCGTCCCCGACCATCGCGAGCAGCACCTCGGGGAACACCTGCCAGGACACCCCGTACCGGTCCTTCAGCCACCCGCAGGGCCCCTCCTCGCCGCCCTCGGTCAGCTTGTCCCAGTAGTAGTCGACCTCCGCCTGGTCGGCGCAGCGGATCTGGAACGAGACCGCCTCGTTGAAGGTGAAGTGCGGCCCGCCGTTGAGCGCGACGAACTTCTGCCCGTTGGCCGTGAACTCGACGGCCAGCACGGAGCCCGCGGGGCCCGGGCCCGCCTCGTTGTAGCGGCCGATCGTGCCGATGGCCGAGTTCTCGAAGATCGAGACGTAGTAGTTCGCCGCCTCCTCGGCCTGACCGTCGAACCACAGGCACGTGGTGAATCCGTCGGTGGTCATCGCTGCCTCCTCCTGACGCGTTGGCGCGTACGTCCATAGGACGGGCGCGGCGCGGGAAACTCATCGCCGTGCGGCGCCGCGCGTCGGTTCGCCCCCGCGCCGGGGACGTCGATGCGCACCGGCCGGGTCACGGGGCGGCTCACGAGGCGGCTCACGAGGTGGGTCGCGGGCCGGGCGGCGTCCGCTCGGCCGGGAGGTCCGACGACCGGGCGCCGGTCATCAGCAGGTGCCCCCTGCGGAACCGCTCGTCCGCTCCCGGCTCGCGGAGCATGCGCCCGGTTTCGACGAACCCGGCGTCCCTCGCCAACGCCGCGAGCTCGTCGACGGGCCATCGGTACGCCGTCGTCACCTTGTGGTCGAACGCCTCGACGGGGCCGCCCTCGGATTCGAAGAACGCCAGCAGCAGATGGCCACCCGGTTCCAGGACCCGGCGGAACTCGGCGAAGTAGTACGGCAGTTCACGTGGCGGCGTGTGGATCAGGGAGTACCAGGACACGATGCCCGCCAGCTCGTCGTCGGCGAGGTCCAGCGCGTCCATCGATCCGACGTCGAAGCGCAGCTCCGGGTACGCCTCGCGGGCGAGCCCGATCATCACGGGCGACAGGTCGACGCCGAACACGTCGAGCCCCAGGGCCCGGAGGTGCGCCGTTCCGTGCCCGGGCCCGCAGCCGAGGTCGGCGACGGGCCCCGCACCGGCCGCCCGTACGGAGTCGGCGAACGCCGCGTGCATCGAGCGGTCCAGCGGGAGCGAGTCGAGCGAATCGCGGAACAGTTCGGAATAGAGGACGGCGACGGCGTCGTATGCCCGGGCTGTCGCGCCGGGACGGAGCGAGGATTCGGTCACGGGGCACGACCCTAGGCCATCGCCCTTCGCCGGGTGGGCCGTCGGCGCCCTGTCGTCGAGCCTCGACACCGCGGCGCCGTACCGCGGTCGGGCGCCGATCGCCGTGGCCTGGCCCGCCTCAGGACTCGTCGGAGAGGAAGTGCTCGGCCAGGGGGGTGCCGGCGAACTCCTCGCGCATCAGACGGGAGAAGAGCAGCAGCGAGTTGCGCGGCCGGTGGAGGACCGCGAGTTCCTGGGCCTCCCCTTCGGCGTTGCAGGTGACCGTGAGGACGACCTTCAGGGGCTCGCCCCGGACCGAAGCGGTGTGGACCTCGAGGAAGCCGTTGTCACCGAAGTCGCAGGCGAGGCTCACGTCCTGGAACTCGCACAGTTCGCGGGCCTTGAGCACGATCTCGCGGACGGCGTCCGCGCCGTGCGCCGTGCCGTTCATCGCCGCGCCTTCCAGGGTGGCGTCGTCGGCCAGGTTGTCCAGCCACCACGGGGAGCGGTCGGGGCCCTGGCGAGTGGTGTCGCCGCTGTCCACGTCCGGCATGTCCTGCCTCCTTCGGAGTCCGGCCGCGGCCGGATGCTGTGGGGGGGATCGGGTTCCACCGGCCGGAGACGGCCCCGGCGCAAATCAGAGCATATACTCCTAGTTCTCTGAGGCGAACCGGCGGGCATCCCGGCCGCGCCCCTCACGTGCGTCCCGTGACCGCCGCCCGGGGATCCGTGCCAGCCGGCCGGCCTCAAAGCCCCCGCCGGGGCTCGCCGGTGCGGCGTCATGGCTTCATTCGAAGGCGGTCTCCGTGAAGGAGAGTCCCCGACGCTCACCGAATGGGACGCAGACCGGACTCCGGGTCAGTGCCTCCACGCATGGCGGCATCCCATCACAACCGGCGGGCGAGGCCCTCACGCGGCCCCCCGGCTCGCCCCCACCCGCACCGAAGAGTGCGGTAGGCGACGTACGCGGACGCTCCCCCTCGCGGAAGCACGAGCCGCCCCCTTCGAGGGTCGCCGGCCCGCCCGCGACCGACGGTCCCGGCGGCCGGCCGGTCGACGTGTTGAACGGGTTCGAAGTTCGCTTCCGTGACCTGTGAGCCCGTTGTTAGGATCCGATCATTCGGGTGTGGGGGGCGGGGGACGCCGGGATCGACCGGCTTGCTTGCTGTGAGTGCTGAGGACCGAGCCGATTCCCCTGCCTGTTCCCGGTCCTTTCGCGTCAGGGGTGGAATCAGGTGGCCAGACGTGTCCTCCTCCGCAGTGCCGTCACGACGGTCGTGTCGCTGTCGCTGACTGTCGGTCCCGCCTCCTGGGTCGCATCGGCCGACGCAGGAACGTTCAGTGGGGCCACGATTCCCGCAACGATGCGCGTCATACCGGGCTCCGGCTCCGTGGTGAGCGTCGGGCCTTCCGGGTTTCTGCACAGCGCCACCACCACGAGCGGTCCCTCCGGATTGGAGTGGACGGGCGCGGACGGCTCGACCCGAAAGCTTGAAGGCACGCATCTGTACGACCCCGTGGAGCACTACGGAGCGGCGTCGGACGTCGTGGCGCTGCCACCCAGCGGTGGCACAGGCGGCGTACTGCTGCGGAACATGGTCACCGACGAGACCACGACGGTCACAGTCCCCGCAGGTCAGGTGTACAGCAGGGCGATCGGGACCACGGTGGTGACCAAGGGCGGAGCCGGTGCCGACGGGAACTGGACCGAGTTTCATCTGCTGAGCGATGAGAACGGGACCACGGTGGACCGCCGTGTGACAGGCCTTCCGGAGGGTGCCTCCATCACCGCTGTCGGGCGGGCCGGCGTCCATGGGTTCCTCTCACTTCTGAAGGTCCCCGGACAGGACGTCGACCAGTACGCCTGGATCGATCTCCGCACCGCGGAAGCCACGTTTCTGCCGTACGGCACGGTCTATGGGAACTCCGTGGTGACCGCCCTTCACCTGGTCACCCCCCAGGCCGATGGCGTGCGGATCTATGAGCAGGGCCGGTTCGACACCCCCGTACGCGAGGTTCAGGTCGGTCTCAAGGACGCGAAGGTCCTCGGCGTCGTCGGCGACTCTCTGATCGTGGCCCGCTATGACGCCTCGCTCGGTCAGAAGGCGTCCGGGGCGTCCATCTGGAAGGTCGTGGCCGTCCCCTTCGACGGTTCCGGCGAACGGACGCTTCTCGCCCGTGCGGTGGGGGACCGTGTCGCCGTCCGGCCGGACGGCGGTGTTCAACTCGTCGGCGGCCAGTCCGCGGAGGACTACGGCTACCAGGACATCACCGCCGGGCCGGACGGCGTACCGCACGCGGCTCGTGTGCTCGGCATCCCGCCGGTCCCGATGGCACTGCAGCGGCTGACGTTGGATCACGGCAATGTCAGGACCCTGGAGTTCGGCGACGGGGCCACCTCCGTGTACGACCGCCCCCTCACCGAAACCGCACCCGGATACGGCGAGCGCGTGCGGATGGGCGGCCTGCCGGTCCCGTACACCAAGTGCAGCGTCGCCTGGGGGCTGTGCCCCGAGCTGTATCCCACCGGGGACGGCCGGACCGTGTACCGCGGGACAGTGAGCGTGGACAGCGGCTGGCAGCCCAAGCTGTTCGTCGTGGGCAAGGGCGGGACGTTCCCCGGAACGCCGATCGAGACGGGCCTCCAGGATTCCTTCGACGATTCCCCGGACCAGATGAGGATCGTGGGGGCATCCGAGAACCTGGTGCTGGTCGAAGGGAGACCTGCCGGCGGCAGCCGGGAACTCCGGGTCGTGGACATCGACTCCGGCAAGGTCGTGCACACGGAGCCGTACCAGATGGGTGCGATCTGGGGGACCACCCTGTGGTCCTCGGCTCCGGGCGGCAAGGTCACGGCCAAGGACGCGCGCACCGGGGCCTCGCTGACGTCCTTCACGGTGAACGCCGGGTGCTCCTCCATGGTCGACCTGCAGGCCGTCGGCCGGTGGCTGTACTGGACGTGCAACGTGAGCACCGCTCCGTACGCCGCGGGCGGCGTCTACGACCTCCAGTCCAGGAAGAACATTCCGCTTCCCTCCACCGCGCAGGCCTACCTCGGCGACGGTGTCGTCGCCATCCGGGGCGGGCAGGGGCTGGGTGTCTACAACCTGCAGACCGGGACGGCGGTCCAGCGGGAGGCCGTCGACGCCGCGGGGCTTGTGGCGCTCGACCCTCGTAGCGGTGACCTCGCGTACTCCACGCCGGACCAGGCCGTCCACGTCCTGCACATCGGGCGGCCCGAGGCTGCCCTGGTCTCTCCCTACCGGAATGTCACCGCGCGGGTGGAGACGGACGCGACCCCGGTCTCCTGGCGCGGTGCATGGTGGCTCTCCGAGCCGGCGGCTTCCTGGAGGGCGGAGATACGCCACAAGGCCACGGGCCGCGTGGTGGCCACGCGCAGTGGCGGACCGGCCGGGTACTCGATCGCGACGACGTGGGACGGCCGCGACGCCACAGGCGGACGGCTTCCCAACGGCTCGTACACCTGGACGCTGACGGCTCAGCCGGCGGACGGGCAGGGAGCGGCGTTGGTCCAGTCCGGCACGGTCCGGTTGACGGGTGGCACAGCGGTATGGCGGGACCACGTCGGCGGCTCGGCGCTGCCCGACGGTGTCGGCGACCTGCTCACGCTCAATTCCTCGGGCGCGCTGACGTTCCAGCAGGGCACGGGCACGGGCACGTTCTCGGGGAAGGTCAGCGGCAGCGGCTGGGCGACGAGCACCCGCGCCGTGCCCGTCGGGGACCTCAGCGGCGACCGCTGCAACGACGTCCTGGTCCGGCTGAGCAGCGGCACCGGCACCCTCCGCCTGTACAGGCCGGCCTGTGGGGCGGCGCTCAAGCCGACCACCCCGTACACCACGCTGGGTACCGGCTGGAACCAGTACGACGTCCTGACCTCTCCCGGTGACGTCACCAAGGACGGCCGCCCCGACCTCATCGCCCGCAACGCCTCCACCGGGGCGGTGTACCTGTACAAGGGAGCGAGCGGCGGCAAGCTGGCCGCGCGCGTGAAGCTGGCCGACAACTGGAAGACCTACAAGAAGGTCGTCGGGGCCGGCGACCTGAACGGTGACGGCATCGGCGATCTCCTCGCCCAGGACAAGTCGAACAACCTGTACCGGTACTCCGGCAAGGGCAACGGCACCTTCGCCGCGCGCGTGAAGATCGCCACCGGCTGGGGGGCCTCGTACAACGCGGTCGTCGGCGTCGGGGACGTCAACGGCGACGGCAAGGCCGACCTGATCGCACGGGACACCGCCGGGAACCTCTACCGGCAGAGCGGCAACGGCAACGGGTCCTTCGCCGCGCGCGTGAAGATCGCCACCGGCTGGCAGGGCTACAAGGGCATCTTCTGAACCGCCGACGCGGACGCCGTGGACCGGGTCGGGAGTGCATCCCCGACCTGGTTCCTCGTCCTTCGAGGGGGTGAACAGCCGGGGCGCCTTCTGGTTCCCGGCGTGGACCCCGGTGGCACGCGTGTGACGCGGCCCCGGACGCAACGAAGGGCCGGCCCGGGAGGAAACTCCTCCTGAGCCGGCCGTTCTGGCTGTGCCCCTGTCTGTCCCGAGGGGTGGACACCTCTGAGCCCGGCCCCGGCAGGAGGGATCTCACCCACCGGCGGTCACAGCAGCCCCGAAAAAAACACCGAACTCATGTACAACCTTTACGCCCCGGCCCAGGTCTCCTGATAGCCGGTCTCCTGTGAACCGCGGGACAACTCGCGTCGAACACGGGGGAGCCGCAGCCCGTCAACTGCGGATGCCCGCCAGGCATCCCCCGCATGCCGCAGGAGAAACAGCGTGCACAAGCACCGCCGACTCGCCCTCGCGACGGCCACCACTGCCGCGTTGACGGGTGGTCCGCTCACCCGCGCCGCCGCCTCCCCCGCGACCGCGGCGGACTCCGTCACTGTCGCGAAGGCCGACTTCAACGGCGACATCGCCACCTCGGCGCCCGGCGCCCACACCGGCGGCCAGAAGGACGCCGGCCGGATCGTCGTGCCGTACCGCACCGCCACCGCCGGCGTCCCCACCGTGCGTACCCCGCGGTGCGGCGCCGTCTTCGCCGACTGACCACCCCTCGTCCCGCTCATCCCGGCTGGGCCCATCACTCGCGGGCCCGGCCTCCTCTCACCCGGAGCCCCGCCTTGCGCAAGCGCGTCCTGCTGCTGGCCACCACTCTGACCACCGGCCTGCTCACCGCCCTGCCCCTCACCCCCGCCGCCGCCGCGCCCTCCCGTCTGGCCGGCGACTTCAACGGCGACGGCTACCTGGACATCGCCCTGAGCGCCGCCGGCCACCAGGTCGGCAAGGCACAGCAGGCCGGTGCGGTCGTCGTGCTCTATGGCTCGTCCTCGGGCGTCTCGGCCGCCAGGCGCACCCTCATCACGCAGAACTCCGCCAGCGTGCCGGGCACCGCCGAAGCGGGGGACCTCTTCGGCCAGAGCCTGGCCGCCGGCGACCTCGATGGCGACGGCTACTCCGACCTCGTCGTGGGCGCCCCGAACGAGACCATCGGCGATCGGGACGGCGTGGGCAGCGCCACCATCCTGTGGGGGGGCACGTCGGGCCTGTCCGGCGGCGCCCTGGTGCCCCAGCCGTCCAGTCTGGACGAGTGGAACAACTTCGCCGCCGGCATCGCGGTCGCCGACTTCGACGGGGACGGGAAGAACGACGTCACCCTGACCGGGCGGACCCAGACCCGCGTCTACAAGGGCCCCTTCACCCGCACGGGCACCCCGGTGAACAACCTCCGTGTCGGCGAACTGGGCACCACCTTCAACGTGTTCGCGGGCGACCTGAACGGCGACCGCGCCGCCGAGCGCATCTACCCCTTCCTCGTCGACGGCGACGAGGGCGGCGACATCAGGTACTTCACCTGGAACGGCTACAAGCAGGTCATGAAGAGCCTGCCGAACGCCGACGGTCTGTCCGGCTCGATCGGTGACATCAACGGCGACGGCTACGGCGACGTGGTCCTCGGCGACCCCACGGACCCCAGCGCGTCCAAGAAGACCGGCCACAAGGGCGGCCAGATCTCCGTCTGGTACGGCGGCCCGAGCGGTCCCGACCCCGCCCAGACGCCGACCGTGATCCACCAGGACACCGCGGGGGTGCCCGGGGCCGGCGAGGCCGAGGACCTGTTCGGCTCCTCGATCAGCACCGGTGACATCAACGGTGACGGCTACCGCGACGTCGCGGTCGGCGTGCCCGGCGAGGACGTGGGCGCGGTCGGTGAGGCCGGCGCGGTGACCGTCCTGTTCGGCTCCGCCTCGGGCCTGACCACCAAGGGCGCGAAGAGCTGGACGCAGGACACGAAGGGCGTTCCCGGCGGCTCCGAGGCCTGGGACCAGTTCGGCCAGTCGGTGCGGCTGATCGACATCAACAAGAACGGCAAGGCCGACCTGGTCACCGGCGCCGGCGGCGAGAACGGCTACGGCGCCGTCACGATCCTCCGCGGCGCCGCCTCCGGTCTGACCGCCGACTCCGCCAAGTTCATCGGCGCCCGCGACGTCTCCGTGCAGGACATCGGTGACTTCGGCTGGGCCATCGCCCAGTGACACACCCCCGCCCCAGGCCTCCCCGAGGAAACCCCATGCGCAAACGCGTTCTCGCCGTCGCCGTCGTCGGCGCGCTGGCCCCGCTCGCCCTGACCGTCCCCGCCGCCCACGCGGCCGCGGCCGCCGTCCCGTACGACTTCAACGGCGACGGCCGCGTCGACCTCGCGATCGGCGCCCCCGACGCGACGGTCGGCGGCCAGTCCAAGGCGGGTGCCGTCTCGGTCGTCTACGGCAGCTCCACCGGGCTGAAGACGGCCACCCGCACCCTGATCACCCAGAACACGGCCGGCGTGCCCGGCGCCGCCGAGGCGGACGACGCGTTCGGCAGCGCCGTCGCCTCCGCCGACCTGGACAAGGACGGCTACGCCGACCTCCTGGTCGGCGCGCCCGGCGAGGACGTCTACGGCGACACCAACGGCGGCACGCTGGTCGCCGTCTGGGGCTCCCCGTCCGGTCTCTCCGGGGCTCGCACGGTCGTCAACTACTGGCAGTCGGAGACGGACCGCTACGGGCAGGCCCTGGCCGTGGGCGACGTCGACGGTGACGGCGACCTCGACGTCGTGATCGGTTCCACCGGTTCCGTCGCCCTGAACTTCGTCAACGGCCCAGTCACCCGGTCCGGCTCCTTCCAGGGCGGCTCGGGCGCGAGCTTCCCCGCCCCCTACTCCCCGTCGTACGGCGCCACCTCCGTGTCCGCCGGGCGGATCTCCCCCGCCTGGTCCACCAGCCTGGTGGTGCACGGCCGGCAGCCGCGCACCGGTGCCGCCGTCACCCACCTGGTCACCGACCCGTCCATCGGCAACTACACCGACTGGTGGCAGGAGCTGCCCGGCGGTACGGTCTCGTCGGTCGGCGACATCGACAAGGACGGGTACGCCGACATCGCCATCGGCAATCCGGCCGAGCCCTCCGCCGACCCGGCGGGGGCCAAGGGCGGCAAGGTCACCGTGGTCTACGGCGGACCGGGCGGCAAGGACACCTCCCGCGCCCCGCTGGTCCTCGGCCAGGACACCCCGGGCGTGCCGGGCGCGGCCGAGGCGGGCGACGCCTTCGGCAGCAGCGTCTTCCTGGGCGACGTGGACGGGGACGGGTACAAGGACCTGGCGATCGGTGCGTCCGGCGAGAACCTCGGCACCGGATCGGTCACCGTTCTGCGGGGCACCGCCTCCGGGCTGACGACCAAGGGCGCGGCGTCGTACACCCAGAACACCGCGGGCGTCCCCGGCACGGCCGAGAAGGGTGACCGCTTCGGCGCACGGGTCCTGCTCGCCGACCACTCCGGTGACCATCGCGCCGAGCTGACCGTGGGAGGCCCGGGCGAGAACGCGGGCGACGGCGCGGTCTGGTCGCTGCGTGGCGCCTCCGCCGGACCGACGACGGCCGGGG
The DNA here is from genome assembly GCF_040638135.1 of Streptomyces sp. NPDC026673. NCBI lineage: Bacteria > Bacillati > Actinomycetota > Actinomycetes > Kitasatosporales > Streptomycetaceae > Streptomyces > Streptomyces sp. NPDC026673. The sequence continues at coordinate 27,453 of NZ_JBEZXR010000025.1, read as the reverse complement.
CGCTCTCCTTCGGCCCGTCGGCCACCGGGGTCTCCACGGCGGGCACCCCGCGGTACGGCTCGGTCCTCAACAACTGACGCTGTGCGGCACCCCCCGGGATCCTGCCCGGGGGGTGCCGGGCAGGATCCCGAACCGCCCTGCCCGGCGCCTCGTGGCAGCGCTGCCGCGGCGTGCACGCGCTCCGGCGCTTCTCCGCTTCGGTGCTCCTGGACGCGGGGGAGAACATCAAGGCCCTGGCCGAGTACCTCGGTTGCTCGGACCCCGGCCCCGGCCTGACGCTCGGGGTGTACGCGCACCTGCTGCCGTCGAGCCGGGAACGGACCCGGAAGGCCGTGGCCGGCGGCTTCGAGTCGGCGGCCCGGCCAACGCCGTGACGGCCCAGAGACGGCCCCGGAGCGGCACCAAGCCCCCTGCCCGCGGTTTCTCCGCGGGCAGGGGGCTTGGTCGCGTCGGACCACTTCTTCTTGCCCCGGGTTTCGACCACCCGGTTTTTGGGGCTGCTCAGCGGGGTGACCGCATAACCGGCAGTGACTCGCGCAGTTGCGCCTCCAGATCCCAGTCGGCGGGTTTGCCCTTGATGTCGCCCTTCCAGGGGTGCCCCTGGGCAATCCAGTCGTTGCGGGCCTTGATCACGCCCGCGTCTGTTGCGTCCTCGTACCCAAACTCGATCCCGCAGCACCCACAGATGTCGAAGGTCGCGACGTCCCCGCCCTCGCCCCAGGGCGCGTATCCAAGGTCGAACCCGCAAATCGGGCAATGATCCCCTGGCCTCTCGCTTCGCACTCTTCTCACCCTACTGATCGGGCTGAACCCGGAAGGTCGGTGGACCTCCACTGGCTGCGGCACGATCCGTCTTGTCGCCCTGGGTCTTGCCCGAGATCTCGGTGATCTGCGTTTTCGCTGGTCCGAGCGGTGCCTCGGTGTGCCTGAGTGGGTGTCATTGATCGTCGTTGGCCGCTGTTGAACAACCTCGCACGGCCCCGAGACGGTCCAGCGATCCAGGCCATCCGCCGCGCCGCACTTCTGATCCGTAGCCATAGCCAGATCGGTCGGCAGCGGCCGTACATGCTGTTTCCAGGCGTCAGAGGGAGGAGGCCGAATGACCATCCTCGGACCGGTGCCCGGAAGCGACGAACCGTCACCGAAGGATGACGTTCACGCCTCGCGCCTCGAAGATCTCCAGGATCAGGTCAAACACCGTAACCTCGCGATCGCCGGCAGGCACCCGCTCCACCAACCGCGTTCGAGTCTCAGCCGAGGAATCCCAGAGCAAGGTGAACGCAGGGGTGGCGCCCCACCCGCCACAGAGACAGTCGTCCAGAGCGTCAAGGTTCCAGCCAAAGTATCCGCCCGGCCCGTTGATGGCCTCACCGATCGCGCAGTAGAAGCTGTCCTCGTCGACGATGTGCCGGCCGTCCAAGGTGAACACCTGGCCCGCGGGGGCATCGGGCTTTCCCTGGCGTCGGTACTCCCGGGACCACAGCGCCACCGACAGCCACGCGCGTCTTCCTTCGGGTGTGAGTTCGTGCCACATGCCGGTGCGGTTCAGTAGCCCCGCGCGGACCAGGTCCCACGCCTGTTCCGCTCCGGGGAGTGCGTCGTCACACCACAGCGTCACCGTGAGGTCGACGAGGCCGGCATCGCGAGCGGAGGGCTTGACGTCGACGACGGTGACCTCGCCCACGAAGTAGGAACCCACAGTGACACCCTCGCCGTCGAGGAGTTCGAACCAGGCGTTCCCCGCCACAGCACAGCGGCCGCCGACGTGATCGATGCCCTTCAGTAGGCCACCCTGCGGGAGGCAACCTGCGAGCTGCACTCGGCGTGCTCCCTCCTCATCCGGCAGCGGAGTAAACAACCCCTCAACCTCGTGAGCAAAGCCCCAGAAGTCGCTGTCGTCCTCGTCCGAGGTCAGCGCGTACTTCCGCCCCTCGCCGCCCCACCCTGAAGTTCGCATCGCACCCCCAAAGAGAGCGCTGATCCTACGACGCCCGTGGATCTGCCCGGCGGCGGCCGCCACCTGCTGGTGACCTGGACCTGGTGTGCGATTGCTTGTGGCGTTGATTCCCGCGCGAGTCGATGCGGCAGAGGCTTCTCGGAGGCGCCATGTGGGACGGCCCGTTCTACCGGGTGAAGCGCGAAGACTACGAGATCTGCTTCGTGCCAGGAGCGGGCGAAGACCTGGAGGCCGTGTGCAACGTCGACATGTGGCTGACCTTCCCCGACGGCAATCGGTGGTCCGGAACGATGCTCACCCTCGACGAGGTCCAGCGCCTGATGGACCGGTGGGAACACATGGGCGAGTGCCCTGACGGCACGTTTGTCGGAGCGGCTGACACCACTCCGGCTATGCCCTCAGGAGATCGAGGATGGCTTGGGCGGCAGCGGCGGGGTCGGCCGCCTCGATCCAGGAGTACTCGTCAGAGACGATGAACACCGGCTGGCCGCCAGGCCGGCACTCAACTTCCACAGCCTCGATGCTTCCTGCGATTCGGAGCAGAAAGTCCGCGTCATCCCTCTCGCCGCCGGCCGCACGCTCAACGACAAGGTCCGGCACCTCCGCGCGGACGAGGCGGAAAGCATCGTTCAAAGGCCAACCGGTCTCGCCAGATCCGGGATCTGCGTTCATGGTCCCGATCATGCCATCCGGGAGCTCGCCAGGGCCGACAGTGCATCGGCACTTGATCAGTTCTTCTGGAAGCGATCCGGCTGGCTGGCCACCTGCGCCGATGCCTCAATGTGCGGCGTTGGCCTGCGTTGATCTGGTTGGCGCTTGTCATCGTCTGTCAGCGTTGATCGGCCTCGGACGGCCCAGGGACGGCCCAGGGACGGGCACAGCAGGGATAAAACCTGATGTCGCGCGGCAGGGCGGGTGCCACACTGCGCGGTGTGACGCGACCGGAGATGACGGAGCTGGATCACCTGCGCGAGGTGGAGCGCCTGGCGCGGGCTGTTGTGTCCGCGGCTGGGGGCGAGGGCTGGCTTTCGTACGCCCCGGATCCGGATGACGCGAGCGGTCTGCAACGAGCGGTGAATGCTCTCGCTCGGTCCATTCGGCATTACCACTTCCCAGGCGACGGCTGTGTAGAGGATGAGGAACGCCCCGTGGTGAAGCTCGCGGGAGTAGTCGTCCTTCGCCCTGACGCGATGCCGGCCGAATGGACGGGAACGTACGAGGAGGCGTGTACGCGTCTTGGTGTTGAGCCCCGTCCGGATGGCTGGGCTCTGTGGAATACCTGGGGCGACGACAACATGCGGGTCACAATGATCGTCTCCGCCGTCGACAGTACGGAGGGCCTGCTCGCGAACTGGTCGCGTGGCCGCTCCGTCTATCCGGTGATGCCGTTGCCCTCACAGGTAGCCCTGATCCACCAAGGCTGGTCCGCACCCATGATCTTCTCGCCGTACGGGGCACAGAAGGTGGGTCTTTCGGGTCTGCCGTGAAGCCGCTGTTCTGCCGCTGAGGTCGGCGTAGCGGCTTTGCACGGGAGCTGCCGTGGGGCGAGAGGTCGGAACCCGTACGCTGGCCGCGAATCGGGCCGGCTCCTTGCCTGCTCGTACGTGCGCGTCATCTTCTCCAACGTCCGCGCCGTGCTCTCGGCCGCCATCGAGGACGGATGCCTACGCCGGAGGCGCGATCCGTTACGCACAGCTACTGGGTGGCGGGGTGCACACCACCACCCACTCAGCCGTGTTCCGCCACCTCCACACAACTCTTCGTACACCTCGTGAGTCACATCTCCGAGAACCTTCGCTCCTATTGCCCCCTTCGACTAAGGGAGTTCCACCGTGCGTGCACGCACCCTGGCCGTCGCCGCAGCAGCGGCCCTCACCGCCGCCGGTCTGACCCTGCCACTCGCCGGGAGCGCCGCGGCTGCAACGACTCCGCGGTTCGACTTCAACGGCGACGGATACGCGGACATCGCGGTCGGCATGCCCAACGCCACGGTGGACGGCAAGGCCAAGGCCGGCTACATCAGCGTGATCTATGGCGGCCCGCAGAGCCCGAGCCAGTCCACCGGCGTCATCAGCCAGGCTGGGGCCGGCATACCGGGCACGCCCGAGGCGGGCGACCGCTTCGGGTCCTCCGTGGCACCCGTCGACGTGAACGGCGACGGCGTCTTCGAGCTCGTCGTCGGCGCGAGCGGAGAGTCGCTCACCTCCGATCAGCTCAAGGACAAGGGCACCATCACCGTCCTCGACGGCTCGGGGTGGAACGTCAAGGGCACCACCGTGGCCAGGGGTGTGGGCGAGTTCAGCAGCATCGGCCGCACCATCGCCACGGGCGACTACGACGGCGATGGCGACACCGACCTCGCGTACGGCGAGAACAGCGAGGAGAGCGGCTCGCTCCGGTTCCGCCCGGGCCCGCTCACCGCAGACCCCGTGACGACCACCACCCTGCGCCGCTACAGCATGGGCGGCGCCACCCGCGACTTGGCCACCGGCGACTTCGACGGCGACGGCCGAGACGACCTCGCCGCCACCTGGCAGGGCATGGAGGACTCCGGCACCTTCATCACGCGCTGGGACGACCAGGCCAAGCCGGCTCAGTGGTACGCCGACGCCGACCGGGGCAGCTCGCTTGCCGCCGCCGACTTCGACCGGGACGGCACGGACGACCTCGCGGTCGGCCTCGTACAGCCCAACCCCGAGTCGGAGACCACGCATTGCGAGGACCGGCTCGGCGGTGCGGTGCTCCTGCTCAAGGGCTCGAAGACCGCGAACTTCGGCACCGGGAGCGAGTGCATCACCCAGTCGAACCCGGAGGTCGGCGGTACCGCCGAGGAGGGCGACGACTTCGGCGCCGCGCTGGCCGCGGGCGACCTGAACGGCGACAGCCGTCCGGAACTGGTGGTCGGCGTGCCCGGCGAGGACGTGGGCACCGTCAAGGACGCGGGCGGCTACGTCACCATGAACGGCACGGCGCGCGGCCTCTACGGCGGTCTGGCCCGCAGCCAGAGCACCCCGAACATGCCTGGCACGGCCGAGGCCGGCGACCGCTTCGGCGCCCGGGTGGCCATCGGCGATTACAACCGTGACGGACTGTGGGACACCGCAGTGAGCGCGCCCGGGGAGAACGCCGGTGAGCCCACGTCGGGTGGCGTCTGGTTCGCGCCGAGCAGCACCGAGGAGACGTACCCGCTGGGAAAGTCGCTGACCCCGTTCGGCTTCGCGCTGCCCTACGGGGCCATCAAGTACGGCGAGGTGCTGGGGCTGTGAAACGCCCCGCCGGCCGCCCCACAAGTCCCTACTGGGGGGGCGCTACTGAAGTTCCCCAGTAGCGCCCCCCAGTAGGCACACACCGCGTTACCGCCCTCGCGGAATACCTCGGGCACTCCGATCCGGGGCCGACGCCGAAGGTGTCCGCGCACCTCATGCCGAGCAGCCGGGACCGGGGCCGGAAGGCCCTCGGGCAAGCTCTCCGGCCGCAAGATCACACGGGCTGAGGTTCCAGAGGGGTTCCACGGCATGATCGCGATTCTTACTTCTTCTTGCCCTGGGTCTTGCCCGAGATCACGGCGACCTGCGTTTTCGCTGGTCCGAGCGGTGCCTCGGTGCGCCTGAGTGGGTGTCATTGGTCGTCGTTGGCCGCTGTTGAGCAACCTCGCACGGCCCAGAGACGGCCCAGGAAGCCAGGCCATCCGTTGCGCCGCACCTTCTGATCCGCAGCTCTAGAGAGAACGGTCGGTCACAATCATGTTGGCCGAAGTTGAGCTCATGGCGACCGCTGCCGATCGCGGGCGGGCGCTGGGGTTGCGGTACGTCGCTGCTGTACGGGTAGCGTCCCCCTGGTGGATCTCAACCTCATCAAGGATGTCCCCGGCGGGCTGACTCGGAGGGCTCGCAACTTTGTCGCTGTGCACGGAATCAGGGTCGATACCCGGTCTGTCGAGCAGCACAGGCAGTGGTGGCTTGACCGGGAAGTCCCAGCGGATGTCGTTGACCGCATGGCGGCCTACCAGGAGCACTGGGGCGGCCTGCTCCTGCCGCCGGCCTCCCAGTACGACGGAGGGCCGAAGTACTTCGACGCGGACTCCCCCGAAGGAACGTCCTCCGAGGGCTGGTGGTTCGAGGCCGGCCCACAGCGGACCGCCGTTCCTTACGCATTCATGATCGGCCCGGCTGGTGAGTTTGGGATCCAAGCGGACAGCTGGGCGCCGTTGCACGCGAGTGTCGAAGGGTGGATCGAGGCGCTCGCGCTGACTCGTCACGCGTCGATGTGGGCCAAGCAGATCACGAAGATCACGGGCGATGACGTCGATGGCATCGAACTTGATGCCATGGAACCGGTCCTGGAGGTACAAGGGCTCGCTGACAACTGGTGGCGTGGTGCGGATTCGCTGGTCGCCATCTACACAGGCGAGGCGCGATGCTTGTCCTTTCCAAGGGGGCGTACTGCGTTGATCTACTCCGGCCTTGACGAGTGGGGGCTATACGGAGGTGTCGGCAACGGGTCGCCTCGGGCGGAGCAGTCTTGAAAACCGTCGTGGCAGCGATGTCACCGTGGGTTCAAATCCCACACTCTCCGCAACAGGTCGGCGAAAGCGCTGGACGGAAGGGGTGCCCCGAGACACGGGGGCGCCCCTTCTTCGTGCTCGATGACATCGTGGTTCCCCGCGGTTTCCCGTGCGATCAGGCACGCAAGGGGCACGGCTCTCCCCCCTCGCACTTGGCCAGGCCAGGGATCGCATACTGACGCCATGCTCTCGCCCCAGCGGTTCCGGGATCCCCGGCACACGAAGTACGACTTCGTTGATCATGTACTTGTGCGGTGCCCGAATTGCGCCAGCATTGCGCATGTGGTTCCGGCCGCACCCGCGACTGAGGGCGAAGCCCCTTCGGTGCTCGCGCAGCGTCGGCTAGTCTGCCGGGCGTGTGGTTTGACGCGCCATGCGGCCAGTGGTGTTCGCCTCTTTCGGGGCGCGGGGGAGGCTGTAGATCCATATTTCGGCCTGCCACTGTGGTTGCAGTCGGAGACGCGTCACGGCTGGCTATGGGCCTACAACCCTGAGCACCTGGAGTTGATCAAGCGGTTTGTTCAGGCGCCGTTGCGTGAACGGGCTCCTTGGGACGCGAAGGCGCGCGTAAGGATGACGCTCATTGCCCGGCTCCCAGCCTGGATCAAGAGGGCGAAGAATCGGGCTGAGGTCTTGCGGGCCATCGAGCGCATCCAGGACTCATCGGTGAACTAGCTGCTCCAGCCGACTGGCTGATCGGCACGGTGACGGGGATCCCGACCGTGGATTGGACAGCCGATCCGCTTCGCATACGCCTCTGCACGGGCCGTGGAGCACCAGTTTGGAAGACTGAGGCTACGGACTGCGCCCCACCTGGGCGGACGCTGAACTGCGGCATCGTTGATCCGTCACCGCTGTTCCCCGTGGCTCCCCGTTCGACACCGCCCTACGTGGCACGGCTGTGGCACGCCCCCTAAGCGATCTGGCAGCCTTGCTGTCGGAGTCCTGCCTTACAGTGCGGCGCGTGAACACTCTGCCTGCTGAGCTTGCCGCGCTGCTTGGCGCCACGGACGAGCATCGTGCACCCGTGCCCCTGCCGCCCGGCACGACGGTCCACGCCGACGAAGGAGACGGTCCCCCAGTCCTTTGGATGAGCGACGGCGCCGCCGATCCCGACATCTGGGCCCAGCTGTGCTCTGCTCACGACTCTCTCGGCCTCTGGCCGCTGCTCCTGACCGGTCTGGATGACGACGAAGATTTCCGACCCTGGGGCTCGGGCGAGCTCTGGCTGGACAAGCTTTCCGACCCCAGGTCGCACGATCCGCAGACCCTCTTGTCCCACTGGTGGAGCACCTACACGGCCACGGAAGACGGCGACGACGAACGCGACGTAGCCAGGCGTCTTGCGGTAACCGCGCCCTACGGCCAGTTCTGGCCCGGTCTGGCACCGGCGGCTGCGATGCGGACCTCGGCAGGGCAGCGGGCGGCTGCATACGCCGCAGAGCTATTGGCAGCCGACCCTTCCCTGCGCCTGGGGTTGGTGCCGGCTGGTTCTGGAGCGGAGGCGCTTCGAGAATGCGGCTGGCAGGGGCCGCTGAACTACACCAACGACACAGGGGAGATCGCTGCCGTTGTCCTCGACTGGGAGCGCCGCTTCGGGGCCCGTGTCGTCGGCGTCGGTTTCGCCGAGCTGTACCTCAGCGTGGCTGCCCCTCCCACGACTGCCGAAGAAGCCCTCCGGGTCGCGGCCGAGCATTTCGCATTCTGCCCCGACAACATCTGGCAAGGCAGGCACCCACACACCCTCACCGGCTACGCCGAGGAACTGGTGGACGCAGCAGCGTGGACCTTCTGGTGGGATTAGCGGTCAAGGAGTGCAGAGGTTCCTGGCCTCGTGCCACATCAGACATCCCGCAGTGACTGCCGCGCTCTACGACGCGGCTGGTGTGGAGAGGCTTTGGGCGGGAGTTTCAATGACTGAGTCAAGCCGCTGCGGGCTCCGGCGGGGCTGGGGTGAAGAGCCTGTTGTCGCGTAGGAGCGCCCACAGGACGTCGACTCGTCGTCGGGCGAGGGCGATGACGGCTTGGACGTGCGTGAGTCCTTGGCCGCGCTTTTTGAGGTAGAAGTCTCGGTTCGGTCCCTCGCGCATGATGCTGGTCTGGGCTGACAGGTAGAACACCCTGCGCAGGCGGCGGCTGTAGCGTTTGGGTCGGTGAAGGTTGCCGGTGCGGCGTCCTGAGTCTCGCGGGACGGGAACGAGGCCGGCGGCGGAGGCGAGGTTCCCGGCGTCGGTGAAGGAGGCGAGGTCTCCTGCGGCGACGACGAACTCGGCGCCGAGGATGGGCCCCATGCCCGGCAGGGATTCGATGATCTGGGCTTGTGGGTGTGAGCGGAAGGTGTCGCGGATCTGCCTGGCGGGAACAGGCGGAGACAAGAGAACGGCCGGAGCCGGATTTTCTGAGGGACTGAGCATGGCCCGATCAACCGGCTGACGGCCCAGAGACGGCCCCAGAGCGGCAACAAGCCCCCTTCCCGCGGAGAAATCGCAGGCAGGGGGCTTGATCGTGCCGGATTACTTCTTCTTGCCCTGGTTCTTCACGGCCTCGATCGCCGCCGCGGCCGCCTCGGGGTCGAGGTAGCGGCCGCCGGGGGTGACGGGGCGGAAGTCGGCGTCGAGCTCGTAGGCGAGCGGGATGCCGGTGGGGATGTTCAGGCCCGCGATGTCGGCGTCGGAGATGCCGTCGAGGTGCTTGACGAGGGCGCGCAGGCTGTTGCCGTGGGCGGCGACCAGCACGGTGCGGCCGGTGAGGAGGTCCGGGACGATGCCGTCGTACCAGTACGGCAGCATGCGCTCGACGACGTCCTTCAGGCACTCGGTGCGCGGGCGCAGCTCCGGCGGGATGGACGCGTAGCGCGGGTCGTCGCTCTGCGAGAACTCGCTGCCGTCCTCGATGGGCGGCGGCGGGGTGTCGTAGGAGCGGCGCCAGAGCATGAACTGCTCCTCGCCGAACTCGGCGAGGGTCTGCGCCTTGTCCTTGCCCTGCAGCGCGCCGTAGTGGCGCTCGTTGAGGCGCCAGCTGCGGTGGACGGGGATCCAGTGCCGGTCGGCGGCCTCGAGGGCCAGCTGCGCGGTGCGGATCGCGCGCTTCTGGAGGGAGGTGTGGACGACGTCGGGGAGGAGTCCGGCGTCCTTCAGCAGCTCGCCGCCCCGGACCGCCTCCTTCTCGCCCTTTTCGTTCAGGTTGACGTCAACCCAGCCAGTGAAGAGGTTCTTAGCGTTCCACTCGCTCTCGCCGTGGCGGAGGAGGATCAGCTTGTACGGAGCTTCAGCCATGCCAAGGAGTCTAAGAGAAAACCCTTTGGCGCCCTCCGGAGGGCGGATGTAAGCTGCGCGAGCCGCCCTGGCCCATTACGCCCATCACGCCACCGACGCCGCGAGGAGCCGCCGCCGTGCCCGATGTCAGACGTGCCGTACGGGAGACCGTCTCGGGACTCCCCCGGACCTTCTGGTGGCTGTGGACCAGCACGCTGGTCAACCGGCTCGGCGGCTTCGTCGTCACCTTCCTCGCCCTCTACCTCACCGGAGACCAGGGCTACTCCGCCACCTACGCCGGTCTGGTCGCCTCCCTCTACGGCCTCGGCGGTGCCTTCGGCGCGGTCGTCGGCGGGGTGCTGACCGACCGGGTCGGCCGGCGCTCGACGATGCTCCTGGCGCAGCTCGCCGCCGCGGCCGCCACGGCGACGCTGGCGTACGTCCACGGGCAGGTGGCGATCGCGACGGTGGCCTTGGTGATCGGCCTGGCGAGCAGCGCCTCGCGGCCCGCGGTGCAGGCGATGATGGCGGACGTGGTGCCCGCCGCGGACCGCGTGCGGGCGTTCTCGCTCAACTACTGGGCGATCAACATCGGCTTCGCCGTCTCCTCGGCGGCCGCCGGCCTCATCGCCTCGCAGGGCTACTTCTGGCTGTTCCTCGGCGACGCGCTCATGACGGTGCTCTGCGCACTGGTGATCTACGCCAAGGTGCCGGAGTCGATGCCGGGCCGCGAGCCCGCGACTTCCGGCCCGTCGCCGGCGGACGCCGCCGGGGCGAAGGAGTCCCGGGTCGGCCTCGGGGTCGTGCTGCGCGACCGGCGCTTCATGGCGTTCGTCGCGCTGACGTTCCTGCTGGGCACGGTCACCCAGCAGGGCTCGACGACCCTCTCCGTCCACATGGGCGGGCAAGGCTTCACCGCGAGCGAGTACGGCCTGGTCATCGGCCTCAACGGCCTGCTGATCGTGCTGCTGCAGATCCCGCTCACCCGGCTCGTGGAGCGGCGGAGCGTGGCGGCGCTGCTCACCGCCGGCACGCTGCTGATGGGCTGGGGCTTCGGCCTCACCGCCTTCGCCGGGACGGTCGCGTTCTACGCGTTCACGGTGGCGGTGTGGACGATCGGCGAGATCCTGCACGCGCCGGCGTCGATGTCGCTGGTCGCCGATCTGTCACCGGCCCACGCGCGGGGCCGCTACCAGGGGATGTACTCCCTGGCCTGGCCCGCGGCCTCCTTCGCCGGGCCGCTGCTGGGCGGCCTGGCGCTGGACCGGTGGGGCGGCGGCGTGGTGTGGGGGGCCTGCGCCGTGGTCGGCACGGTGGCCGGTGCCGGGTACTGGCTGCTGCTGCGGGAGCGCCGGGCCCCGGGCGAGCCGGTGGACGCGGTGCCTCCGGCCCCGGCGAGGGTGCCGGAGCCGACGGCGGACTGAGCCCGGGCCCGCGCGCGGGTCCTCGTACGCCCCAGGGGTTCCCGTACGCCCCGGGGTTCCCGCCGCTCCGGGCGGCCGGCGGCGCGGCGCGGCGCCCTGTTCGGCGGGGGAAGAGCGCGTCGCCGCTATTCGGCGGGCTCCTCCGCCCTGCCGGTCAGATGGGTGAACGCGTCGAGGTTGCGCGTGGACTCGCCGCGCGAGGTTCGCCACGCGTACTCCTTGCGGATCGCGGAGGCGAAGCCCAGTTCCAGCAGCGTGTTGAAGCTTCCGTCGGCGTTCTCCAGGACGGCGCCCAGCAGCCGGTCGACCTCGTCGGGGACGACGGCGACCAGCGGCAGACGGCCGGAGAGGTAGACGTCGCCGAGCGCGTCGATGGCGTAGGCCACCCCGTACAGCCGGGTGTTGCGCTCCAGAAGCCAGCGGTAGAAGGCCTCGTGGTTCTCGTCGGGGCGGCGCACGACGAAGGCGTTGACCGTGAGGGTGTGCCGCCCGACGGCCAGGGCGACGGTGGTGGACAGCTTGCGCGTGCCGGGGAGCTTGACGACGTACTCACCCGCGGCGCCGGTCTCCCAGTCGAGTTCCGCGTCCTTCAGTGCCCGCTCGACCGCCGCGCGTGCCGCCGTCTGCTCCCGCTCACCCATGCGGCGATCGTAGGCGACGGCGCCGCTCCGCCATCGCACCCGCGTACACCTCGGCGGTCCTGGTGGCCGCCGCGTCCCAGCCGAAGCACTCCGCGTGCCGGGCCGCGGCCGCCCCCATGCCGGGGACCAGCTGCGGGTGGTCCACGAAGCGGCGCAGGGCGCGCGCGTAGTCGGCGGGCTCGTGCCCCGCGACGAGGAAGCCGGTCTCGCCGTCCTTCACGGCCACCGGCAGACCGCCGACCGACGCCGCCACCACGGGCGTGCCGCAGGCCTGCGCCTCGATGGCGACCAGCCCGAACGACTCGCTGTACGAGGGCATGACCAGCACGGACGCGGCCCGGTACCAGTCCGCGAGCCGGTCCTGGGCGACCGGCGGCTGGAACCGTACGAGGTCGGAGATGCCGAGCCGGGCCGCGAGCTTGTGCAGGCGCTCGGGCTTGGCCAGCCCGCTGCCGCTCGGCCCGCCGACGACGGGGACGACCAGGCGGTCGCGCAGGGACGGGTCCTCCGCCACGAGGATCGCCGCGGCGCGCAGCAGGATGTCCGGCGCCTTGAGGGGCTGTATCCGTCCGGCGAAGAGCGGGATCACCGCGTCCTGCGGCAGGCCCAGGCGCGCCCGGGCCCCGGCACGGCCGCCGTGGGCGTCCGGCCGGAAGCGGTCCAGGTTCACCCCGGGGTGGACGACGGCGACCTTGCGCGGGTCGGCCTCGTAGTGCCGGATCAGCTCGTCCGACTCCTCGGCGGTGTTGGCGATCAGCCGGTCGGCGGCGGAGACGATCTGCGTCTCGCCGATGACCCGGGCCGTGGGCTCGGGGGTGTCGCCCTCGGCGAGGGCGGCGTTCTTGACCTTGGCCATGGTGTGCATGGCGTGGACCAGCGGGACGCCCCAGCGCTCGGAGGCGAGCCAGCCGACGTGGCCGGAGAGCCAGTAGTGCGAGTGCACCAGGTCGTAGTGGCCCTGCCGGTGGCTGGCCTCCGCGTGCATCACCCCGTGGGTGAAGGCGCACAGCTGCGCGGGCAGGTCCTCCTTGGCCAGGCCCTCGTACGGGCCGGCGTCGACGTGCCGCACCAGGACGCCGGGGGCCAGCTCGACCGTGGGCGGCAGGGCGGCCGTGGTGGCGCGGGTGAAGATCTCGACCTCGACGCCGGGACCCTCGGCGAGCCGCTTGGCGAGCTCGACGATGTAGACGTTCATGCCCCCCGCGTCGCCGGTGCCCGGCTGGTGGAGGGGAGAGGTGTGCACGCTGAGCATGGCCACGCGCCGCGGGCGGCGCCCACCGACGGCATGGCGCCGGAACCGGCGTTGTGCACCGCCGGTCAGCTTCGCCACGTACTGGCTCACGTCGCGTCCTCCACTTCTCGGAAGGGCGGCCGAGCGGACGGCACCCTTCAACAGGAACAACCGGCGGAGAGCCTAGATCCATTTCCGCTTTGCCAAAGCGTGACCGAGAACCTGGCCCGGATCCGGCGCGCCCGGCCTCGCATAGGCTCGACGCATGCGCGCGACACGGCCGGTCGGAGAGGTGACCCGGGGGACGACCAACCCCAACCGGTTGCGCCGCATGGACCGCTGGATCGCCGCCGCGCACGGCCCCGCCCTGCGCCGCTGCGACGATCCGCTCGCCGTGGACCTGGGCTACGGCGCCGCACCGTGGACGGCCCTTGAGCTGCTGGAACGGCTCCGCACCGCCCGCCCGGACGCCGAGGTGGTCGGCATCGAGATCGACCCGGCCCGGGTGGCCGCGGCCCGGCCGTACGCCCGCGAGGGGCTCTCCTTCGCGCACGGCGGCTTCGAGGTGCCCCTGCCGGACGGCCGCAGGCCGGCCCTGATCCGGGCGGCGAACGTACTGCGCCAGTACGACGAGGAGCGGGTCGCCGAGGTGTGGACACGGCTGCGGGCCCGCCTCGCGCCGGAGGGGCTGCTGGTGGAGGGCACCTGCGACGAGATCGGCCGCCGCCACGTCTGGGTGGCGCTCGGCCCCGAGGGACCGCGCACGGTGACCTTCGCCACCCGGCTCGGTTCCCTGGAGCGTCCCTCCGACCTGGCGGAGCGGCTGCCCAAGGCGTTGATCCACCGCAATGTGCCGGGCGAGCCGGTGCACGCGTTCCTCACCGACTTCGACCGCGCGTGGGCCGCGGCCGCGCCCTTCGCCTCCCTGGGCGCCCGGCAGCGCTGGATCCGCACGGTCCGCAGCCTGGCGGGTCCGGGCGGCTGGCCGGTGACGGACGCCCCGGCCCGCTGGCGCCAGGGCGAAGTGACCGTCCGCTGGGAGGCCTTGGCCCCGGCCTGACCCCGCGTCCCCCGGCGCCGGGGGACGCGGGAGGGCGAAGCGGCCGCCCGGGAGACCGCGTTCGGGACGCGCTCCGCGGCACCGGGTCCCGCGCCGGAGGACGGCACGGCGCCGCCGCCGGATCCACCGGGCACGAAGACGTCCGCCCGCGGCTCTGGCCGATTGGCGCCTCCCATGGCACCATCCCCAGCCATGTGACGGTTCGTCAGATACGCTGCGGAGGTGCCCGCATGAAGCGTACGGCCGGTCTGGCCTGTGCCGTTCTGCTGCTCCTCGCCGCCCCGGTCCCGGCCGCGCACGCCGATCCCCCCAGCCCCCGGCGCACCCTGCAGGACGTGCGCGCCGAGGTCGACGCCCTCTACCGGCAGGCGGAACGCGCCACCGGCACCTACAACGCCGCGCACGAACGCGTCCTCGCCCAGCAGAAGGAGATCGTCGCGCTCGCCCGCGTCATCGACCGGGAGCAGGCCCGGCTGCGCACCCTGACCGCCCAGGCCGGCGCGCTCGCCCGTGCCCAGTACCGCGGCGGGGGGATCGGCCCCGGCGTCGGCCTCCTGCTCGGCGACGACCCGGACGCGTTCCTGGACGGCCTCGTCCTCGCCGACCGCGGCGCGCAGGCCGCGAACGCGACGATCGACGAACTGCGCACGACCACGGCGGAACTGGGCGCCTACGCCCACTCGGCCACCGTCGCCTGGGAGCGCCTCATGGCCGACCAGAAGAAGGCGGCCGACGCCAAGCGGGAGATCACCACGCGCCTGGCCCGGGCGCGGACACTGCTGGCCGGGCTGGAGGCCCGGGAGCGGGCGCGACTGGAACGGCTGGAGGACGAGGCCGCCTACCGTTCGCAGGTCGCCTGGCTGCGGACCGACGCCGCCGCCCGCCTGCGCCGCAATGCCGCGGGCGCCACCCGGCAGGGCGCCGCCGCCGTCGCCTTCGCCACGGCGCAGATCGGCAAGCCCTACCGATGGGGCGCGGGCGGGCCCGCCGCCTACGACTGCTCGGCGCTGACGCAGGCCGCCTGGCGCGCGGCCGGGGTGGGCATCCCGCGTACCTCCCAGGAGCAGTGGCGGCTCCTCCCCCGCGTCCCGGTGGCGTCGATGCGGCCGGGCGACCTGGTCGTCTACTTCGAGGACGCCGGCCACGTCGGCATCTACGTGGGCGACGGCGCCATCGTCCACGCGCCGCGCCCCGGGCGGCGGATCACCATGGCGGGTGCGGGGTCGATGCCCATCCTCGGCGTCGTACGCCCCGGATGACCCCGGCCCCGTGGCGCGGCACCGGCCCGGCCCGGCCCGACCCGACCCGACCCGACCCGCGTGAACGTCCGGCCCGGGCCGGAAGGAACGGCGCCCGGCCCGGTCGGTGTGACCTGGGTCCTGTGACCGCCGCCGCGTGACCCGCACCACCCCGCGACGGGGCAAACGTGACGTTGGTCATGCCCGGTTCGTCCTATCGCGGTCGAAATCCGCAGCTCAGAACGGCATATGACACCGGTGGTTTACCGGCAGGGCCTCCCCCGCCGCCGGGCGCTACCGCTATGGTCGCCCTTCAGTGTGCTCGGAGCAGAGCAACCGATCCGACCGATCCGACCGCTCCGGGACGTTGCCCTCGGGGGGAGGGAAGGAATTGTCCGATGTCGCCGATGTCCGCGACCGAGCGGCGCACCGACCAGTACGCCGCCGTGCCGGGGCCGCGCCGGGAAACACCCCCGGCCGACGGCCGGACCTCCCCTGCCCTGACCCTGCTCGCCATCGGTGAGGACCCCGCGGGCGCCTTCACCGTCCCCGACCTGCTCGACGTCTCCGGCACCCGGGTCCGCATCCGCCGCGCCCGCAACCTGACCGAGGCCGAGCGGCTGCTGAGGGACGACGTCAACTGCATCCTGCTGGAACTCTCCGCCCGTACCGCCGAGGGCGCCGGCTCCGACGGAATGGACAGCCTGCGGCAGCTGCTGCGGCTCGCCCCGCGCACCGCGGTGCTGGTGCTCACCGCGGGCGGCGACACCGACGCCGAGCGCGCCGCGGAGGCGGTCCGCGTCGGCGCCCAGGACCATCTGACCCCGGCCGACCTGGAACCGTCCCATCTGACCCGGGCGATCCGCTACGCCGTGGAGCGCAAGCGCGCCGACGTCGCGCAGCGCCAGCTGACCGAGACGCGGCTGCTGGCCCAGGAGAACTCGCGGCTGGAGCGCGGACTGCTGCCCACCCCGCTCCTCCACGGCGCCGACCTGCGCTTCGCCGCCCGCTACCGGCCCGGCCGCAGCCGCGCCCTGCTCGGCGGCGACTTCTACGACACCGTCCGCACCCCGGACGGGACCGTGCACGCGATGATCGGCGACGTCTGCGGCCACGGCCCGGACGAGGCCGCGCTCGGCGTGGAACTGCGGATCGCCTGGCGCGCGCTGATCCTCGCCGGGCTCTGCGGCGCCGGCCTGCTGGGCACGCTCCAGCAGGTGCTGGAGCACGAGCGGTCCGACGAGGAGATCTTCGCGACCCTCTGCCAGGTCGACATCAGCCCGGACGGCCGCGCCGCCGACCTGTGGCTGGCCGGCCACCCGGCGCCGCTGCTCTCCCTGTCCGGGATGGCGCCGCAGCTCCTGCCGTACGAGCACGGCGGCCCGGCGCTCGGGCTGCTGCCCCAGAAGGACTGCTGGGAGGGTGCGCGGTTCGAGCTGGGCGAGGCGTGGAGCCTGATGCTCTACACCGACGGGCTCATCGAGGGCCGGGTCGGTCTGGGCGCGCAGCGGCTGGGCCAGGAGGGCATGGTCGAGCTGGTGGGGCGGCAGATGTCCGCCGGGCTCGCCGGCGAGGAGCTGCTGGACGCCGCCATGACGGAGGTGCGGGAACTCAACGGCGGGGAGCTGACGGACGACGTCGCTCTCATGCTGCTGGAGTCGGGCGCCTGATCGACGGGGCGGGCCCCGGTCGGGCGTCGCCCCGGTCCGGGGGCGCCGCGGTCGGGGGGTGCCCCGGTCGGGGAGAGCCCGGTTTCGGCCCGGTTCGGCGGCCGGCCGCCTCAGCGGTTGAAGGGGCCGTACGGGCCGTCGCTGCTGCTGCCGCCGCGTCGACGGGGGCCGCCCTTGCCCGCGACCTCGCGAAGCTTCGGGCGCACGTCCACCATGTACACGATCACCGCGATCAGGCCGATGACCGGCAGGAACGACAGGATCGAGAAGATCTTCATCACCACGGCGGAGATGCCGAGAATGATCAGCCAGAACGCCTTGGTGTTCTTGTCGGCCGCACGGTAGGCGTCCTCACGATGGATCGCGGCGTTGACGAACGCGAAGACCGCGAGCAGGAAGAGCGCCCAGGACACCAGTCCCAGCACACCGAGGAAACCCGTAACCAGCATTGCCGTCCACCTCCGTCGTCGGCTCCCACCGTACCGGCACAACGAGCCGGGCACGCCGTGCGTGCCCGGCCCGTGATGTACCGGCCGCTCAGGAAGCGGGCTTGCCCGGCGTCGCGGGCTTCTTGGCCGCGGGGGCCTTCTTCGCGGCGGGGGCCTTCTTCGCCTGGCCGTCCTGCGCCGAGGATTGCGCCACGGCGGGGGCCGGGGCGGGGGCCGGGGCGGGCTTGGCGTCCGAGACCGGCGCCTGCCGCGCCGCCGGGACGGGCTCCGGCTCGATCGCGACCGCGATGTCCCCGACCTGCTCGGCGGCCTCGCCGCGCCAGGTGGCGACCGCGTCCTTGCCGCGCTCGGCCAGCCCGTCGTACGCCTCCTTGGCGCGGACCGCGTACTCGGCGGCCCGGCCCACCTGCTGCAGCGCGAAGTCCTGCGCGGAGTCGCGCAGCTTGCGCAGGTCGCCGTCGATGGTGCCGAGGAGGTCGTTGACCTTGGCCTGCGCCTTGGTCTGCGCGTCCTTGGCCTGCGCGGTCACCTTCTCCTGGACGGCCTTCGGGTCGGTGCCGCGGATCTTCTCGATCCGCTCGGGGGCCTCGGCGCGGATCTTCTCGATCAGCGGCGGCACCTCCTTGAGCTTCTCGGCGGCAAGGTCCGCGGTGCCGGCCAGCGCGTAGAGCGGGGTCGGGTCCTTGAGGGTCTTCACGATGTCGTCGGTGATCGCCATGAGGGTTTCTCCCGTATGAGGATGGTGGCGTTTACGTCTGTCGAGTCCGCTGGTCCGTGCGAACGGGGTGCGCCGGTCAGCCGGCGGCCGCGGCGTCGCCGCCACCGCCGCCGTCCGGTCCGGCCGCCTTCGGCTTCAGTACGGCGACGGCCTTCTTCGCGGCCTTCTTCGCCACGTGCTCGCGCGGCGCAGCGGGCTGCTCGTCAAGAGCTTCCTCCACTGCGGCGTTCTCCTTGCGGAACGACTCGTAGATCTGCAGGAGGACTTGCTTCTGCTTCTCGTTGATCGCCGTGTCGGCCAGGATGGCGGTGCGTACCTCCATCCCCGCGTCCTGGTCCCGCTCGTCGAGGATCCCGGCTTGCACGTACAGGGTCTCGGCGGAGATGCGCAGCGCTCTGGCGAGCTGCTGCAGGATCTCGGCACTGGGCTTGCGCAGCCCGCGCTCGATCTGGCTGAGGTAGGGGTTGGACACCCCCGCGGCGTCGGCGAGCTGACGCAGGGACAGCTGCGCGTTGCGGCGCTGCTCCCGCAGGTACTCCCCGAGGTTGCCGACGTTCAGTGAAGCCATGCCTCCGAGGATGCCGCGCGGTGCTAACTTTTGCAAGCAAGGTGCTTGCAAAAGTCTCGTTACGGGGATGTGACATCCATCGCCCGGCCCAGCCGGCGGGCCCCGCGGCCGCCGCGGGGCCTCGTGGGACCCCGCCGCTGTCCGCCCCGGCGCGCATAATGCGGCCGTGGACCTGCGCCCCGAACTGCTCCCGCCGCCCGTCGACCCGGAACGCCTGACGCAGGTCGCCCGCGAGATCGAGCGCATCGCGGACCTGGCCGGGTCCGGCGGGCCCGCCGAGGAGGCCGTGGCCGCGTTCAACGAGCGCACGGGCCACACCTACCTGCCGTCCGACTTCGCCTGGTACCACGCGTCCCGCGGCCTGGAGGAGTTCGCCCGGGAAGCGGCCCGGCCCGCCCGGCCGCGGGTGGCCGACGTGACACGCGAGGAACTCGTCGAGATCGTCCGCCGCATCACGGCCGATCCGGCCGGCGAGGACGCCGACTACTACCTGCTGCTCTTCGACTGCAACACCCTCCACCCCCGGGCCTGCGACCTGATCTTCCGCCCTCCGGCCGGCCTCGAGGACGCCTCGCCCGGGCGGATCGTCGACGCCGCCCTCGCCTACCGCCCGATCGCCCTGTGAACCGGGCCCGGGCGGCCCGTTGACCTTCACCTTGGGGCAGGCCACAGCATCGAAGCGGCCGGGCGGCGTGCCCGGCCCGAGGGAGGGAGCCCGCCATGGAATCGCTGACGATCGGGGCGTTCGCCAAGGCGTCCCGGCTGTCGCCGAAGGCGCTGCGGCTGTACGACGAGCTGGGGCTGCTGACGCCCGCGCGGGTCGATCCGCTGACCGGCTACCGCCACTACGCGCCCGCCCAGCTGGAGCGGGCCCGGCTGGTGGCGTGGCTGCGGCGGCTGGGGATGCCGCTGGCCCGCATACGGGAGGTGTGCGCGCTGGACGCGCCCGCCGCCGCGCGGGAGGTCCGGGCGTACTGGGCACGGGCCGAGGCCGCGCACGATGCGCTCGGGGATCTGGCCGCCTTCCTCGTCGATCACCTGTCCCGGAAGGACTCCGCCGTGAACGACGCGAACCACCCCCTGGAACTGCGCTACGCCGCCCTCTCCGATGCCGGACTCGTCAGGGAAGGCAACCAGGACACCGCCTACGCCGGCGCCCGGCTGCTGGCGGTGGCCGACGGTTTCGGCGGCGAGGGGGCACCCGCGGGTGCCGCCGCCGTCGACGCGCTGAGGGAGCTCGAGACCGGCGCCGCCTCGGGCGGGCTGCTGGACGTGCTGCAGGACGCCCTCGACCGGGCCGACGAGACCGTGCGCGGCTTCGCGGAGTCGGGCACCACGCTCACCGCTCTGCTGTGGACCGGGGAGCGGCTGGCGCTCGTCCACATCGGCGACTCCCGGGCGTACCTGCTGCGCGAGGGCGAGCTGTTCCGGATCACGCACGACCACACGATGGTGCAGTCGATGGTGGACGAGGGCCGGCTGACCGAGGCCGAGGCCGCCTCGCACCCCCAGCGGTCGCTGCTCGTAAGGGCGTTGGGCGCCGGCACCCGTCCCGCGGGCCGCCTGCCCGACCTGCGGCTGCACGATCCGCGTCCCGGCGACCGCTATCTGCTGTGCACGGACGGCCTGTCCACCGTCGTACCGGACGACGAGCTGCGCCGGGTGCTCGCCTCCGGCACCGGCCCCGGGGCGGCGGTGCGCGAGCTGGTGGGGCTGGCCAACGCCGCCGGCGGTCCGGACAACGTCAGTTGCGTGGTCGCCGATGTGCGGGAGCGCTCCGCGGCGGCATAGTCGTCGCCCATGAGCGACGAATGGTTTCTGCAGACGGGTCACGGGGTGCGGTTCGAGTGGGGACCGGAAGGCGCCCGGCGGATCGGCGCGGCGGTGGCCTGCCTGGTCGTCGTCGACGTGCTGTCGTTCACCACCTCGGTGACGGTGGCCGTCGAGGCGGGCACCGCGGTGCACCCGTACGCGTGGCGCGACGCCACGGCCGCGGCGTACGCACGGCGGGTCGGGGCGCGGCTGGCGGTGGGTCGACGGGAGGCCGGCGAACGCTCGCCGTGGTCGCTGTCCCCCGCCGCCCTGCGCCGTGCGCCGTACACGCCGCGGCTGGTGCTGCCCTCGCCCAACGGGTCCGCGATCGCCGCCGCGGCCGGGGAGGCGGCGACCGTCGTCGCCGCCTCCCTGCGCAACGCGCCCGCCGTCGGCGCGTGGCTCTCGCGGCACGGCTACGGCACCAGGAACCGCCCCGTCGCGGTGATCGCCGCGGGTGAGCGCTGGCCGGACGGGACCCTGCGGCCCGCACTGGAGGACCTGCTCGGTGCCGGGGCGGTCGTCGCCGCGCTGCGGGAGCACGCCCCGGCGGTGACGCTCTCCCCCGAGGCGCGCACCGCCGTCGCGGCCTTCACCGGCACCCCGGACCCCGCCGCGGCCGTCGCGTCCTGCGCCTCCGGACGTGAGCTGGCCGGCGGCGGCTTCCCGGAGGACGTCGCCATCGCGACGGAGTCCGGCGCGGCGTCCGTGGTCCCGGTCCTGTCCGACGGCGCTTTCACATCCCGGCCCATTGCGGACCGGAACTGACCGCAAGGCTGCGTACCGTCGAAGACGCCAAGGACGCCGGAAGGCCGGCGCCCGTGGCAAGGACCCACGACCAAGGGGAGCGCGCGATGCCGACAGTGGTACGGAACGAGACGGGCGAACGGGACGCACTCCTGGCCTACCTGGAGGCGCAGCGCGGCGGGGTGCGCCGGGCCGTGCTCGGACTCACCGACGAGCAGGCGTCCTCGCGGCCGAGCGTCAGCGAGATGAACCTCGCCGGACTGGTCAAGCACGTCGCCAGGACCGAGGAGTCCTGGGTGCAGGGCCTGCTGCTCGGCCACGAGGACAAGAAGGGCACCGAGGCGGACTACGTCGACGGCTTCCGCCTGCTGGAGGGCGAGACCCTCGCCGGCCGGCTGGAGGAGTACGCCCGGATCGGCCGGGAGACCGAGGAGGCGATCCTGGCTCTGCCCGACCTGGACGTCGTGGTGCCGCTGCCGGACGCGCCCTGGAACCCGCCGGGCATGAAGGTCAGCGCCCGCTGGATCCTGCTCCACCTGATCGAGGAGACCGCCCGGCACGCCGGGCACGCGGACCTCATCCGCGAGTCCCTGGACGGCCGGACGGCCTTCGAGCTGGTCGCCGAGGCGGCTCAGCAGGGGAAGCCGATGGGGTGACCGCTCACGCCCCCGTGGCCACCGGTTCCTGCAGCTCCGTCACCCAGGTGTCGGGATGCCCCTCGCACTCCAGGTACAGCTCGCGGGGGTAGCCGACGGACCGGTGGCCGTGGGCGTCGATCCCCCGGGCCAGGGCCTGGACGCTGCGCAGCACGTCGTCCATGGCTCCCCGGTGGACGATCGTCGCCGCGCTCTCCAGCTCGGGCAGGTCGACGACCGCGAAGTCGTACCGGTCGTCCGGCTCGACCGCCACCTGCAGCCCCGCGTGGACGAGGATCGCGCCCTCCCCCTCCGGCGCGTCCTCGTAGTACGCGATCCCCGGCCCCGCCGGGCGCACCCCCGCCGCGTCCAGCCGCCGGCACAGCTCCTCGTACAGCGGCTGGATGACCGGCCCGATCTGCCCCGGCTCGAACCCGGCGGCGGTCGCCGTCAGCTCCGCGAGCCGCACCGGCGGCACCCTCTTGATCACCACGTCGTCCGTGGACATCCGTCCCTCGCTCTCGATGGTCCGGAGTCTCGCCTCGACCCCCGCCAGCCGGGCCGCGTCCGCGGCCATCGCGGCCGCGAGCTCGGCGCGGCGCAGCCGCAGCATGCCGCGCAGCTCCTCCGCGCTCACCTCCTCGTCGAGGATCGACCGCACCTGTTCGAGGGTGAAGCCGAGGTCCTTGAGGGCGATGATGCGGTTGAGCCGGGCGAGCTGCCCGGCGGCGTAGCTGCGGTAGCCGGTGGCGGGGTCGACACGGTCGGGGCGCAGCAGTCCGACGGCGTCGTAGTGACGCAGCATGCGGACCGACACGCGGCCGTGCCTGGCGAAGTCTCCGATTCCGAACATGACGTCTCCGAGTCCACCGCCTCACACGGTGTGAGGGTCAAGCACGGGGTCGAGCGGGAACGGCGGATGCCCCGGCGCGCGGTCGGCGCCGGGGCATCCGGAGGGGCGAGCGGGGTCAGCCGCGCAGCTCGGCGGCGACCAGCTCCGCGATCTGGACGGCGTTGAGCGCGGCGCCCTTGCGGAGGTTGTCGTTGGAGAGGAAGAGCGCGAGGCCGTGCTCGACGGTCTCGTCCTGGCGGATCCGGCCGACGTAGGAGGGGTCCTTGCCCGCGGCCTGCTGCGGGGTGGGGATCTCCGACAGCTCCACGCCGGGGGCGGCGGCCAGCAGCTCGTAGGCGCGCGCCACGCTGACCGGACGCTCGAAACGGGCGTTGACCTGCAGCGAGTGCCCCGAGAAGACCGGCACGCGGACGCAGGTGCCGGACACCTTGAGCTCCGGGATGCCCAGGATCTTGCGGGACTCGTTGCGGAGCTTCTGCTCCTCGTCGGTCTCGAAGCGGCCGTCGTCGACGATCTTCCCGGCGAGCGGGACGACGTTGAAGGCGATGGGCCGCTGGTAGACCGCGGGCTCGGGGAACTCCACGGCCTCGCCGTCGAAGGCCAGCTCGGTCGCCCGGTCGGCGACCTTGCGCACCTGGCCGTCGAGCTCGGCGACACCGGCCAGGCCGGAGCCGGAGACCGCCTGGTAGGTGGTGGCGACCAGCGCGGTCAGCCCCGCCTCCTCGTGCAGCGGGCGCAGCACGGGCATCGCGGCCATGGTGGTGCAGTTCGGGTTGGCGATGATGCCCTTGGGGCGGTCGGCGATCGCCTGCGGGTTGACCTCGGAGACGACCAGCGGGACCTCGGGGTCCATCCGCCAGGCGGAGGAGTTGTCGATCACGACCGCGCCCGCGGCGGCGACCTTCGGGGCCAGCGCCTTGGAGGTGGCGCCGCCGGCCGAGAAGAGCACGATGTCGAGACCGGTGTAGTCCGCGGTGGCCGCGTCCTCGACCGTGACCTCGCCGTCCTTCCACGGCACGGTGCGCCCCGCCGAACGGGCCGACGCGAACAGCCGCAGCTGCTCCACCGGGAAGTCGCGCTCGGCCAGCACCTTGCGCATGACACCGCCGACCTGGCCGGTGGCTCCGACGATTCCGATCCTCATCCGGTCTCTCCGATCAGTGCGTACGTACGGTCCCGAGTATCCCCCGATGCGGCAAGTGCCCGGAGGGCCGTCTCAAGCGACGGTCGTCCGGCGGGCAGCAGCGGCAGCCGGACGTCGGGGGTGGGGATGCGTCCCTGGGCGTGCAGTACCGCCTTGATCACCGTGGGGTTCGGCTCGGCGAAGAGGGCGGCGGCCAGCCTCGCGAGCGCCTGCCCGCGTGCTGAATCGTGGGAACGGGCCAGCTCCACCCACTGCTCGGTGGCCAGGTGCGCGGAGGCCGTGATGGCCCCCTCGGCGCCCAGTGCCAGCAGGGCGGGCGCGAAGACGTCGTCCCCGGCGTACAGCGGCACCTCCCGCACCAGCAGGACGGTGTCCTGGTCGATGCCGCCGACGGCGTGCTTGAAGCCGGCGACCCCGTCGATCGCGGCGACCCTGCGCACCGTGTCGGCGGTGAGGGCGAGCCCGGTGCGGTACGGGATGTTGTAGACGACCAGCGGCACGGCGGACGCCCGGGCCAGGGCCTCGAAGTGCGCGACGACCCCGTCCTGGGAGGGCCTGACGTACGACGGCACGGAGACGAGGGCGGCGTCCGCGTCCAGTTCCGCGAGTTCCGCCGCGGCCCTGCGGGTGTCCGGCCCGCCGGCGCCCACGGTGAACCGCAGCCCGCGCTCCCGGCACACGCGCCCCACGGTCGCCCGGACGACCGCCTTCTCGGCCTCGTCCAGCATCGCCGCCTCGGCGGTCGTCCCCAGCGCCAACAGCCCGGCGACACCCCCGTCGGCCATCTCGTGCGCCAGCCGCTCCAGCGCGGCGGCGTCCACCCGGCCGGCCTCGTCGAAGGGCGTGATCAGCGGTACGTGAATACCCATGCCATCGAGCGTGGGCCCACAGCACCCTCAAGGTCCAGTTAATAGTCCTTCATCGCACCGGTAAGCAGTGCTGCACAAAGCCGCATCCCCTACCCTCGGGCCCCATGAGAGACGACCGGTACGAGATCTCCGCCGACCCCGCCCGCGTGGACGCCGCCCTCGTCCACCACTGGCTCTCCACCGACGCCTACTGGGCCCTCGGCCGCCCCCGCGCCGTCCAGGACGCCGCCATCGCGGCCTCCCTCAACTTCGGGGTGTACGACAGGGAGTCCGGCACCCAGGTCGCCTGCGCCCGCGTCGTCACCGACCACGCGACGTTCGCCTGGCTCTGCGACGTCTACGTCACCCCGGCCGCCCGCGGCCACGGTCTGGCGACCGCCCTGGCAACGGCCGCCCGGGACCATCTCGAGGGCCTCGGCGTACGGCGTGTGCTGCTGGCGACGCACGACGCGCACGGGGTGTACGCGAAGGTGGGCTTCGAACCGCTGGAGGTGCCGGGGCACTGGATGTCGCTGGGGCTGTGAGCCCTCCGTCACCTCGGCCTCAACGTGCGGCCGCCCGCTTGCGGGGCGCACACACCCTGAAGGTCCGTCCCCGACGGCGCTCCGGGTGTCGCAGCGCGTGCCAGTCGGCCAGCGCGACCTCGATCTCGCCGTACGAGGGCACGGTCAGGCCGATCGCCTCCTCCGCCCGCGTCAAAGCACGCTGCACCCTGGCGACGGACGGCCCGAGGCGAGGGCATCCCGGCCGCCTCCCCAGGTCCACCGCCGCCCTGACCACGTCCGCGTAGACGGACTGCGCGTACTCGAAATCCAGGTAAGCCTGCAGATCTGTACGCAGTCCGGCGGTCATCGCGGAACAGCCCTGCCGGACGAGCGCCTCCTCCCAGAGGTGCGTCATCCGCTCGCACTCGTCGTCGGTGTACCTCATCCTCACCAGATGGGTGGCGAGGTCGTGCAGGGGGTCACCGTACGTGGCGAGCTCCCAGTCCAGGATGAACAAGCCCCCGGCGTCCAGCAGCACGATGTTGTCCCGATGGAGATCGGTGTGCAGCAGGGCATAAGGCCTCCGCTGCAACTCCGGGGTACGGGAACTCACCTTCGCGCGAAAGCGGGCCAGCGCGTCGACCGGTATCCCGAGTCCGTCGAACAGCGCGCCGAACACCGGACGATGGCGCCGGTGCACCCGGTGCTCGGCGTAGTGGACGAGGTAATCGAGAAAGGCGTCGCTGCTCTTGTGGTCCTGTGGCCAGCCGACCGGCAGGGCCGGAAGCTGGTCCGCCCCGACGACAGCCGTGCCTGCGAAGACCTCCGCAAGGTCACGCAGCATGTCCCCACCCAGCGGACCGAGAATCTCCGACAGCACCGTGCCCGGTTCGTACCTGTGCACCGATGCGCCCGCGAAGGCGACGAGGCACCGCGGGGTGACGAAGCCCGACTCGGGGCTCACCCCCTTCAGCGCGGCAAGCACCGCGGCCTCGTCCCGCCACGTGCGCATCACAACCACGGGCACCTCGAGCGGGATCCGCAGCTTGACACTCGCAGCCGAATCGGGCGGGATCCGCAAGAACCAGGCGAGCATCCGGCCCAACGGAACCACCTGATTCGAGTGGTGATGTCCGGCAATCGCGATCACGCCCGCACGGCGTCTCTTCCATGCGAAGTGCCATCTCACGAGGGACTCGTAGAGCCGCGAGCGCGTGGCATCGCCACCTGAGGAACCCGGAGTCACCGTCTCATCAGTCAACTTGCACCGACCGATTGAAAGTTCACCAATGGGGCACCATCACTTGACCGCATGACGAAGGGCGATCCTATGCTCTTCGGCCCCAAGCCGCCCATCAGTTCTGACAGTGCGTCGATCGACTCGCCCGCACCCCGGTTGTCACAGCGATCGGCGATTGAGGGCCGGAGGGATCCCAACCGCTCCTGACCCACTGCCGGTTCCCTTCGCGCCTGCTGCCGAAGATCCCACACCATCGACGGCCACCAAGACGCCCATGAGCACGCCGCATGCCGGGACGACATGGTGAGCTTGTTCCGCTTTGACGGACACCAACGGTGTGGTGGTCAGGCTGCGTGTGCTGCCTCGTATTCGGCTGGGCTGCGGTAGCCGAGGCTGCTGTGCAGACGGTGCAGGTTGTACCAGCTTTCGATGAAGTCGAAGATCGCGGTGCGGGCGGCGGCCCGGCTCGGCCAGGTCGCGGTGCCCAGCAGCTCGCGCTTGATGGTGGCGAAGAACGACTCAGCGAGCGCGTTGTCCCAGCACTGTCCCGTGCGGCCGACCGACAGCTGGATCCCGAACTCTGCGGCCAGCGCTGCGAATTGCTGACTGGTGTATTGGCAGCCGCGATCGGAGTGGAAGATCACCGGACCGGTGGGGCGGCGCTGCCGGCAGGCTGCGGTGAGGGCCTCGGCGACCAGATCGGTTCGCAGGTGATCGGCGGTGGCCCAGCCGACCACGCGGCGCGAGGCGATGTCGATGACGGTGGCGAGGTAGAGCCAGCCCTCGTCGGTCGGGACGTAGACATCCGATGCGGATGAACTGTCAAGCGGCATCGAGGATTTGGGTGCCTGGGGCTGTCGGGAAGGCGGCGGCTTCGCTGTAGTGGAGCCGTTG
>NZ_JBEZXR010000024.1:0-107415 GCF_040638135.1 Streptomyces sp. NPDC026673 | reverse complement strand
TTAAGGCTCCCAGTAGACGACTGGGTTGATAGGCCGGATGTGGAAGCCCAGTAATGGGTGGAGCTGACCGGTACTAATAAGCCGAGGGCTTGTCCTCAGATGCTCGCGTCCACTGTTTGGTTCCCGGGTTGCGAACGGTCGCACCGGTTGAACCAGTCACTTAACTGAAGAGTGTGCTTGTTCGCCTAACACCCGATGGTGTTTCGGTGGTCATAGCGTTAGGGAAACGCCCGGTCACATTTCGAACCCGGAAGCTAAGCCTTTCAGCGCCGATGGTACTGCAGGGGGGACCCTGTGGGAGAGTAGGACGCCGCCGAACAATCTTTATGGACCCTCGGTCCTGGCCAAAGCGCTGGGACCGGGGGTCTTTTGTTTTTCTCGTGGTGCGCAGTTCGCGGACGGGTACGAGAGACTGGCATTAGAGCAGTACGAACGACAGGAGTCACGTCGATGTCCAACTCGCCCGAGGAACGGCCGGATCGGCCTGAGGGGCGCGGTCCGCGCCAGGGCGGCGACCGGGGTGGATACCGCAGCAGCGGCCCCCGGCGCGAAGGCGACCGGGCCGGCGGCGGTTTCCGCCGCGATGACCGTCCGCGTGGGCGGTATGAGGACCGGGGTCGCGATGACCGGCGTGACGATCGGGGTGGGTTCCGTCGGGACGATCGTCCGCGTACGGACCGGCCGCGCGACGACCGTGGCGGTTTCCGTCGCGACGATCGCCCGCGTGAGGATCGTCCCCGTGACGACCGCCGTGATGACCGTGGCGGTTTCCGCCGGGACGACCGCCCGCGTACGGACCGGCCGCGCGACGACCGTGGCGGTTTCCGTCGCGACGACCGCCCGCGTGAGGATCGTCCCCGTGACGACCGCCGTGATGACCGTGGCGGTTTCCGCCGGGACGACCGCCCGCGTACGGACCGGCCGCGTGACGACCGTGGCGGTTTCCGTCGCGATGATCGGCCGCGTTATGACCGGCCGCGTGAGGATCGTCCCCGTGACGACCGCCGTGACGACCGTGGTGGGTTCCGTCGTGATGACCGTCCCCGCTACGACCGGCCGCGTGAGGATCGTCCCCGTGACGACCGGCGTGACGACCGTGGTGGGTTCCGTCGCGATGACCGCCCGCGCACGGACCGGCCGCGCGACGACCGTGGCGGGTTCCGTCGCGATGACCGGCCGCGTTATGACCGGCCGCGTGAGGATCGTCCCCGTGACGACCGCCGTGATGACCGTGGCGGGTTCCGTCGCGATGACCGGCCGCGTTATGACCGGCCGCGTGAGGATCGTCCCCGTGACGACCGGCGTGATGACCGTGGCGGGTTCCGTCGCGATGACCGTCCCCGCTACGACCGGCCGCGCGACGACCGCCGTGACGAGCGGCCGCGTGGGCCGCGCCGGGAGGACGACCGTGGCGGTTACCGCCGTGACGACCGTGGGGACGAGCGGCCCCGCGGGCCGCGTCGTGACGACGAGCGGGGCCAGGGCGGCGGCCGGAGGCCGTACGTGCAGGGCCGTGGGCGGTTCGAGAACACCCGGGGTCGCGACGAGCGCCGCGAGGAGCGGGAGCCCATCAGGCGCCTTCCGATCCCGGACGACGTCACGGGCCAGGAGATCGACCCGAGCGTCCGGCAGGAGCTGATGAGCCTGCCGAAGACGCTGGCGGACGACGTGGCCCGCAACCTCGTCATGGTGGCCAGGCTGCTGGACGAGGACCCGGACCTGGCCTATGGCTACTCCCGGGTGGCGCTGCGGCTGGCGTCCCGTGTCGCCGCCGTCCGTGAGGCGGCCGGCTTCGCGTCGTACGCCACCGAGCGGTACGCCGAGGCGCTGGCCGAGTTCCGCGCCTGCCGTCGTATGACCGGCACCGTGGATCTCTGGCCGGTCATGGCGGACTGCGAGCGGGGCATGGGCCGTCCGGAGCGCGCGCTGGAGATGGCGGGTGCGCCGGAGGTGCACAAGCTGGACCGCGCGGGCCAGGTGGAGATGCGCCTGGTGGCCGCCGGCGCCCGGCGTGACATGGGCCAGAACGAGGCCGCCGTGGTGACCCTGCAGAGCCCCGAGCTCGCGTCCAACGCGGTGCACCCGTGGACCGCGCGGCTGCGTTACGCGTACGCCGACGCGCTCCTCGCGGCGGACCGTGAGGACGAGGCCCGCGAGTGGTTCGCCAAGGCGCTGGAGGCCGACCAGAGCGGCAGCACGGACGCCTCTGACCGGCTGGCGCAGCTGGACGGCGTGGCCTTCGTGGACGCGCTGGACGAGTCCGCCGAGGACGAGCAGGCGGCGGCCGCGGCGGCCGAGGAGAAGGCCGGCGAGACCGCCGACGAGGGCGTGCCCGGCACGCCGGAGCCGGACGACGCGGACGAGGCGGCCGACGTGGCTGCCGAGGTCGCCGAGGAGCGGGCGACGGAAGAGGAGCCGGAGGTCGACCTGACCGACGAGGCCGACCCGACGGCGTTCCTCGACGATCCGTTCAAGGAGCCCGCCAAGGGCAGCGAGGACTGATCGCGCGGCGCACAGGACAGAAGAGGGCGGCATCCGCACGACGCGGATGCCGCCCTTTTCGTTCCGTCCGTGTCAGGCGGGCGTGCCGTCGAGTTCCAGGCTGCGCAGCACCAGTCCGGTCGCCGGCTTCGGGCCGAAGGAGGTCGACTTGCGCGGCATGGTCACGCCCTGCTTGGCGAGTTCGTGCACGACGCTCTCGCGCACGGGGTGGATGAGCACGGCCGTGCCGCCGAACTGCTCGGCGCGCTCGACGGCCGCCTCCGTGTCGTGGATGTAGTGGATGTGCTCGGGGGCGTCGGGCACGTCCCAGATCCGGTCCAGGAGCAGGCTGTGCAGCACGGTGGCGTCCAAGTGCCGCCACTCCTCGGGGCGGTCCCGCGGGATGGCCTCGTCGGCGGCCTCGCTGTCCGGCCGGTCCAGGAGGTGGAAGCGGCCGTCGCCGGTGAGCAGGAAGGCGTTGCCCTCGGCCGCCGCGGTCTCCAGGGCGGCCAGCGCCTCGGGCAGCGGTCCGGGCAGCTCGCGGACCCGGAAGGCGCCGCGGGCCGCCTCGACGGCCTGTGCGACGGGCAGTTGGGGCAGCACCCGGTGGATGGCGCGGACCCGCAGCGGGTAGCGGCCGGTGTCGACCAGCAGCACCAGGCCGTAGTCCCAGGGGCTCGGGGCCTCGTGCTCGGCCTGCAGCAGCAGATAGGTGGCCCAGCGGTGGTGGCCGTCGGCGATGACGGCCTGGTGCCGGGAGAGGTCCGCGTCGACCGCCGCGATGGCCTGCGGGTCGGTGATCGCCCACAGGCGGTGGTGGATGCCATCCTCGGTCGTCGTGGCCAGCAGCGGCGGGCCCTGGGCGGTGCGTTCGACGATCTCGGCCGCCTCGCCGCCGTCGCCGCGGTACGCCAGCAGCAGCGGCTCGAGGTTGGCCGCCGTGGCGCGCATCAGCGCGGCGCGGTCGGCGACCGGGCCGGGCATCACGTCCTCGTGCGGCAGCACGATCCGCTCTTCGGGCGGCGTGAGGCGCAGAGCGCCGATGAGGCCGCGCTGCACCTGCTCGCCGTCGCGCTGCTCGTACACGTAGAGGGCGGGTTTGGGGTCGAGGGCCAGGACGCCCTCCTCCTGCCATTGGAACAGCGCCCAGGCGGCCTTGCGGTGCCGGCCGTCCGGGGGCTCGGCGGTGGGCAGGATGAGCCGCACGACATTGTGCGGGTCGGCTGTCTCCAGGTGCCGCAGTCCCTCGGGCCGGACGACGACGTCGTACGGTGGCGAGGTGACCGCGGCCAGGCTGCCGACCCGCTCGGGGACGTAGCGGAGCGCGCGGAACGGCGCCAGCCGCAAGCCCCGCACAGCGGGTCCGGAATTGCTCATCCGGGCATGCTACGCGGGTCACGTCCGCGAAGTGTGCCGAGTGATCGACAACATACGAGGAGCGACCGCCCGATGACCCACCCGACCGGCCCGGCCGGCAGCGAAAGGCCTCTTGACCAGGCGTACGACACGGCTCTGCTCGACCTCGACGGAGTGGTCTATGCGGGTGGTGACGCGATCGCCCACGCCGTCGAGTCGCTCGGCGCGGCGCGTGCGCACGGCATGCACCTGGCCTACGTCACCAACAACGCCGCCCGCACCCCGCAGACCGTCGCCGAGCACCTGACGCGGCTCGGCGTGCCGGCGGAGGCGGGGGAGGTCATCACCTCCGCGCAGGCCGTGGCGCGGCTGATCGCCGATCAGGTGCCGCCGGGCGCGCGGGTGCTCGCGGTCGGTGGCGACGGGCTCCTGGAGGCGCTGCGCGAGCGCAGTCTCCAGCCGGTCTCCTCGGCCGACGACGACCCGGCCGCGGTCGTGCAGGGCTACTCGCCCACGGTGGGTTGGGAGCAGCTCGCCGAGGCGGCGTACGCGGTCAACCGCGGCGTGCCGTGGTTCGCGTCCAACACCGACCTGACGATTCCGACCGCGCGCGGCACGGCACCGGGCAACGGCGCGCTCGTCGAGGTCGTCCGGATCGCGACCGGGGGCGAACCGCAGATCGCGGGCAAGCCGTTGCCGCCGATGCACCGCGAGACGGTGATCAGGACCGGCGCGCGGCGCCCGCTGGTGGTCGGCGACCGGCTCGACACGGACATCGAGGGAGCCCGCGCGGGCGGTGTCGACTCCCTCCTGGTGCTGACCGGGGTCACCACGCCCGCGCTGCTGTTGGCCGCCCCGCCGGAGCACCGGCCCACCTACGTGGACACCGACCTGCGCGGCCTGCTCACCCCGCAGCCCGAGGTGGTGGCGGCGGGTGGGGGCGCGTACCGCTGCGGGGGCTGGACGGCCTCGGCGGGGGACGGGGCGCTGCACCTCGACGGCGACGGCGAGCCCATGGACGGGCTGCGGGCGCTGTGCGCGGCGGCCTGGACGCGGGCCGGGGGCGGCTCATGCGACCTGGACGCCGGGAAAGCGCTGGACCGGCTGGGTCTCTAGCCGCCGAGGGGCCTGGGCGGCTCTACAGGAGCTTGCGCAGCCGCAGCAGGTCGCGCAGGCCCGCCTCGAGTTTGACCCTTCCGCTGCCCCACGCCTTCGCGAAGTGCAGTCGTCCGTCAACGAGCGCGACCAGGTCGTCACCGGCCATGGTGAGCCTTATCTGGGCGCGCTCGGGCGACGGGCCCTGCACGGTGACCACGTCCTGGATGCGGCCGTCCGCCAGGCGGCCGACGAAGGTGATGTCGAGATCGGTGATGCGGCAGCTCAGTGAGCGGTCCAACGCGACCGCGCTGCGCAGGTCGCCCTCGGTCTTGGCGAGGTTCTCGGACAGCCGCTCGAGCGCGCTGCGGCACTCGTCGATGGTCGCCATCGGCTGTTGCGTCTCCCGTTCGGACGTCGATCGTGCAGGTGCTGATCGACGGTACCGCAGCAGACCGTCGGGGAGATGCGGTGGCATAGGCGGTAGCGTCGTGACCGACGATGTCTGGGGAAGTGGCGAAGGCGAGGAGTGAGGCGTATGCGGGACGCGTTGCGGACCTGTCTGCAGATCGCGGGCGGCCTGACCGAGGCCACCCGGCGACGGGCGGTCGGAGCGGCCAGGGAACTGCTCGACCAGACGGGGATAGACGTCGACGCGGTCCAGCGGAGCATCGGCGAGCGGATCCCGCCCGAGGTGCAGACGCTCGCGGATGAGCTGATGGCGTCGGGACGGGCCAACCGCGACCTGCTGGTGGGGCTCATCGGTGAGGAGATCGACAAGGCGATGAGCCGTGTCGGGCGACTCGCGGACGAGGTCACCAAGGTCGGCGTCGTCCTCGAGGCCCTGGAGCGCCGCATCCGCAACCTGGAGGGCGGCGGCGGCGACGCGGCCGAGGCCGACGAGCCGGATCCCGGTTTCTACGTACCGCCGCAGCCGCCGGTCGAGCATGTGCCGGTCGCCGCGGACGGGGCCGCGTCCGCGCCGGCCGCCGAGCCCCCGGCGAAGCCCGTCGCGAAGCCTGCGGCCACGGCTGCCGCCCGCACGCCGGTGGCCCGCAAGAACGCCGTTCCGGCGCAGCCGCCCGCGGCACCCGAGGCTTCCGGGGTTGCCGGGGTCGGTGACCCCACGGTGGCGGCCGGGGCTCCCGTGGCCCGCAAGAACGCCGCCCCGGCCAAGGCGCCGGCGGCGAAGCGGACGGCTGCCGCCGGTACAGCGGCGGCGGCGAGGAAGGCTGCCGCCGGTTCGGCCCCCGCGAAGAAGGCACCTGCGGCCAAGAAGGCACCTGCCGCCAAGCGGACGGCTGCCGCCGGAACCGCGACCCCGGCGAAAAGGGCTGCCGTGGTCACCGGCCGTGCGGAGGCGGCTCCCGCCAAGAAGGCGCCCGCGGCGAAGAAGGCCACCCCGGCGAAGAAGGCCACCCCGGCGAAGAAGGCCACCCCGGTCACCCAGGCCGCCCCCGCTGAGATGGCGGCGCCCGCCGCCCGTGCCGGCGTGGCGAAGAAGGCGTCGGCCGCGTCGAATGCCGCCGCCACTCCGGCCAAGAAGGCCGCGGCCAAGAAGGCCACCCCGGTCAAGGAGGCCGCCCCCGCCAAGGAGGCCGCCCCCGCCAAGAAGACGGCGGCTGCCAAGAAGACGACGGCCGCGAGGAAGGCCGCCCCGGCCAAGAAGGCGGCGGGGCGTGCCGAGGGGGGCGCGGGGGCGTGACCGAGAACGCGCCGGAGGGCACGGTTCCGGAGCCGGAGCCGTTGCAGGAAGTGGAGGCGGGGCCGCGTCCCCTGGGGGTCGTCCTGGAGGCCACGGGGAATACCGAGGTGGACGCCGTCCTTGTGCGCCTTCGGGACGCCGACCTGCTTCCCACAGAGGACCACGTCGAGGTGTACGAGGATGTACACCGTGGGCTGCGCGACACGCTCACAAGACTCGACGACGACAACAGGAGCTGAACCTCACGTGGCACGACGCCGACTCGACGCCGAGCTGGTGCGCCGGAACATGGCCCGCTCGCGGGAGCACGCCGGGCAGCTGATCGCCGCCGGCCGGGTGACCGTGGGCGGGACGACCGCGACGAAGGCCGCCACACAGGTGGAGACCAGCGCCGCGGTCGTCGTCGCCAAGGACGCCTCGGACCCGGACTACGTCTCCCGCGGCGGGCACAAGCTCGCCGGGGCGCTGGCGGCGTTCGTACCGCGGGGGCTGCTGGTCGAGGGGCGCCGCGCGCTGGACGCCGGGGCGTCCACGGGGGGCTTCACCGACGTCCTGCTCCGCAACGGCGCGGCGCACGTCGTCGCGGTCGACGTCGGCTACGGACAGCTCGCGTGGTCGCTGCAGAGCGATGAACGCGTCACCGTGCGGGACCGTACCAACGTTCGCGAGTTGACGCTCGAGCAGATCGACAACCGGCCGGTGGACCTCGTCGTCGGCGACCTGTCCTTCATTCCGCTCGGGCTCGTTCTGCCCGCCCTCGTAGGGTGCGCCGCGCCCGACGCGGACCTGGTCCTGATGGTCAAGCCGCAGTTCGAGGTCGGCAAGGAGCGACTGGGCAGCGGCGGTGTCGTGCGCAGCCCGGAGCTGCGGGCAGAGGCCGTACGACAGGTCGCCGGACAGGCGGCCGCACTGGGACTGGGGGTGCTGGGCGTGACCGCGAGCCCGTTGCCGGGACCGTCGGGGAATGTGGAGTACTTTCTGTGGCTGCGCGCCGGGGCTCCCGAGCTGGACCCGGCGGATGTCGACCGCGCTGTGGCGGAGGGGCCCCGTTGAGCGAGACGCACGAGACGCACGAGACGTCCGACCGCACGGTCTTCCTGCTGGCCCACACGGGCCGGCCGGCGGCCATCCGCAGTGCCGAACGGGTGGTCCAGGGGCTGCAGCGCTGCAACATCGGCGTACGGGTGCTGGCCGAGGAGGCCGAGGACCTGACGCTGCCCGGGAACGGCGCGGTGCAGCGGGTGCGGGAGATCGGCCCGGAGACCGTCGCGGACTGCGAGCTGATCATCGTCCTGGGCGGTGACGGCACGCTGCTGCGCGGCGCGGAGTTCGCGCGCGCCTCCGGGGTGCCGATGCTCGGGGTCAACCTGGGCCGGGTCGGCTTCCTCGCGGAGGCCGAGCGCGACGACCTGGACAAGGTCGTGGACCGCGTGGTCACCCGCGACTACGAGGTCGAGGAGCGCATGACGATCGACGTCCTGGTGCGCAACGACGGCCGGGTCGTCCACACCGACTGGGCGCTCAACGAGGCGTCGGTGGAGAAGCAGGCGCGCGAGCGGCTGCTGGAGGTCGTCACGGAGGTGGACGGCCGTCCGGTCTCCCGCTTCGGCGGCGACGGGGTGGTCATGGCGACCCCGACCGGGTCGACGGCGTACGCGTTCTCGGCGGGCGGGCCCGTGGTGTGGCCCGAGGTCGAGGCGCTGCTGATGGTCCCGATCAGCGCGCACGCGCTGTTCGCGAAGCCGCTGGTCACCTCTCCCAAGTCGGTGCTGGCGGTGGAGGTGCAGCCGAAGACCCCGCACGGCGTGCTGTGGTGCGACGGACGGCGCTCGGTGGACCTGCCGGCCGGGGCCCGCGTCGAGGTCCGGCGTGGCGCGGTGCCGGTGCGTCTCGCACGGCTCCACCACGCCTCGTTCACCGACCGGCTGGTGGCGAAGTTCGCGCTGCCGGTGGCCGGCTGGCGGGGCGCGCCGCACTGAGATTGCCCTCAGGGGTGAGGCCCGTCGCGCGGCGGGCCGCAAACCTCGTATGGTCGTATCCGTGTTGGAGGAAATGCGGATCCGGTCGCTGGGAGTCATCGAGGACGCCGTGGTCGAGCTGTCGCCCGGCTTCACCGCGGTGACGGGCGAGACCGGCGCGGGCAAGACCATGGTCGTCACGAGCCTCGGGCTGCTGCTGGGCGGCCGTGCCGATCCCGGCCTGGTCCGGATCGGTACGAAATCGGCGTCCGTCGAGGGGCGGATCACGCTGAGTGCCGGCGCGCCGG
This sequence comes from Streptomyces sp. NPDC026673, assembly GCF_040638135.1. NCBI lineage: Bacteria > Bacillati > Actinomycetota > Actinomycetes > Kitasatosporales > Streptomycetaceae > Streptomyces > Streptomyces sp. NPDC026673. Next base: position 98,512 of record NZ_JBEZXR010000024.1, on the reverse strand, counting down.
CCGCCGTGCGGGCCGAGGAGGCCGGTGCGGAGCTGGACGACGGCGCGCTGATCATCGGGCGTACGGTGTCGGCCGAGGGCCGCTCCCGGGCGTACGTGGGCGGCCGCTCCGTCCCCGTCGGGCTGCTGGGAGAGCTGGCGGACGAGCTCGTCGCCGTCCACGGCCAGACCGACCAGCAGGGGCTGCTGCGGCCCGCCCGGCAGCGTGAGGCGCTGGACCGGTACGCGGGCGACGCGGTCGCGGTGCCGCTGGCCAAGTACGCGGCCGCCTACCGGCGGCTGCGCGAGGTCGCCGGCGAACTGGACGAGCTGACCACGCGGGCCCGCGAGCGGGCCCAGGAGGCGGATCTGCTGCGCTTCGGCCTCGAGGAGGTCGCGGCCGCCGAGCCGCTGCCGGGCGAGGACGCCGACCTGGCCGCCGAGGCCGAGCGGCTGGGGCACGCCGAGGCGCTGGCGTCCGCCGCGACCATCGCGCACGCCGCGCTCGCGGGGAACCCCGAGGACCCGGAGGGCGTCGACGCGGGCATGCTCGTCGCGGGCGCCCAGCGGGCGCTGGACGCCGTCCGCTCCCACGACCCGGCGCTGGCCGCGCTCTCGGACCGGATCGGCGAGATCGGCATCCTCCTCGGCGACGTGGCGGGCGAGCTGGCCGGGTACGCCGACAACCTGGACGCCGATCCGCGGCGCCTGGCGGTCGTGGAGGAGCGGCGGTCCGTGCTCGCCCACCTGATCCGCAAGTACGGGGAGGACATCGACGCCGTCCTGGCGTGGGCGGAGCAGGGCGCGGCCCGGCTCGGCGAGCTGGAGGGCGACGACGAGCGGATCGGGGAACTGACGGCGGAGCGCGACGCGCTCCGCGCCGAGCTCGGCGACCTCGCGCAGGCGCTCACCGACGCGCGGGCCGAGGCGTCGGACCGCTTCGCGGGGGCCGTCACGGCGGAGCTCGCGCAGCTCGCGATGCCGCACGCCCGGGTCTCCGTCGCCCTGCGGCAGACGGAGGACCCGGAGGGCGTGGAGGTCGGCGGCCGCCGGGTCGCCTTCGGCGCGACCGGGGCGGACGAGGTCGAACTGCAGCTCGCGCCGCATCCGGGCGCCCCGGCCCGGCCGATCGCCAAGGGCGCCTCGGGCGGTGAGCTGTCCCGGGTGATGCTCGCGGTGGAGGTCGTGTTCGCCGGATCCGACCCGGTGCCGACGTATCTCTTCGACGAGGTCGACGCGGGTGTCGGAGGCAAGGCGGCGGTCGAGGTCGGGCGCCGGCTGGCGCGCCTCGCACGGACGGCGCAGGTCGTGGTCGTCACCCACCTGCCGCAGGTGGCGGCGTTCGCCGACCGCCAGTTGCTGGTCGAGAAGACGAACGACGGGTCCGTGACGCGGAGCGGGGTGCGCGTTCTGGAGGGGGAGGAGCGGGTGCGGGAGCTGTCGCGGATGCTGGCCGGGCTGGAGGACTCGGAGCTGGGGCGCGCGCACGCGGAGGAACTGCTGGCGGCGGCCCGCGAAGCGCGCTGACGCGCGCCGGGACCTGGGTACGCGGCGTGCCGCCGGTCCCGTGGGCCCGGGCGGCACGTCGGCCGCGGTGCGGCCACGGTCGTGGCCAGGGTGCCCCGTTGGTGTGGTTGGTTGCCGGGGGTGTGCCCGGGCCAGGTGGGCCGGCGTGCCGGTCACCGCGTGCGCGGGCCGCGGCGCGGCTGCGGTCGTCGCCCAGTCGCCTCGCTGGTGCGGTTCGTCGCCTGGAATGTGCTCGGCCTTCGCCATCGAGCGGTGTGGCCTTGCCGCGACGGGTGGACGCCGGCCGGGCGCCGTCCGGCGGGCCTCGGGAGGGGTTTCCGGGCGTCGCCGTCACCGCGGTGGTTCCGGCGGCCGCGGGGTAGGCGGTCGTCCGTGGCCGGTCCGCCTGAGGCACCGCCGTTCCGGGGCGCGGTCGTGAGCCGGTGGATGACACGCCCGACGGTCGGGCGCCACCCTCACCGCGGCGGTTCCGGCGGCCGCGGGGGAGGCGGTCGTCCGTGGCCGGTCCGCCCGAGGCACCGCCGTCCCGGGGCGCGGTCGTGCGCCGGCGTGATGGCGTGCCCGATGGCCGGGCGCCGTCCGGCGGGCCCCGGGAGGGGTTTCCGGGCGCCACCCTCACCGTGGTGGTTCCGGTGGCCGCGGGGGAGGCGGTCGTCTGTGGCCGGTCCGCCTGAGGCACCGTCGTCCCGGGGCGCGGTCGTGCGCCGGTGGATGACACGCCCGACGGCGGATACCCCGGCTTGGAGGCCGCGCGGACAGGCGGGACGGCGTCGCGTGCCGATGGCTCTCGCCTGGCGGCGTTGCCGTCGGTCGCCGCAGTCCCCCGTGGCCCTTCGGGCCTGGGAGGTGCCCCCACCGCTGCGTCTCCCTCGCCTCCCTTCTCCGCCTGGCCAGGCTCGGCCGACTCGCTCCTTGACCCGCCCCACCGGTCCGCGCGGCCTCCTACGGGTGCGGGGTCGGCGTGTTGGGGGAGTCGGGGCACTCGTAAGGGTGGTCCCGCGTACGTGTGGCCGGGTGGGGGTGGGGCAACGCTCCCTGGATGGCCTATCGGCCTGGCATCCTTGAGGCAGCAGACCCCGACCCTTCGCACGATGCCGAGTCAGGAGCCCGACCCCGCGTGAGCAGTTCACCGATTCCCCTGCACGGGCAGCTGCACGCCGTCCACGTGCTGGGCGAGACGGCGCGGGCCCATGTCGTCTCCGTGGCGGGCGGGTTGGTGGCCCGCGGCGTGCAGGTGACGGTCTGCGGGCCGGGCGAGGCCGAGGAACGGTACGGATTCGGCGCGGCGGGCGCGCGGTTCGCCCCGGTCGAGATCACGCGGCGGGCGCAACCGAGGGCGGACGCCGCCGTGGTGACGGCGCTGCGGGCGGCCTGCGCCGGGGCGGACGTGGTGCACGCGCACGGGCTGCGTGCCGGCCTGCTCGCCACGATGGCCCTGAGCGGGCGCCGTACGCCGCTGGTGGTGACCTGGCACGGCGCGGTGCTCGCGGAGGGGGCGCGGGGGCGGGTGCTGCGGCTGCTGGAGCGCCGGGTGGCGCGGGCGGCGGCGGTCGTGCTGGGCGCCTCGTCGGACCTGGTGGACCGGGCCCGTTCGGTCGGGGCCCGCGACGCGCGGCTCGGGCCGATCGGAGTGCCGGCGCCGCCACGGCCGGTACCGTGCGCGGAGGCCGCGGCCGAGGCGGAGCGCCGGCGGCAGAAGACCCGGGACGAATTCGTCGCGGGGGAGCGGCCGTTGCTGCTCGCGGTGGGCCGGCTGGAGCCGCGCAAGGGTTATGACCTGCTGTTGGACGCCGCCCACGGCTGGGCGGGGCTCGACCCGGCCCCGCTGCTGGTCGTCGCGGGCGAGGGCTCGTTGCGGCCGGAGCTGCAGCGGCGGATCGACGCCGAGGAGCTCCCGGTGCGGCTGCTCGGCCGGCGTGACGACGTGCCCGAACTCCTCGCCGCCGCCGACGCGGTGGTGCTGCCGTCACGCTGGGAGGCGCGATCGCTGATCGCCCAGGAGGCCCTGCACGCGGGGGCTCCGCTGGTGGCGACGGCCGTCGGCGGCACGCCCGAGCTCGTCGGCGAGGCTGCGGTGCTGGTGCCCTACGGCAATCCGAAGGCGCTCGCCGACACCGTCACGCGCCTGCTGCGGGACCCGGCGTGGCGTTCGGAGCTGGCCGCGGCCGGTCCCGTGCAGGCCGCCACTTGGCCGACCGAGGATGACACGGTCGCCCAAGTGCTCAGCATCTACGACGAGTTGATCTCGCGCTGAGGTCCGGCGCCGACCGTGGTCAGCCGCCGTACGCGCCGCTCGCGGTGAGCCGCAGCGCGGTGTCGATCAGCGGCACGTGGCTGAACGCCTGCGGGAAGTTGCCGACCTGCCGCTGCAGCCGCGGGTCCCACTCCTCCGCGAGCAGGCCCAGGTCGTTGCGGAGCGCGAGCAGCTTCTCGAAGAGCCTGCGGGCCTCGTCGACCCGGCCGATCATGGCGAGGTCGTCGGCGAGCCAGAACGAGCAGGCCAGGAAGGCGCCCTCGTCGCCGGGGAGACCGTCCAGGTTCTCGCCGCCGGGCGGGGCGTCGGTCGGGTAGCGCAGCACGAAGCCGTCCTCGGTGGACAGCTCGCGCTGGATCGCCTCGATGGTGCCGATCACGCGCTTGTCGTCCGGCGGCAGGAAGCCGACCTGGGGGATGAGCAGCAGGGAGGCGTCCAGCTCACGCGAGCCGTAGGACTGCGTGAAGGTGTTGCGCTCCTTGTCGTACCCCTTCTCGCACACGTCCCGGTGGATCTCGTCGCGCAGGTCGCGCCAGCGCTCCAGCGGGCCGTCGACCTCGCCGGACTCGATGAGCTTGACGGTGCGGTCGACGGCGACCCAGGCCATGACCTTGGAGTGAACGAAGTGCCTGCGGGGGCCGCGGACCTCCCAGATGCCCTCGTCCGGCTCGTCCCAGTGGTCCTCCAGGTACTGGATGAGCCGGATCTGCAGGAGCGAGGCGTAGTCGTTGCGGGCCAGACCCGTCATGTGGGCGAGGTGCAGGGCCTCGGTGACCTCGCCGTAGACGTCCAGCTGCAGCTGGTGGGCGGCGCCGTTACCGACCCGGACGGGGATCGAGCCCTCGTAGCCGGGCAGCCAGTCCAGCTCGGTCTCGCCGAGCTCGCGCTCACCGGCGATGCCGTACATGATCTGCAGGTTCTCGGGGTCGCCGGCGACCGCCCGGAGCAGCCACTCGCGCCAGGCGCGGGCCTCGTCGCGGTAGCCGGTGCGCAGCAGGGAGGACAGGGTGATCGCCGCGTCGCGCAGCCAGGTGAAGCGGTAGTCCCAGTTGCGGACGCCGCCGATGTCCTCGGGCAGGGAGGTCGTGGGGGCGGCCACGATGCCACCGGTCGGGCCGTACGTCAGGGCCTTGAGGGTGATCAGCGAGCGGACCACGGCGTCCCGGTACGGGCCGTGGTAGGTGCACTGGGCGACCCACTCGCGCCAGAAGTCCTCGGTGGCCTCCAGCGAGGCCTCGGGCTCGGCGAGCGGGGGCGGCTCCTTGTGCGAGGGCTGCCAGCTGATGGTGAAGGCGATCCGGTCGCCGGGGGCGACCGTGAAGTCCGAGTAGGTGGTGAGGTCCTTGCCGTAGGTCTCGACATCGGTGTCGTGCCAGACCGAGTCCGGGCCGGCGACCGCGACCGTGCGCTCGCCGACCTTGTGGACCCACGGCACGACCCAGCCGTAGCTGAAGCGCATCCGCAGCGCGGAGCGCATCGGCACCCGGCCGCTGACGCCCTCGACGATCCGGATCAGCTGCGGGGCGCCGTCACGCGGCGGCATGAAGTCGATCACCCGCACCGTGCCGCGCGGGGTGTCCCACTCCGACTCCAGCACCAGGGAGTCGCCCCGGTAGCGGCGCCGGGTGGCGCTCGGCGGCTGGGCGCCGTTGGCGAAGGCGGGACCGAGGCGCCAGTAGCCGTGCTCCTCGGTGCCGAGCAGGCCCGCGAAGATCGCGGGGGAGTCGAAGCGGGGCAGGCACAGCCAGTCGACCGTGCCGTCCCGGCACACAAGGGCGGCGGTCTGCATATCGCCGATGAGTGCGTAGTCCTCGATACGCCCGGCCACGTAGGTCTCCCAGTCGAAACGACGGCGGCGCCCCTTGGGACTGGGGCGGTGATTGCGGTCTGTGGATCTGTCGACGAGCTCTTTCCCGGGAGCGGGCGGGGTAGTGCCGTGCCGGTTCACTCGCATCGAATCGATGTGTCCGAGCAGGATACGACGTCGACGCGGGCAGTGCGGGCGACGACCGCACCCTCTGGGCCGGTCGGGTGCATTTTGTCGTACCAAACTTCTGCGGCCGTGTTTTTCGCCAGAGAGCCGTCCGCGTCGTCCGGTGCGCGTCACTGATACCCTGGTAGCCCGTGGGCCGGTGGGCTGAACCACTGAACCGCCGCGACGACACCCCTCCTCATCACCATGGTGCCGTCCCGACCACCACCTCGCGACCACGGGAGCCCCCTCTTGGCAATGCCGCCCAAAACCACGACGACCAAGCACCTCTTCGTCACCGGGGGTGTCGCCTCCTCGCTCGGCAAGGGTCTGACCGCCTCCAGCCTCGGCGCGCTGCTCAAGGCCAGGGGGCTGCGCGTCACGATGCAGAAGCTCGACCCGTACCTCAACGTGGACCCGGGCACGATGAACCCCTTCCAGCACGGTGAGGTGTTCGTCACCGACGACGGCGCCGAGACCGACCTGGACATCGGCCACTACGAGCGCTTCCTGGACGTGAACCTCGCCGGCTCGGCCAACGTCACCACCGGCCAGGTCTACTCCTCGGTGATCGCCAAGGAGCGCCGCGGGGAGTACCTCGGCGACACCGTGCAGGTCATCCCGCACATCACCAACGAGATCAAGTCCCGCATCCGGCGCATGGCGACCGACGACGTGGACGTGGTGATCACCGAGGTCGGCGGCACGGTCGGCGACATCGAGTCGCTCCCCTTCCTGGAGTCCGTGCGCCAGGTCCGGCACGAGGTCGGCCGGGACAACGTCTTCGTGATGCACATCTCGCTGCTGCCCTACATCGGCCCCTCCGGCGAGCTGAAGACCAAGCCGACCCAGCACTCGGTCGCCGCCCTGCGCAGCATCGGCATCCAGCCCGACGCGATCGTGCTGCGCGCCGATCGCGACGTGCCGACCTCCATCAAGCGCAAGATCTCGCTGATGTGCGACGTGGACGAGGAGGCGGTGGTCGCCGCCCCCGACGCCCCGTCCATCTACGACATCCCCAAGGTGCTGCACACCGAGGGCCTGGACGCCTACGTCGTCCGCAAGCTGAACCTGCCGTTCCGCGATGTGGACTGGTCGCAGTGGGGCGACCTGCTCCAGCGGGTCCACGAGCCCGAGCACGAGGTGAAGGTCGCCCTCGTCGGCAAGTACATCGACCTGCCCGACGCCTACCTGTCGGTGACCGAGGCGCTGCGCGCCGGCGGCTTCGCCAACAACGCCAAGGTCTCCATCAAGTGGGTCACGTCCGACGAGTGCAAGACCGCGGCCGGAGCCGCCCGCCAGCTCGGCGACGTCGACGCGATCTGCGTGCCCGGCGGCTTCGGCGACCGCGGCGTGGAGGGCAAGGTCTCGGCGATCACCTACGCCCGTGAGAACCGCATCCCGCTGCTGGGCCTGTGCCTGGGCCTGCAGTGCGTGGTCATCGAGGCCGCCCGCAGCCTGGCGGGCATCCCGGACGCCAACTCGACCGAGTTCGACCCGGCGACCGCCCACCCGGTGATCTCCACCATGGCCGAGCAGCTCGACATCGTCGCCGGCCAGGGCGACCTCGGCGGCACCATGCGGCTGGGCCTGTACCCGGCGAAGCTCGCCGAGGGCTCCATCGTCCGCGAGGTCTACGGGGGCGAGCCCTATGTGGAGGAGCGCCACCGGCACCGCTACGAGGTGAACAACTCCTACCGCGGCGAGCTGGAGAAGAAGGCCGGCCTGGTGTTCTCGGGCACCTCCCCGGACAACACGCTGGTCGAGTACGTCGAGTACCCCCGCGACGTGCACCCGTACCTCGTGGCCACCCAGGCGCACCCCGAGCTCAAGTCCCGCCCGACCCGTCCGCACCCGCTGTTCGCGGGTCTGGTCGCGGCCGCGGTCAAGCGCCGCCAGGGTTGATCGATACGGTGGCGGGGGCGGGCCGGCGAACGGCCCGCCCCCGGCACCGCGTACGGAGGGCAGCATGCTCAAGGACACCCCCGAGGAGTGGCGCGTCACCGCCACCGCCACCCCCTTCACCGGGAAGAAGACCAGCGTCCGCACCGATGACGTTGTCATGCCCGACGGCGGCGTGGCCCGGCGCGACTACCAGGTCCACCCCGGTTCGGTGGCCGTGCTCGCCCTCGACGACCAGGACCGCGTCCTGGTCCTCAAGCAGTACCGCCACCCCGTGCGGATGAAGCTGTGGGAGATCCCCGCCGGGCTGCTGGACATCCCCGGCGAGAACCCGCTGCACGCCGCCCAGCGCGAGCTGTACGAGGAGGCCCACGTCAAGGCCGAGGACTGGCGGGTGCTCACGGACGTGTACACCACGCCCGGCGGCTGCGACGAGGCCGTGCGGATCTTCCTGGCCCGCGGTCTGTCCGAGGTGGAGGGCGAGCGCTACGAGGTCTCGGAGGAAGAGGCCGACATGGAGTTCGCCCGGGTCCCGGTGGACGAGCTGGTCCGCGGCGTCCTCGCCGGGGAACTGCACAACAACTGCCTCGTGGTGGGTGTGCTCGCGTTGCAGGCCGCGCGCTCGGGGGACGGCCTGGAGGCCCTGCGCCCCGCCCTGGCCGAGTGGCCCGCGCGACCCTACTCCGCCTGACCCGTTCGGTCCGACCATCCGATCGTCCGAGAGGGTGATCATTGGCCGGATCCGCCGCGTCGCGTACGGGGGTTGGACCCGCCCCGTGAACTAGGCTCATTCCGTTCTCAGTCAGAACGGGAGTGGGCCCGTGGCGGATCACGTGCTGGACGCCGACGCATCGGCGGCGGCCTCTGACGACGGCCCGTGGGAGCCGGCGTCGCAGACCCCGGCACACGGCACGCTGCCACCCGGCCTGCAGGGCTTCGTCGGCCGCCGCCGCGAGCTCGAGGAGCTGCGCGCCGACATCGACCGGCCCGGTCTGGCCGCGCTGCGCGGCCGGACCCCCGACGGCAGCCGCGTGCTGCTGGTGGCCGGCCGGCCGGGCTCGGGGCGCACGGCGCTGGCCGTCCGGCTCGCCCACGACGTCGCGGACCGCTACCCCGGCGGCCAGTTCTACGTACGCCTCAGCGAGAACGACGGCCGGCCCGTGCCGCCCGAGCAGTCCGCCCGCGCCCTGCTGCGCGCGCTGGACGTCGAGGCCGAGCCGGGCGCGGAGCGCGAGGAGCTGTTCGCCGCGCTGCGTGGCGCCCTGAACGGGCGCAAGGCCGTACTCGTCCTGGACGACGTCGCCGACTCCCGGCAGGTGCTGGACCTGCTGCCCAAGGGCTCCGGGAATCTGCTGGTCGCCACCTCGGAAGGACCGCTGCCCGGAGTCCCGGACGTCCGCCCGTGCACTCTCGGCGGGCTCGATCCGGCCGCCTGCGTCGATCTGCTGGCCGAGGCCGTGGGCCGGGTCCGGATCACCAACGACCCCCGCGGCGCGGAGGCCCTGGCCCAGGAGTGCGCCGGCCACCCCGCGGCGCTGCGGCTGGTCGCCGCGTGGCTCGCCGCCCAGCCCCGTACATCCGTCGCCGAGGCCACCCGCAGGCTGCGCGCGGCCGCCGAACCGGCGGCCGGGCCCGCCGCGCCCGCGGCCGCCGAGGGCGCGGCCACCCGGGGCGCCGGCATGCTGCGCGCCGACGTCGGGCACCGTACGGGCGCCGGTCCGCTGCCGGAGTCGCTGCGCGGTCTGGCCGCGGACGGGCAGGCGCGTGTGCTGCGCCGGGCGGGCGCGTCCGCGGAGGGATCCGCGGAGCCGTCCGCCGAGGCGGACAAGGGCGGCACGCGGAAGGCCAACGGCTCCGGGGGAGGAGAGGACAAGGAGAGCGCCGCCGCGCCGCCCGCCCCCCGGGCCACGGCCGCGCCGGAACTGCTGCGCGCCTTCCGTTTCGTGTACGGCGCGCTCTCGCCCACCGTGGCCCGGATGCTGCGGCTGCTCGCGCTGGCCCCCTCGGGCCTGACCGACGCGCAGACCGCCTCGGCGCTGGGCGGCTGCTCGGTCGAGGCCGCGCAGTCCACGCTGGAGGACCTGGCCGGCTGCGGGCTGCTGCACGCCGAGCCCGTGGCGGCGGGGCTGCCGGCGCTGTACCGGGTGCCGGGCTGGCTGACCCCGCCGCTGCGGGCGCTGCTGGACGGGACCGAGAAGCCGTCCGAGGTGCAGCTCGCCCGGGCCCGGATGCTGGAGCGCACGGTGCGGCTGCTGCACGCGTGCCGGATGTGCCTGGAGGGGGAGGCGGAACCGGACGGGCTGCCCAAGTCGCTGCGCTTCCCCAGCCGCCCGGTCGCGGCCGGCTGGCTGCGGGCACGGCTGTCGGTCCTGCTGGCCGCCGCGCGGCTGGCGGTCGCGGACGGCGAACTCGACACCCTGGCCCGCCGCCTCATGGCCGCACTCGTCCGGGCCCTGGCCGCGGACCCCGACGGAGGCGAGACCGCTCCGGAGCGCTACCGGCTCCACCACCTGGTGCTGGACGTGGCCGAACGGCGCGGGCTGCACCGCGAGAAGGCGGCGGCCCTGCTGAACATCGGCGACCTCGACGTGGAGGCCGTGCGCCCGCTGGACGCCCTCGACCGCTACCGGGCCGCGCTCGTGGCCTCCCGGGAAGCCTTCGACGGCGACGCGGAGGGCCGCGCGCTGGAGGCCATCGCCGGGACCTACCTCGAGCTGGACGATCCGCAGCGCGCCTCCGACTGGTACGGCCGGGCGCTGGCCCTGCGGCAGGCCCGCGGCGAGTTGGTGCACGAGGCACGGCTGCACTCCCGGCTCGGCGCCCTGTTCACCTACGCCGGGCACTACGGCAACGCGTTGCGCGAGTGGCGCGCGGCGGCCGCCGCCCACCGCCGGCTGAAGGACCTGCCCGCGCAGGCCCGCGCGCTGAGCGAGGTGGCCAGGGTCCAGGAGTACGCGGGCCACCCCGAGGACGCGCTGCGGACCTGCCGCGACGCCCTGTACTGGGCCCGCCAGGCGGGGGAGCGCCGGCTTGAGGGGGCGGTGCTGCTGCGCATGGCCGACACGCTGGACCGTCTCGGGGACCCGGCGGGCGCCCGGCTGCAGCGGGCCGCGGCACGGCGGCTGCTGCCCGCGGAGGAGATTCCGCAGACCGAGGGGGACTGAAGGGCCGGGGCCTGTGTTTCCCGGGTCCGGAGGGCCCGGGAGGCCCTCGGATCACATGGTCGGCCACCTTTACCTACGAAACTGCCAATGCCTTCGCTAAAAGTAGTCACTTTGTAAGGCTGGACAGCGAGTCCTCCTTCACTACACTTGGTCGCACCGCGGAATAACGCGGTCAGGTCCGACGTACCCCGTCATGGCGCGATATGTCCGGAGACCTGCTGAAACCCTCCACTCCCGTGAACAGGACCGTGATCGACGTGAAGGTCGGCATCCCCCGCGAAGTCAAGAACAACGAGTTCCGCGTGGCCATCACCCCCGCCGGCGTGCACGAGCTCGTCCGCGGCGGCCATGAGGTGTTCGTGGAGCTGGACGCCGGTCTCGGCTCGTCCATCCCGAACGAGGAGTACGTCTCCGCCGGCGCCACCATCCTCCCCACCGCCGACGAGGTGTGGGCCGTCGCCGACCTGGTGCTGAAGGTCAAGGAGCCGATCGCGGAGGAGTACCACCGCCTCCGCAAGGACCAGACCCTCTTCACCTACCTGCACCTGGCCGCGTCCCGCGAGTGCACCGACGCCCTGCTGGAGTCCGGCACCACCGCGATCGCGTACGAGACCGTCGAGACCGCCAACCGCCAGCTGCCGCTGCTGGCCCCGATGTCCGAGGTGGCCGGCCGGCTCGCCCCGCAGGTCGGCGCGTACCACCTGATGCGTTCGGCCGGCGGCCGCGGTGTGCTCCCCGGCGGCGTCCCGGGCGTGGCCCCGGCCAAGGCCGTCGTCATCGGCGGCGGTGTCTCCGGCTGGAACGCCGCGCAGATCGCCATCGGCATGGGCTTCCACGTCACCCTGCTCGACCGCGACATCAACAAGCTCCGTGAGGCCGACAAGATCTTCGGCACCAAGGTGCAGACGATCGTCTCCAACGCCTTCGAGCTGGAGAAGGCCGTCCTCGACGCCGACCTCGTCATCGGAGCGGTCCTGATCCCCGGCGCCAAGGCCCCCAAGCTCGTCACCAACGAGCTGGTCTCCCGCATGAAGCCGGGCTCGGTGCTCGTCGACATCGCCATCGACCAGGGCGGCTGCTTCGAGGACTCCCGTCCCACCACGCACGCCGAGCCGACCTTCGCGGTGCACAACTCGGTCTTCTACTGCGTCGCCAACATGCCGGGCGCGGTGCCGAACACCTCCACCTACGCGCTGACCAACGCGACGCTGCCCTACATCGTCGAGCTGGCCAACCGCGGCTGGCGCGAGGCGCTGCGCCGTGACGCCGCGCTCGCCAAGGGCCTCAACACCCATGAGGGCCAGGTCGTCTACGGCCCGGTCGCCGAGGCGCACGGCCTGGACGCGGTGGACCTCGCCACCGTTCTCGGCTGACGGTCTGCTCGTCGATTGATCGATTTTTCGCCGTCGGCGTCAACTTGTCGCCAATCCGGTACGCACGGCCGGGTCTTGAGTCTCAAGACCCGGCCTTTCGCGTGGAACCATACTGTTTTGCCGATTCGTCCCCCCGCGAAACATCCGCGGCGTCGTCGTTACACCCTTGACAGAGAGACGTTCGGTTGCCGACACATCGTGCCGTGTCCGGTGGATTGTGTTGCTGTGAACCACCGACACGCCATAGAGTCGCCAACCGTCGGCATGCTGCAACGCTGACCTATTGAGAAGTTTCCTGGTCACCAAGGAGGTAAGACGACTTGTGAATGAGTCGACATTTGCTCCCGGGGGTGGTCAGCCAGGAATGACCGTGCAGACCGAGGGCTCCGCGCGGCTCGAACCGGTGGCCTCCGTGGCCGTCCGGACGTTCGAGGCGCGCAGGACCGGGACAGACAACGAGACGCGTTACGCGAACCCCATGGCGCACTACGAAGAAGAGCTGCAGGACGGTCAGTTCTACGACCCCGACGCGGAGTACGAACCGGACCCCGAGTACGCGGCGACGCTCGCGCCCGACGCGGCGCGTCAGCGCAGGGAGCGCGTCGGCCCCACCGGGCGCCCGCTGCCGTACTTCCCGATCCCCGGGCCGCTGACGGACCACGGCCCGGCGAAGATCATCGCCATGTGCAACCAGAAGGGCGGCGTCGGCAAGACGACGTCCACCATCAACCTCGGTGCCGCGCTGGCCGAATACGGCCGTCGCGTGCTCCTGGTCGACTTCGACCCGCAGGGCGCGCTCTCCGTGGGCCTCGGCGTCAACCCGATGGAACTGGACGTCACCGTCTACAACCTGCTGATGGAGCGCGGGCTCTCGGCCGACGAGGTGCTGCTGAAGACCGCGGTGCCCGGCATGGACCTGCTGCCCAGCAACATCGACCTGTCGGCCGCGGAAGTCCAGTTGGTCAGCGAGGTGGCCCGCGAGTCCTCGCTGCAGCGGGCGTTGAAGCCGCTGCTGCCCGACTACGACTACGTCATCATCGACTGCCAGCCGTCGCTCGGCCTGCTGACCGTCAACGCCCTGACCGCGGCCCACCAGGTGATAGTGCCACTGGAGTGCGAGTTCTTCGCACTGCGCGGTGTCGCCCTGCTGACCGAGACGATCGAGAAGGTCAGGGAACGGCTCAACCCCGAGCTGGAGCTGGACGGCATCCTCGCCACGATGTACGACTCGCGCACCGTGCACAGCCGCGAGGTGCTGGCGCGTGTCGTCGAGGCCTTCGACGACCACGTCTTCCACACCGTCATCGGGCGGACCGTCCGCTTCCCGGAGACCACGGTCGCCGGTGAGCCGATCACCACGTACGCCTCCAACTCGGTCGGCGCCGCCGCCTATCGCCAGCTCGCCAGGGAGGTGCTCGCCCGGTGTCACGCCGAGTGAGTCTCCCGGGGGCCGACGAACTGTTCCGGACCACCGGCGGGCGGGGACTCCAGCCCTCCACGCCGCGGCAGCACGCCAACGGCGAGACTCCCGGCGCGGCCACGGGCACCGGTGCGGCGGGCACGGGACCCGGGGCGGGCTCCGGCGCCGGCGAACGCCCCCTGCGGCCCGTTCCCGCCCCCGCGGAGGAGCCGGCGGCGGAGGAAGCGCCCGTCCGGGAGTCCGCGGCGCCCGCCGAGGCCGCCGAGCACGGCGGCCGGGACACCGGCGCGGATCCCGGTGCGGCGCAGGCCCCCGCGGCCCGTTCCGTCCCCGAGCAGGCCGGCCCGTCCGGCTCGCCCGTACGACGCGGCCTGCAACCGCCCGTGCCGGGCTCCACGGGCCCCCAGGCGGCCCCGCAGCCGCCGCAGGCCCCGCAGCCGCGCCGCAAGTCCGGACGGGCCCCCAGGCGGCCCAGCGGCCGCGAGCGCCACGACGAGAAGATCACGGTCTACGTCTCCGCCGAGGAGCTGATGGACCTCGAGCACGCCCGTCTGGTCCTGCGCGGGGAGCACGGGCTCGCCGTGGACCGCGGGCGCATCGTCCGCGAGGCGGTCGCCGTGGTCCTGGCCGACCTCGAGTCCCGCGGCGACGCGAGCATCCTCGTACGCCGCCTGCGAGGCCGCTGACGCGCTCCGCGCGATACGGTGCCGTTTTCCGTACGGCCCCGCCGGCACCACCTGGACCCCCATGCCCCCCGACGACACCGCCAGCCCGCAGCGCTCCCGCCGCCTCCTCGGCCGCGGCCCCGGTGCGGCCCCCTCGTCTGCCCCGCCCGCGGCAGGGCCGGGCACCGCGGACCCGGGCAGTGAGTTCGGCCACATCCCGACCGCGCCGGAAGCGACGGTCGACACCCCGCCGGCGCCGCTCGAGCCCGAGCCCGCGACCGTGTCCGTTCCCGCGACCGAGCCCGCCGATGCGGAGCCGGCGGCCGCGGCCCCGGAGCGTTCGCCCGGGTCGGTGACGGAGACACTGCCGGCCGGCCCGGCACCCGCCGATGCCGTGGTGCCCGGCCCCGCCACGCCCGCGGACCCGGGGCCCGGCGTGCCCGCCGGCGGCCGCGCCGGGGAGGACCCGGCCGGAGCCGCGCCGGGCCCCGCGGAGGCCGATCCGGTGCCCGCGGAGGACGGCGGCGCGGGCGGCGACGGCAGGTTCACCGTGCGGCTGGCGAACTTCGAGGGCCCGTTCGACCTGCTCCTGCAGCTGATCTCCAAGCACAAGCTCGACGTCACCGAGGTCGCGCTCTCCAAGGTGACGGACGAGTTCATGGCGCACATCCGCGCCATGGGACCGGACTGGGACCTGGACCAGGCCACGGAGTTCCTGGTCGTCGCGGCGACGCTGCTGGATCTGAAGGCCGCGCGCCTGCTGCCCGCCGCGGAGGTGGAGGACGAGGAGGACCTCGCCCTGCTGGAGGCCCGCGACCTGCTCTTCGCCCGGCTGCTCCAGTACCGCGCCTACAAGCAGATCGCGGCGATCTTCGCCGAGCGCCTGGAGGCCGAGGCGCTGCACCACCCCCGCACCGTGGGGCTGGAGCCGCAGCACGCCGAACTGCTGCCCGAGGTGGTGCTGAGCATCGGGCCCGAGCGGTTCGCGCAGCTCGCCGTCAAGGCGATGCAGCCGAAGCCCAAGCCGCAGGTGTACGTGGACCACATCCACGCGCCGCTGGTGAGCGTCCGCGAGCAGGCCGAGCAGGTGATCGCGATGCTGCGCGAGCGCGGCGAGGCGACCTTCCGGGAGCTCACCTTCGACGCCCCGGACACGCTGACGGTCGTGGCGCGCTTCCTGGCCCTCCTGGAGCTCTACCGGGAGAAGGCGGTCGCGCTCGACCAGGAGGAGGCCCTGGGTACGCTCCAGGTCCGCTGGACGGGCGGCGAGGCGGCACCGGACCAGCCGCTCGTCACCGATGAATTCGACCAGGAGCCGGCCGCCGGGAAGGACGGGAAGGCATGACCGAGGAAGCGACGGAGGCCGCGCCCGCGGGACTGCTGTCCGTGGCGGAGCTGGAGCTGCGGCCCGCCCTGGAGGCGGTGCTGATGGTCGTGGACGAGCCCGTCACCGAGGAGACGCTCTCGAAGGTGCTGGACCGCCCGCGCAGGGAGGTCGCCCTCGCCCTCCACGACCTCGCCGAGGAGTACGCCGCCCAAGGGCGCGGCTTCGACCTGCGGCTGGTCGCGGGCGGCTGGCGCTTCTACACCCGGCCCGCCTACGCCGCGGCCGTCGAGAAGTTCGTCCTGGACGGGCAGCAGGCCCGGCTCACCCAGGCCGCGCTGGAGACGCTGGCCGTCGTCGCGTACCGCCAGCCGGTCAGCCGTTCCCGCGTCTCCGCGGTGCGCGGGGTCAACTGCGACGGCGTGATGCGCACCCTTCTGCAGCGGGGTCTGGTGGAGGAGTGTGGGACGGAAGCCGAGACAGGTGCGATCCTGTACAGGACGACGAACTACTTCCTGGAGCGGATGGGCCTGCGCGGCCTGGACGAGCTGCCCGAGCTCGCCCCCTTCCTCCCGGAGGCGGACGCCGTCGAGGCGGACTCCCTGGAGGGCGTCCCCTCATTCGACCCGGACTCGACGACGGATACTTGATGCGAAGCAGTAGCGGCAGCGGCAGGAACAGCGGCGGCAACCGGAATTCCCGGGGCGGCGACGGGGGGACCTCCCGGTCGAGGAGCGGGGGGCAGCGCGACGACCAGCAGAAGCGCGCCGGCCGGCCCCGTCCGGAGGAGCGCCGCTACGACGTCGGCGGCTCCGGCGGCCCGGGCGGGGCAGGCAAGGGCAGGACCGGCGGCAAGCCGGGCGGTGCCTCCGGGAAGCCGGGCGGTGCCTCCGGCAAGCCCCGCAAGTCCGTACCGGCGCGCCCGCGCGAGCTGGACGCCCAGATCGAGGAGCGCAACCGCGAGCGGCACAGCAAGCCCAAGCTGAACCTGCCCAAGACCTTCCCGGGCGCCGAGCAGGAGGGCGAGCGGCTGCAGAAGGTGCTGGCCCGGGCGGGCATGGGCTCGCGCCGTGCCTGCGAGGAGCTGATCGAGCAGCGGCGCGTCGAGGTGAACGGCAAGATCGTCACCGAGCAGGGCCTGCGCGTCGACCCCGCCAAGGACGAGGTTCGCGTCGACGGGCTGACCGTCGCCACGCAGTCGTACCTGTTCTTCGCCCTGAACAAGCCGGCCGGCGTCGTATCCACGATGGAGGACCCCGAGGGCCGCCAGTGCCTCGGCGACTACGTCACCAACCGCGAGACCCGGCTCTTCCACGTCGGGCGGCTGGACACCGAGACCGAGGGCATCATCCTGCTCACCAACCATGGCGAGCTGGCCCACCGCCTCACCCACCCCCGCTACGGCGTGCAGAAGACCTACCTCGCCGCGATCAACGGCGTGCTGCCGCGCGACATCGGCAAGCAGCTCAAGAACGGCATCCAGCTGGAGGACGGCTACGCCCGCGCCGACAGCTTCCGCGTCGTGCAGCAGACGGGCAAGAACTACCTCGTCGAGGTCACCCTGCACGAGGGCCGCAAGCACATCGTGCGCCGCATGCTGGCCGAGGCGGGCTTCCCGGTCGACAAGCTGGTCCGCACCAGCTTCGGCCCGATCGCGCTCGGCGACCAGAAGTCGGGCTGGCTGCGCCGGCTCACCAACACCGAGGTGGGCATGCTGATGCGCGAGGTCGACCTCTGACCCCGTCCGGTCCCGGCCGGTCCGCGTCCCGTACCGGACCGGCCCTCTGATCGGCTTCTCATCGGATAAAGGCTTTCCCGGAGGCCGCCGTTCCGGGAAGGATGGCGCCATGACCATCCACGCCGACCGCCTGCGCGAGGCCGGGCTGCCCGAACTCGGCCCGGCCCTCGCCCGGCAGGGACACCCGCTGCTGTTCGCCACCGTCTCCGGTGCGCACCTGTACGGTTTCCCGTCCCGCGACTCCGACGTGGACCTGCGCGGCGTCCACCTCCTCCCGCTGTCCGACCTGATCGGGCTGCGGGAGGGCGAGGAGACCCAGACCCGCATGTGGGAGCGGGACGGCCTCGAACTCGACCTGGTCACCCACGACCTGCTGAAGTTCGCCCGGCTGATGCTGCGGCGCAACGGCTATGTGCTGGAGCAGCTGCTCTCCCCGCTCGTGGTGGACACCAGTGGCGTCCACGCCCAGCTGGTCGACCTGGCGCCCGGTGTCATCACCAGCCACCACGCCCACCACTACCGGGGCTTCGCCCGTACCCAGTGGGAGCTGTACGAGAAGACCGACCAGCTCAAGCCGCTGCTGTACACCTTCCGGGTGCTGCTGACCGGCATCCACCTGATGCGCACCGGCACCGTCGAGGCGCACCTGCCGACGCTGCTGGAGCACGTCACCGCCCCCGGATACGTCCGCGAACTCATCGACGAGAAGGCCGACGCCGAGCACGGCCTCGCGATGGACCTCGACCCGCGCCGGGTCCGTGCCGACGTCGGCGTCCTCCAGGCCGCCCTGGACGACGCGCAGCGGGACTCCCGGCTCCCGGCCGAGCCGACGGCCTACGACGCCCTGCACGACCTGGTCGTCCGCACCCGGACGGCCGCCGCGTGAGCCCCGCGACGGCCGGCCGCCGTCCCGCGGCCGGGGCGATGGCCGGACTCGCGATCGGCGACGCGCTCGGGTTCCCCACGGAGTTCAACGACGTCCCGTCGATCCTCGCCAAGTGCGGTCCCTGGCGCGGTATGGAACTGCCCCGCCCGGCCTTCGTCACGGACGACACTCAGATGACGCTCGCCCTCGGCCGCGGGCTGCGCACCGCCCTGGAGCGCGGCCCGCTGACGCCGTCGCGGCTGGCCCGGCCGGTGCGCGAGGAGTACGTGGACTGGTACCACTCGCCCGACAACAACCGTGCCCCGGGCCGGACCTGCCTGATCGCCTGCGAGAAGCTGGACCACCCGCCGGACCGGCGCTGGCAGGAGGCCAGCCAGACCGGCTCCAAGGGCTGCGGTGCGAACATGCGGGTCGCGCCGGTCGGCCTCGTGCCCGGGCTGCGGCCCGACGAGCGGGCGGGGGCGGCGCAGTTGCAGTCCGCGCTCACGCACGGCCACCCCACCGCCCTGGCGGCGAGCGACCTGACCGCGCACGCGGTCCACCTGCTGGCGCAGGGTACGGCCCCCGGGGAACTCACCGGCCTGCTGCGCCGCTACGCGGCGGAGCAGCGCGACACCTACCACGAGTGGTGGCTCGGCGACCTGTGGATGCTCGCCCACGACCACGGCCCGACGGCCTACATCCGGCGCGGCTGGGACGAGTGCCTCGGGGTGCTGGACCGGCTGGAGGCGGCGCTCGCGGCGCCGGACCGGGAGGCGGACCCCTGCCTGGCCACGGGCGCCGGCTGGATCGCCGAGGAGGCCCTGGCGACCGGTCTGCTGTGCTTCCTGCTCTTCCCCGACGAGCCGGTCACCGCCGTACGCCGGGCCGCGTGCTCCTCCGGGGACTCCGACTCCATCGCCTGCCTGGCGGGCGCCTTCGCCGGCGCGCACCACGGCCTGGCGGCCTGGCCGGACGAGTGGGTGGAGCGGATCGAGTACCGCGACGAGCTACTGGCCCTCGGCGCCCTCTGGGACGGCGCCGGCGGCTGACGCCCGCCGGACCCGGACCAGGAAGTCCTCGACGCGGGCCCGGTCCGGCTCGGCCGGGAGCGGGCTGCGCGAGGCGGCGGCCGCGCCCTCGTCGTGCAGCCGGAGCATCCAGGACTCCGTCTCCGGCCAGCCGACCTCGCCGCGCTTGACCGCCAGCAGCCGCTCGCGGTGCTCCCCGACCTCGATGCGCAGTTCGCCGGTGCGCAGCAGGTCGCGGGAGCTGATCAGCAGCCGGAGCAGGTGCATGGCGTGCTTCCAGCGGGGCGCGCCGTGCGTGCGGACGTCGGCCTCGAGCTTCCGCAGCTGGCCCGTGGCGTAGCGGCCGAAGGTCTCGTGGGCCTGCCGGGACAGGAAGGCGCCGCGCAGCGCGAGCAGTTCCCTCCCGGTGTCGTCGACGTGCTCGACCAGCGGGGAGTGGAGGCACTCCAGGATGTTGGGGTTGGCGCGCAGGGCGAGTTCGCAGAAGCGCTCCAGCTCCCAGGAGAACTGCTCCTCGGCCGGGCCCTCGACGTGCGTGGGCGGCTTGTCGAAGCGCCAGAACAGCGCGGTGGGCGCGACGTAGACCCCGCGCCGGTCGGTGTCGCTGCCGTCCGTGGCCAGGCCGAAGGCGCGCGAGCCCATGACGCAGGCGTAGACGGTGTGGTGGCGTACGAGGTCGTGGTCGCGCATGAACGCGGATCGTACGGGCTACGCGAGGAGGATCTCCCCGCCTTTTTCGGTGATGGCCTGCGGCGCCAGCGGCTTCGGGGCCGGTCCGGCGGCCACCGAGGCGTCGGCGACGCGGTACTTGCTGCCGTGGCAGGGGCAGTTGATGGTGCCGCCCGAGACGTCCTTGACGATGCAGCCCTGGTGGGTGCAGACCGCCGAGAAGGCCTTGAACTCGCCCGCCTCGGGCTGCGTCACCACGATCTTCTTCTCCGCGATCACCGTTCCGCCGCCCACCGGCACGTCGGCCGCCTTCACCAGCACCTCGCCCTCGGCGGACGCCGGCGGCGCGGAGGCCGCCACGGAGCTCGCCGCCGGGGGCGAGCCCTCTTCGCCGTACTTGCTGCACCCCGCCAGTGCCACCGTGGACACCAGCACCATGCGTCGCTTCATGTCGTCACCCCGACCGTACGGAAGAACCACAGCGCGGAGGTCAGCCACAGCACCGTCAGTGCCGTGAAGACCAGCCCGCCGACGACCGGCAGCAGCCAGGAGGGCAGCCGCTCGGTCCGCAACAGCAGCATCTTGGCGCTGAAGGCCCCGAAGAAGAAGCACCCGAGCAGCGAGTGCCACATCACGCGGCTGCTGTACGTCTGATAGCCCAACGCGTAGAGGCAGTGGACCGCGACGGGCACGGACAGCAGGAAGGCGATCCGCCCCGACCAGCGGTGCAGCCCGCCGGTCCAGGAGGGGGCGCGGACTCCCGGCACCTTGCCGTACATCACCAGGGCGGAGGCGAGCTGCACCAGGGCGAAGGCGAAGGCGGCCGTGGCGAGCCACGACTTGACCGCGCCGGTGCTGGAGAAGCCGGCCAGGTTGAAGGCGGTGCCGGCCGGGTCGTGCACCTTGCCGTACGCGCCGAGCCCGACCCCGACCGCCGCGGCGACCAGGGCCGGCACGAGGTAGGCGGCGGCCGCGCGGCGTGCCCCGCCGCGCGGCGGCGGGGCCGGGAAGGAGGTGGTGGCGGCGTTCGGGTCCACGCTCATGGGGCGCTCCTGCTGCTGCCTGCGGGCGGTCAGGGGATCGGGCGTGCGGTGAGCTGTGTGCCGTCGACGGTCACGGCGCCGGTGGCGGTGTCGATGGCGGGCGCCGCGGACGGTTCGCCGTCGCGCGAGACGATGCCGACCTGCGCGCCGCCCGGCAGCACGATCCAGCCGCCGACGACCGCCGCCCCGCGTACGGAGGCGGTCGCGCGGTACAGGCCGGAGGGTTTGGCCGCCCGGTCCGCGGTGAAGGGCTGCCGCAGGCCGGTGAGCCGCACCGCGCCGGTGATCCGGCCGTCCTTCAGGGTGCCCTCCAGCCGGGCGCCCCGGTCGCCGGTGAGACGCATGCCGCCGTCGTCCCCGACGTCGCCGCGCAGCCAGGCCTCCTTCGTCCGTCCGTCGCAGACGTACGCGACGGCCTTGCCCTTGCGCAGCGCGATCGCCACGCTCGCCGCTTTGTCGCCGGTGCGGCCGGCGTAGTCCGCGTCCGGGCGCGGGACGGCGGTGGTACGGGACGGGGAGGCCGCGGGGGCGGAGGAGGGTGGGGCGGCGGACGGAGTGGCGGAGGACGGCGACCGGGTCGCGGGCGCCGGGTCGCCGCCCTTCACGTCCACCACCGGCCGGGTCTCCGTCGTCGCGTTGAGCGACAGCATGATCAGCGCGAGTACCAGCCCCGCGAGGAGCGTGTAGAGCGGTCCGGAACGCTGCATCTCCGCCTCCCCCGAGGCCGCGCGGTCAGGGAACCATCGAAGCGGATCCCCGGCCCCGCGTCCAGGGGCGGGTCAGGACAAAACCGGCGCCTATGACCACACCGCGAGCCCCAGGGCGCGCCCCTCCGGGTCCCGCTGCACCTCCAGCATCCCCACCACCGCACTGCGGTTGATCCGGCCGTACACATGCGGGAAACGCGTCTCCTCCGGCACTCCGGGCGGAGGCACCGGATCGGCGTCCTCCCAGAGCACACGGGCCTCCAGGGCCTCCTCGTCGATCAGCAGCACCATCAGCGGGCCCGGGGTGCCCCGGTGGAAGGCGTCGGCGACGGCGAGCGCCACCGCCTCGTCGGGCGCGCAGTGCACGAACCCGTCCTCGGCGAGCGACGAGGGCGCGTACGGGCGGTCCGGGTCGCGCAGCCAGTCGTCCAGCGGAACCAGGTGGTAGATCATGCTTCATGGTGTACCGCGGCACCGCCCGCGTCTCGCAGGGCGGGCGTGTCCGCCGCACCCCGTCCCCCGCGACTACGCTGACCAGGTACGTACGCGCAGCAACACAGGGAGCGATGACGTGGCGGTACGAGCGGTCCGCGGAGCCGTCCAGCTGGAGCGGGACGAGGCGGAGCACATGCACGAGCAGGTCGCCGAGCTGCTCACCGCCATCCTCGAGCGCAACGGCATCGCGACGGACGACCTGATCAGCGTCTGGTTCACCGCCACCCCCGACCTGCACAGCGACTTCCCCGCGGTCGCGGCGCGCAAGCTCGGCATCACCGACGTACCGCTGATCTGCGCGCAGGAGCTGGACATCGCCGGCGCCATGCCCCGGGTCGTGCGCATCCTCGCCCACATCGAGACCGACCTGTCCAAGGGCGAGATCTCGCACGTCTACCTCGGCGCCGCGGCCGCCCTCCGCAAGGACATCGCCCAGTGAGAACCGCCCTCGTCATCGGCACCGGCCTCATCGGCACCTCCGCCGCCCTCGCACTCGCAGCGCGAGGCGTCGAGGTCCACCTGGAGGACCACGACCCCGCCGTGGTGCGCACCGCCGCCGCGCTCGGCGCGGGCACCGACGATCCTCCCGCCGGCCCCGTCGACCTGGCGATCATCGCCGTACCGCCGGGGCACGTCGGCACGACCGTCGCCGACGCCCAGCGCCGCGGGCTCGCCCGCGGCTACCTCGACGTCGCCAGCGTCAAGGCCGGCCCACGCCGCGACCTGGAGGCGCTCGGCTGCGACCTGACCTCGTACATCGGCACGCACCCCATGTCCGGCCGCGAGCGCTCCGGCCCCCTGGCCGCGACCGCCGACCTGTTCGAGGGCCGCCCCTGGGTGCTCACCCCGACCCCGGTCACCGAGACCGAGGTGCTCAACCTCGCCCTGGAACTGGTCGCGCTCTGCCGCGCCGTCCCGGTCGTGATGGACGCCGAGGCCCACGACCGCGCCGTCGCGCTCGTCTCGCACACCCCGCAACTCGTCTCCAGCATGGTCGCCGCGCGCCTCCAGCACGCCGAGGACAGCGCGGTGCGCCTGTGCGGGCAGGGCATCCGCGACGTCACCAGGGTCGCGGCCTCCCAGCCCGGCATGTGGATCGACATCCTCTCCGCCAACCCGGGTCCGGTCGCCGACGTCCTCGCCGAGATCGCCGCCGACCTGACGGAGACCGTCGAATCCCTGCGGGCCCTGCAGTCCGCCGACGACGCCAAGCGCCGCGACGGCGTCTCCGGCATCGAGGACCTGCTGCGCCGCGGCAACGCGGGCCAGGCCAAGGTCCCCGGCAAGCACGGCTCCGCCCCCAAGACCTACGACGTCGTCGCCGTCCTCATCGGGGACCAGCCGGGAGAGCTGGCGCGACTCTTCGCGGACGCGGGAGCGGCGGGCGTCAACATCGAGGACGTGCGGATCGAGCACTCGACCGGGCAGCAGGCGGGCCTGGTGCAGCTGATGGTGGAGCCCGCCGCGGCGGCGCGCCTGTCGGTGGCGCTGCGCGAGCGAGGCTGGTCGCTGCGCGCCTGAGCGGGGGGCCGGGGAAATCGTGGTACGGAGCCGAATGGGTGGGCCGGTAACCTTGTGGGGATGGCATTGCGCCAACCGTGTCTCCGCTCCACGCACCAGGAAGGTCCCCCCACTGTGTCGAATCCGGTGATCGTCGCGATCGACGGCCCCTCGGGCACTGGCAAGTCCAGCACTTCGAAGGCGGTCGCGGCCAAGCTCGGCCTGAGCTACCTCGACACCGGGGCGCAGTACCGGGCCATGACCTGGTGGATGCTGAGCAACGGTGTGGACGTGAACGACGCGGCCGCGGTGGCGACCGCCGCCGAGAAGCCGGTGATCATCTCCGGGGCCGATCCCACGGCGCCCACGATCACGGTGGACGGCGTGGACGCCTCCGGCCCGATCCGCACCCAGGAGGTCACCTCCGCGGTCAGCGCCGTCAGCGCGGTGCCCGAGGTGCGCACCCGCCTGGTCGGTCTGCAGCGCGACGCCGCCGCCGGGGCGTCCGCCGGCATCGTCGTCGAGGGCCGGGACATCGGCACGACCGTGCTGCCGGACGCCACCGTGAAGATCTTCCTCACCGCGTCCCCCGAGGCGCGCGCCGCCCGCCGCGGCGGCGAGCTGAAGGCCGCCGGCACCGGCGAGGTCGACCTCACGGCGACCCGGGACGCCCTCGTGCGGCGGGACGCGGCCGACTCCGGCCGCAAGACCTCCCCCCTGGCGAAGGCGGACGACGCCATAGAGGTCGACACCAGCGAGCTCACCCTCGACCAGGTCATCGAGTGCGTCGTCACCCTGATCGAGGAGAAGCGGGCGGCTTCGTGAGCGACTCCTCCGCGGTTCCGGGGCCGAAGGGCGCGGCGGTCGGCCGTCGCCTCGGCATCGGGATCATCAACAGCCTGTGGCGCCCCAGGGTGCTCGGCGGCTGGCGGCTGCCCGCCGCGGGCCCGGTGATCCTGGCCGTGAACCACGCGCACTACGTGGACGGGCCGGTGCTGATGGGCACCTGCCCGCGCCCGGTGCACTTCCTGATCAAGAAGGAGGCGTTCGTCGGGCCGCTGGATCCGTTCCTGCGCGGGATCGGCCAGCTCCCGGTGGACCGCCACAGCACCGACCGCAACGCGGTGACCACCGCGCTCGGCGTGCTGGAGCGCGGCGGGGTGCTCGGGATCTTCCCCGAGGGCACCCGGGGCGAGGGCGACTTCGCCGACCTGCGGGCGGGCCTGGCCTACTTCGCGGTGCGCTCCGGCGCGCCCATAGTGCCGGTCGCGGTCCTCGGCACGTCCCGGCCGGGACGGCTGATCCGCGGCCTGCCGCCGCTGCGGGGCCGGGTCGACGTCGTCTTCGGCGACCCGTTCGACGCCGGTGACGGCACCGGGCGCCGTACCCGTACGGCGCTGGACGCCGCCACCGTGCGCATCCAGAAGCACCTGACCGGCCACCTCGAGTACGCCCGGCGTACCACGGGCCGCGCCTCCTAGCGCCGGCCTGATCCACACTGGGGCATGCAGCCCCCGCACATTTGACGATCGACGGAGAAGCTTTCATGGACATCGAGAACGAGTACGGCGAAGTCGGCGCGCTCGACGACGCCGAGTACGCCGAGTTCATGGAGCTCGCCGCCGAGGAGGGCTTCGACCTCGACGACGTCGCGGGTGACCTCGCGGCGGCGGGCCACGGCCCGCTGCCGGTGGTCGCGGTCGTCGGCCGCCCGAACGTCGGCAAGTCGACACTCGTCAACCGGATCATCGGCCGCCGCGAGGCGGTCGTCGAGGACCGGCCCGGCGTCACCCGCGACCGCGTCACGTACGAGGCCGACTGGAACGGCCGCCGCTTCAAGGTCGTCGACACCGGCGGCTGGGAGCAGGACGTGCTCGGCATCGACGCGTCCGTCGCCGCGCAGGCGGAGTTCGCGATCGAGGCCGCCGACGCCGTGGTCTTCGTCGTCGACGCCAAGGTCGGCGCGACGGACACCGACGAGGCCGTGGTCAAGCTGCTCCGCAGGGCCGGCAAGCCGGTCGTGCTGTGCGCCAACAAGGTCGACGGCCCCTCGGGCGAGGCGGACGCCGCCATGCTGTGGAACCTCGGCCTCGGCGAGCCCTACCCGGTCTCGTCGCTGCACGGCCGCGGTACGGGCGACCTGCTGGACGCGGTGCTGGAGGCGCTCCCCGAGGCGCCGATGCAGTCCTTCGGCAACACCGTCGGCGGCCCCCGCCGGGTGGCGCTCATCGGCCGCCCGAACGTCGGCAAGTCCTCGCTGCTGAACAAGGTGGCCGGCGAGGAGCGCGTCGTCGTCAACGAACTGGCCGGCACGACCCGCGACCCGGTCGACGAACTCATCGAACTCGGCGGCAAGACCTGGAAGTTCGTGGACACCGCGGGCATCCGCCGCCGGGTCCACCTCCAGGAGGGCGCGGACTACTACGCCTCGCTGCGCACCGCGGCCGCGCTGGAGAAGGCGGAGGTCGCCGTCGTCCTGATCGACGCGAGCGAGACGCTGGCCGAGCAGGACACCCGGATCATCTCGCTCGCCGTCGAGGCGGGCCGCGCCCTCGTCATCGCCTACAACAAGTGGGACCTGCTGGACGAGGAGCGGCGCTACTACCTGGAGCGCGAGATCGAGAAGGACCTGGTGCAGATCCAGTGGGCCCCCCGGGTCAACGTCTCCGCCAGCACCGGCCGCCACATGGAGAAGCTGGTCCCGGCCATCGAGACGGCCCTGGCGGGCTGGGAGACCCGGGTGCCGACCGGCCGCCTCAACGCCTTCCTGGGCGAGCTCGTCGCCGCCCACCCCCACCCGATCCGCGGCGGCAAGCAGCCCCGCATCCTCTTCGGCACCCAGGCCGGCACCAAGCCCCCGCGCTTCGTGCTCTTCGCCTCCGGCTTCCTGGAGGCGGGCTACCGCCGCTTCATCGAGCGGCGGCTGCGCGAGGAGTTCGGGTTCGAGGGCACGCCGATCCAGGTGTCGGTGCGGGTGCGGGAGAAGCGCGGCCGCAAGAAGTAGCCCCGCGGGGACCGGACATGGTGCCGCCCGCCTGGTCGCTCCCTCGTCGGGGCGGTCCGGGCGGGCGGTTCTTCGTGCGGGGGCCGCTAGAGCCCGTGCATGCGGTTCTCGGCGAGGCCCGGGGGGAGGGCCGGGAGGTCGCCGCGGTGGCGCCCGGAGCGGTAGGGGGAAGAGGAACCGCCGCGGTCGGCGAAGCCGTTGAACTGCAGGTCCTCCTCGCCGGTGCGGTCGCCGGGAAGGGTGCGGAAGAGCCTGCGGTATTCGGAGTAGAGCGCGTCGTAGATCGGCGTGCCCTCACTCAAGGACGCCTCCTGCGCGGTGCGCATGGGGGGAATGGGGCTGCGGTACGGGGCTCGTGAGGAAGCGTCAAAGGTGTGCACATCGTGCCAACGAGCGGCTCATCTGCGGGGATGCGGGGCGTACGGATGAATCACGCATATGCACTGCCATAGGCCAAAGGCGCGTACGGGCCTCCGTACGCGCCTTTGGCCGGATCCGGGTGGATCAGGTGCCGGAGAGCGGCATCGTCGCACCGACGAGGAGTCCGTTCGCGCACGCGCGCTCCAGGGCGTCGCGCAGCAGGTCCTCGCGGGGCTGCTGGCCGATGGAGCCGTGCGGGGCGGCGTACACGTACACCTCGTTGGACTTGTTGACCGCCTGGCGCCAGCCCTCGCTCACCGCGAGCGGTTGGTGCGCCTGCCACCAGGCGCCGGCCGAACCCGGCTGCAGGATCGCGTGCAGCTGCCCCATGGCCAGCAGCACGGACCAGCCGGGCAGCGGGGAGGGCGGGGTGGGGAGGTCGCTCACCGGGAGGAAGCCCTGCTCGATGAGGATCGGCAGGAAGTCGTCGCCGGGACCGGTCTCGCCGGGCCGGGCGATCGGGCCGGTCGGTTCGATGACCAGGGCGGGGCACACCTCGTCCTTGACCAGGACGAGACCGCAGGTGATGCCGAGCACCGCCTGGCGAGGCGTGGCACCGGCCGCGGTGGAACCGGACGGGTCCTCGCCGGCGATGCTCTGCACCGCGCCCTGCAGTTGCTCCTCCGAGACCGGCACGACCTGGGAGGGGATGCAGGTCGCGTGGGCGAAGGCGAGCACGGCGGTCTCCTCGCCGACGAAGAGCACCGTGCTGGTGCGCTCCGTGGCGGTGTCCCCCGGGGTGCGGCAGGAAGTGCAGTCGTACGTGCCGGGCGCGCTTTCGCCGGCCAGCAGGCGTGCCGCCTCCTCATCGCCGATCTCGGCTCGTACCTCGTCGCTGACGTCGAGCATGGGCGGCACTGAAGCCTCCTTGGAAATGTACGGCTACGGGCTCCTTTGCCGGGCCTCGCCCGGCACATAGTGACAACGGCCGATCTGTGGCGGGAGTCACGGCTTTCTTCGCACGCGCTCGTGTGTCCACGTGCGGAGTGTGAGCGGCGGTGCGGAGCCGGTCACTCCATGTCCCACCTTTCACCGTGGAAAGCCCCCACGCCTATGAGACGGGTCACATGGCGCATATGCGCCGTACGGACATGACGTATAAAGCACCATCAATCCGGTGTCCTAAATAGGTCGTTACTTCGGGTAACCCTCAAGTGGCCTGCATCGGAGGCGATTTGCTTGGTGACCGAACGCGACTCTGCCTAGATTTGCCCGCCGTGTGCAGAGAGCACCGCCCGGGAGAGCTCGTACCGAGGGTGACGGTGGATCGGAACGTCATCGGCCGGCGAGCGAAGGGGACGGGAACCGCGCCCGATGCGCGGGGCCCCCGTCCGTCGGACGCCGTACCGCGGGTACGGCGCCATGGGGGAACCCCGGGTCCGTGGAGAGGGATTCCATGGCCGTATCAGCCAAGTACCGTCAGTCCGCAGTCGCAGCCGGTGTCACCGTGCTGACCCCGCTGGCCCTGCTGGCCGTCGCGGGGCCCGCGAAGGCCGCCGACAGCGGGGTCTGGGACCGCATCGCGAACTGCGAGAGCGGCGGGAACTGGCACATCAACACCGGCAACGGGTACTACGGAGGACTCCAGTTCTCCGCCGGGACCTGGCGCGCCTACGGCGGCTCCGCGTACGCGGCGACCGCCGACCGGGCGAGCCGCGCACAGCAGATCGCCGTCGCCACCAAGGTGCAGCGGGCGCAGGGCTGGGGCGCCTGGCCGACCTGCTCCGCCCGTGCCGGCGCCTACGGGAGCGCGCCCGGCCGCGGCACCGCCCCGGCCGTGCCCAGGGCGAAGCGGCACACCGCGCCGGCGCCCGCGAGGGACGCGCGGGGCACCACCGGTCACTCCGACCGGGGCCAGGGCCGTGCGAAGGGGCACGGCGACTACCACGTCCGCGGCGGTGACACCCTGAGCGGCATCGCCGCCGCCCACGGCACGACCTGGAAGAAGCTCTACGCCGTCAACCGGTCCGTCATCGGCGCCGACCCGAACCTGATCTTCCCGGGTCAGCGGCTCTCGGTCTGACCTTCCGTGCCCCCGGCCCATCCGGCGGTTGTACTCCGATGTACTCCGACCGGGTGGGCCGGGGCGCCCGACCCGGCGCGGCGCGCGACGACGCGCGCCGTGCCGTCCCTAATCTGACCCCCATGTCCCGTCCCCGCCGTCTCGCGGTGACCGCGCTCACTCTGCTGGCCACATGGGCGGCCCTCGCCCCCCAGGCCGCGCAGGCCGACGGGCACGCCCCCGTCTGGGTGGAACTGGCGACGTGCGAGAGCAGCAACCGCTGGAACACCAACACCGGAAACGGCTTCTACGGCGGGCTGCAGATCTTCCAGCCCACCTGGGTCGAGCACGGCGGACTCGACCTGGCCGCCCGGCCCGACCGGGCCACGCCGGACCAGCAGGTGAGGGTCGCCGAGGAGATCCTGCGCGACCAGGGCTGGGAGGCCTGGCCGACCTGCGCGCAGCGCCTGCGGCTCTCCGGCCGGGCGCACGCCGTCCAGCCCGGCGAGACCCTGGAGACCATCGCCCGGCGCTTCAACGTCAGCGGCGGCGCCGCCGAGCTGTACCGGCTCAACCAGGACGTCATCGGGTCCGACCCGGCCCGGCAGCTCACGCCCGGAACCCTGGTGCGCCTGCCGAGATGAGCCCGCCCGACCCCTACCTTCCGGGTCGCTCCCGGCGCCGCCTGACGGGCGCGGCGAACCGCCTCGCGAGGTGGAGCGGGGCCGTGGGGGCGGTGGGGATTCGGCTCTCTCGCCGTCTCGCTCCCTTCGGTCGCACAGCGGCGGGCTGCGGATGGGAGGGTGGGGGCTCGGGGCCGGTTGGCGCTGTGCGGGTCGGTGGTCGGCGGGGGTTCAGGCGCCGGAGCGGGGTCGGTTGTTCGTGGGCTGTCGGTCTCGTTGCCGTCCGCGGGTATAGATGGCCGGTTGCCACGCCCACCCTTCGTGGATGGCGCGCCCACCGTAACCGGCGTCTGCGGGTGATTCCCCGGCGGGCACCGGGCTCGGCGGGTGGCTTTACGAGATCGGGCTCTGTTTCGCCGACATAGTCGGTGAAAGCGAGCCCGATGTCCCCCGGCACAAAGAACGGGCTCTCTTCCGCCGAACATATCGGCGAAAGCGAGCCCGATGTCCCGCAGGCCGCTCAACAGCACCCCGGATCAGCCGCAGACGCCGGTCACGGCAGGCGCGCCCACCACTCAGAGTGGGCGTCGCAACCAGCCATCTATACGCGCGGACGGCAACGGGACCCCCGCCACCGGAGTGGGAACCCGCTCCGGCGCCTGAACGCCCGCCACGCACCCACCCGCACACCGCCAACGAGCCCCAGTCCGCCACCCTCCCCTCCGCAGCCCGCCGCTTTGCGACCGAAGGGAGCGAGACGGCGGGACAGCCGGCCCACAGCCGAACGGCCGCTGGGGACTCCGGCCCCGGGACGCCGCGGTGCCGGGCGTCCGCGGCCTCGTACGGGCTCGCGGGGTTCCTTGTTCTCGCTCATCCCGCCCCCGCGGCGGCCGCGGCCCGCGACGGGGCACGGGTACCCCACCGTCCCAGTGCGGGCCGGAGGCGGGAACGGGGTCGTGCGGTCCGCCGACGCTCTCGCCTCTCCGCGGCGCGTGGCGCGGAGTCATCCGTCAGCCACCGTCCGTGCCGGTCCGTAGCCTGGTGGGGTGACATCGCGGACGGGGGCGGGAGGGCGTGACCGCCGAGGGAAGCGATAGGGAGCGCGGTCGCCTTGATGCGCAGCAGCCGGTCCTCCCGTGCCGGACGGGCGCGCGCCCCGGGGAGGATGTCATGCGGATCCACAGAAACATCACAGCGGGGACACGGCGATGAAACGGGAAGGTGAACAGACGCAACCCGCGAGTCGGGGGCGCGGTCTAGCCACCACGAGGGCGGACGCGAGTCCGCGGGGAGAAGACGAACGCGGGGACGCATGCGCATTTCGATACTGATCCACAACGCGTACGGAGTCGGGGGCACCATCCGCACGACGTACAACCTGGCCGGTGCCCTGGCCGAGCGGCACGAGGTCGAGATCGTCTCCGTGTTCCGCCACCGTCAGGACCCCGTCTTCGCCCTCGACCCCCGGGTCGGGCTGCGCCACCTGGTGGATCTGCGTCGGAAAAGCGCGACGAGCGACCTCGAGAACCCGCTCTACCACCGGCCCGCCAAGGTCTTCCCGTCCGGCGAGAACCGCTACGAGCAGTACAGCCTCCTCACCGACCAGCGGATCGGCGCCTACCTCGCGGCACTCGACTCCGATGTCGTCATCGGCACGCGCCCCGGGTTGAACGTCCACATCGCGCGGCAGGCGCCGCGTCACGTGATACGGGTCGCACAGGAGCACCTGACGCTGGAGACCCACTCCGTGCCGCTGGTCCTCACGCTGCGCCGGCTCTACCCCCGGCTGGACGCGGTCACCACGACGACCGCCGCCGACGCCGAGTCCTACCGGCGCCGACTGCGGCTACCCGGGGTGCGGGTGGTCGCCCTGCCGAACAGCGTCCCCGACCCGGGGGTCGCGCCCAGCACGCTGGACGCCAAGTACGTCGTCGCCGCCGGCCGGTTGGCCCCGGTGAAGCGCTACGGAGATCTCATCAGGGCCTTCACCAAGGTCGCCGCGGAACGCCCGGACTGGGGCCTGCGGCTGTACGGCGGCGGAGCGCAGGAGGAGAAGCTGCGGCAGCTCATCGAGAGCCTGGAGATCGGCGACAAGGTCACGATGATGGGCACGGCGGCGCGGATCGAGCCGGAGATGGCCAAGGGCTCGCTGCTCGCCGTCTCCTCCAGCTTGGAGTCGTTCGGCATGACCATCGTCGAGGCCATGCGCGTCGGTCTCCCGGTCGTCAGCACCGACTGCCCGCTCGGCCCCGGCGAGATCATCACCGATGGAGTGGACGGCCTGCTGGTGCCGCCGAAGGACGTCGACGCGCTGGCCGCGGCGATGCTTCGGCTGATCAACGACGACGAACTGCGCCGGCGGATGGGCCGGGCGGCCCTGGAGAAGGGTGCCCGGTACGACCCGGCCGAGATCGCGCTGGCCTGCGAACGCATGCTGGAGGAGCTGCTGGAGCGCCGTTCGGGGCCCGCGGGCCGGCTGCGCGCGGCCGGGCGGCGGGCCGGCGGCCTGGGGGTCGGCGCCGTGTACGCGAGCAAGGACCTCGCCCGCGCGGCGAAGCGGCGCGCCCGCAGGCTCCGCAAGAGGCTGCGGGCCAAGGGGTGAAGGCACGGCCGCGCAGCGGGCGTCCCGCACCGGTTCGGGGCCCGTTCAGGGGCCGGGGTCCACGACGTCGCGGCGGCCCGTCGCCCGCGCGTGGTCGAGGGCGGCGACCTCCGGGTGGTGCAGGTCGAAGGCGGGGGACTCGGAGCGGATCCGCGGGAGAGTCGCGAAGTTGTGCCGCGGCGGCGGGCAGGAGGTCGCCCACTCCAGGGAACGGCCGAAGCCCCAGGGGTCGTCGGCCGTCACCCGGTCCCCGTACCTCGCGGTCCGCCAGACGTTGCAGAGGAACGGCAGGGTGGACAGGCCCAGGAGGAACGCCCCGATCGTCGAGACGGTGTTGAGCACCGTGAAGCCGTCCGCCGCCAGGTAGTCCGCGTACCGCCGGGGCATGCCCGCCACGCCCAGCCAGTGCTGGACGAGGAAGGTGGTGTGGAAGCCGACGAACAGCGTCCAGAACTGGATCTTGCCCAGCCGCTCGTCGAGCATCTTCCCGGTGAACTTCGGCCACCAGAAGAAGAAGCCCGCGAACATCGCGAACACCACCGTGCCGAAGACGACGTAGTGGAAGTGGGCCACGACGAAGTACGAGTCGCTGACCTGGAAGTCCAGCGGAGGAGAGGCGAGGATCACCCCGGTGAGGCCGCCGAACAGGAAGCTCACCAGGAAGCCGACCGCCCACAGCATCGGTGTCTCGAAGGACAGCGAGCCGTGCAGCATCGTGCCGATCCAGTTGAAGAACTTGACCCCGGTCGGCACCGCGATCAGGAACGACAGCAGCGAGAAGAACGGCAGCAGCACGGAGCCGGTGACGAACATGTGGTGCGCCCACACCACCATCGACAGCCCGGTGATGGCCATCGTCGCGCCGACGAGCGTCGTGTAGCCGAAGATCGGCTTGCGCGAGAACACCGGGATGATCTCGGTGATGATGCCGAAGAACGGCAGCGCGATGATGTAGACCTCGGGATGGCCGAAGAACCAGAACAGGTGCTGCCACAGCAGCGCCCCGCCGTTGGCCGGTTCGAAGACCACCGATCCGAAGCGCCGGTCCGCCTCCAGCACCAGCAGCGTCGCGGCCAGCACCGGGAAGGCCAGCAGCACCATCACCGAGGTGAAGAGCACGTTCCAGGTGAAGATCGGCATCCGGAACATCGTCATGCCCGGCGCCCGCATCCCCACGATCGTGGCGACGAAGTTGACCGCGCCGAGGATGGTGCCGAAGCCCGCCAGCGCCAGCCCCATGATCCACATGTCGGCGCCGATGCCGGGCGACCGGGTCAGGCTGTTCAGCGGTGCGTAGGCGAACCAGCCGAAGGACGCCCCGCCGGTGGGGGTCAGGAAGCTGCCCAGCACGATGAGCCCGCCGAAGAGGAACAGCCAGTACGACAGCATGTTGAGCCGTGGGAAGGCGACGTCGGGCGAGCCGATCTGCAGCGGCATGATCTCGTTCGCGAACCCGGCGAAGGTCGGGGTGGCGAAGAGCAGCAGCATGATCGTGCCGTGCATCGTGAACAACTGGTTGAACTGGTCGTTCGTCATCAGTTGCAGCCCGGGACGGGCGAGTTCGGCGCGCATCAGCAGGGCCATGAGTCCCGCTGCGAGGAAGAAGCCGAACGAGGTGATCAGATAGAGGTGGCCGATCTTCTTGTGGTCGGTGGTGGTCAGCCAGTCCACCAGCAGCCGTCCCGGCCGCCGGGGCCGCCCCGGGGCCCGCGTCTGCCCGGCCGTGGCCTGCGCCGCGTCCGTCCCCATGCGCGCTCCCTAGCTGTCGGAGATCCTGCCGGGCCGATCCTTCGTACAGTTTCCGGCAGACGGCGCGTCATATGGCGGACCGGGACATGACGGCCCTGCCGCGCCGTCCGCCCGGCCTGGCCGGTCCGGCGTCACCATGGCGTGCCCTGCCCTGGGGAGCGCGGGCGTGGGGGTACGTCAGGCGCCGGGTGCCGTGGGTGGGTGCGGGCGCCTTTCGCGAAGGGGCGGAAGCGTCGTTCCGGGCGGTCAGGGGCCGTTCGAGGCGGCATTGAGGAGACCGTCGAACGAAAGTACGATAAAGGGGTCATGCCGTAGCGCAGCGAGGGGGCACCCCGTGACGCATCCGGACCACGACCACGCGCTGGAGTGCGCGCTCGCCGCCGCGCGGCGCGGTTTCCCCGTCATCCCGCTGTCGCGGACCAAGCTCCCGGCGGTGCGCTCGCCCCACCGGGGGGAGACCGGGCGCGGGATGTGCCGCGGACAGTGCGGCCGGCTCGGCCACGGAGTGCACGACGCCGCCACCGACCCCGCCCGGATCGCCGAGCTGTTCGCGGCGGCTCCCTGGGCCGCGGGATACGGGATCGCCTGCGGACGCGCGCCGCACTGCCTCATCGGCCTCGACCTGGACCGCAAGGACGGTGTCGACGGCGTGACCGACCTGGTGGACCTGGCGGCCCGGTACGGCTTCGCGGTGCCCTGGACGCGCACGGTGATCACCCCGAGCGGCGGGCGGCATCTGTGGCTGCGCGGCCCGGCCGAGGTCATCGTGCCCAACTCGGTGCGCCGGCTGGGCAACGGGATCGACGTGCGCGGCAGCGGCGGCTACCTCGTGGGGCCGGGGTCCGTGACCGTCGCCGGGCGCTACCGGTGGGATCCGCCGACGGCGTCGATGCCGCCGGCCGCGGTGCCCAAGCGGCTGCTGCGGCTGCTGCTGACGACCCCGCAGCGCCGGCCGTCGCGCACGGCGGCGGGGGCCGGGACGGGTGCGGGTGCCGGGGCCGGCGGGGGTGCGGCCGAGCCGCTGATCCGCTTCGTCCTCGGCTCGGCGGTCGGGGAGCGCAACGAACGGCTCTTCTGGGCAGCCTGCCGGGCGTTCGAGAACGGGCACGGCGACCGGGTGGCCGCGGAGATGGTCGGCGCGGCCGTCAGCACCGGTCTGCCGGAGCGCGAGGCGGAGTCGACGGTGGGCTCGGCCCGCCGTCATGTCCTCGGGGGGTCTGGCGGGCGGCGCCCGGCGGGAGCACTCTGAACGCCATGACCTCTATCGCACCCAGGGCCGGCCGGGTCGCCGTCACCGAGGAGGCCGCGGGGCTGCTGCGGCGTCTCGCCGACCAGAACGGCCCGTTGATGTTCCACCAGTCGGGCGGCTGCTGCGACGGCAGCTCGCCCATGTGCTACCCGCTGGGGGAGTTCCTCACGGGTGACTCCGACGTGCACCTGGGCGACCTCGACGTCCTGGGCATCGACCCGGTACCGGTGTGGATGTCCCGTGACCAGTTCGCGTACTGGAGCCACACGCATCTGACGATCGACGTGGTGCCGGGGCGCGGCAGCGGCTTCTCGCTGGAGGCGCCGACGGGCAACCGGTTTCTCATTCGGTCCCGGCTGCTGACGGACGAGGAGCTGTCGAGCCTGGGGATGTGATGTGAGGGAACTGTGAGGACCCTTTCCTGGAATTCCCTTCCATCCGGCCCGGCTGGTTTTCGGCGGTCGGCTCCGCGAATTCGGCGGGGGACGGGAAAAGTGACCCCCAAAGAGTGAACGGTGCACGCCAAACGCAACCCTGGTATCTGTGACACAAGTGTGACGATCAAGGCTTCGCCGCCTTCCGTCACGGCTCGTGTGCGCCTACGGTTGCTCACATGGCAACCGATCCGACTCCCGCACGGCAACCTCAGGACGAACCGGAGACCTATGTCGGCCTCCCGGCCGACGAGGCCGAGCGCCGGGCCGCCGCGCGTGGCTGGAGCATGGTGCGCGCCCTGCCGCCGGGCGCCGTCATCACCATGGAGTACCGCGTGGGACGTCTCAATTTCACCGTCGCCGACGGCCGGGTGACCCGCTGCTGGAGCGGCTGAGGCCGGCCGCCCGGCCGCGCACGGCAGAAGGCCCTGGCCGCTCCCTCGGGGGTGGCCAGGGCCTTCGTACGCCTTCGGGCGGGACGGGAGGTGTGCGTACCTGCCCCGCCTTCGGTCAGCCGGCGGCGCCGCGGCCGCGGGCCACGCCGGCCTGGCCGAGCGTGCCCGGGCGGGCCGGACGGTCGGCGGGTGGACGGCGGCTGCCGGCCGGGGTCACCGGGGTGCGCTCGTGCCGGGTGGTGTGGGGGCGTGCCGGGTGGTGCGGTATCCCGGACGCGGGCGTGGTGGCCCGGCCGCTCAGAACGACGGGCTCGAGTACGCCGTCCGGGTTGTCGGAGAGCTGCGAGGAGGCCATCGCCGTGCTCGCCACGGGGGTTGCGACGGGCACCGTGCCGGTGCCGCGGCGGCGCTCCCAGGCGGCCGTGATCCGCTGCTCCGCCGAGGCCATCAGCGGTTCGAACCAGGGCAGGGCCAGCAGGATCAGCAGGCCGGCCGCCCAGCCGAGCAGCACGTCGCTCACCCAGTGGGTGCCGAGGTAGATGGTGGTCATGCCGACGCCCAGCGCCAGCAGTGCCGCGATCACGGAGGTGACCCGGCGGACCCACGGGGTGGTGGCCAGATAGGCCAGGACTCCCCAGGTCACCACGGCGTTCGCGGTGTGACCGGAGGGAAATATATCGCCGCCGGCGAAGAGTTCGGCCGATCCGGCGCTGGTCGCGTAGTGCGGGCCGAGTCTGCCGAGGCCGTACTTCACCGA
Source organism: Streptomyces sp. NPDC026673 (assembly GCF_040638135.1). NCBI lineage: Bacteria > Bacillati > Actinomycetota > Actinomycetes > Kitasatosporales > Streptomycetaceae > Streptomyces > Streptomyces sp. NPDC026673. Next base: position 61,650 of record NZ_JBEZXR010000024.1, on the reverse strand, counting down.
GCCCACGGTGACGTTCAGCAGCAGGAGCGACGTCCCCAGCACAAGGAGTGGGTGCAGGGTGCGCTGGCGCCAGGCGCGCCAGCCCAGCCAGGCGGCGACGATGGCGGCGGTCGGGCCGCGCTGGCCCAGAACCACGAAGTAGTCCAGGAACGCGTGGATCTGCGGCCATTGCTTGTACGGCCGCCACATCATGACCTGCCAGTCCAGCGTGACGAGCTTGGACGTGGTCAGCACGGCTACGACGATGGCCACATAGGCCACCAGCGTCGAGCCGAACAGCAGCACACGTGTTCGGCTCATGCCCGGTGGCGCCTGGGCTGTCTCGGGCTCCTCCATGAGGAGAAGCTTGTCATCGGTACGCACTCAATCGACGTTACAGCGTGTGATGGCGGAGTTCGGCCGGAAGGCGGTGTTCGTAATGACGATGTGATGTGGACTGCGTCTCACGCCACCCATTGGCCGTAGTGCGGACGGACGCATTGCGCCGAATGCGGGAACTCTTTGATTTTATGTTTCAAGGTGTACGCGGAGGATCTTGGCAAATCTCGTGTTCGATTTCCGCACGCGCCGTTCTTCTTTGATTACCCGTCACTTTTCCCGGAGTTCGCCCGCCCTTCCGCCGGGCCCGCCCCGGCTCTCGGCGCGGATCCGGGGCCGGTGCCGGCCGACGTCGGTGACCTGGGCGAATCCCGGATCGGGGGCGCGTGAACGGGTGTGGAGGGCGTACGGGTTGACGGACGCGCGCCGTGCTTCGGCTGTGTACGGCCGGAGTCGGCGGGTACACGACATCGAGTCGGCGGGCGGGGTGACCGGCTTCCGGCGGGACGGCCGGTGCGGCAGGCGCACCGGAAAGCCGCGGCGATCGCATCGGGTCCGGTGCCGGACATGTCCGGCAGGTCTCCGATGGGTGACGGTCACGTGACGACCACCACGTCGGAACGTGACCTGCGCCACCCACCGGGAGCGCGGACTCGCGTAGTCTGACGACTTCACTCGCCCTCGTCGCTGGGTTCCCCCGGGACCGTCCCCTCGTCCTGCCCAGGGACACCGCGAGCGCACCGCTGGGAGGTACGTACATGACAGGGACGTCCTCGGCCGGCATTCCCGGGCCGGCCGCCGTCCCACAGCACACTCGGCCGGTCAACCGCTGGACCGTGCTGATCGTCCTCTGCGTCAGTCTGCTGCTCGTCGCCCTCGACGCGACCGTGCTGCACGTCGCCGTTCCCGCGGTGAGCGAGGACCTGCGCCCCGGCGCGATAGAGCTGCTGTGGATCGTCGACGCCTATCCGCTCGTCGCGGCATCCCTGCTGATCCTTTTCGGCACCCTCGGCGACCGGGTCGGGAGACGCCGGATCCTGCTGCTGGGGTACGCGATCTTCGCGGCCGCCTCGGCGGCGGCCGCCTTCGCGCCGGACCCGCGCGTCCTCATCGCGGCCCGCGCCCTGCTCGGCGTCGGCGGGGCGATGATCATGCCTGCCACGCTGTCGATCCTCCGGCAGGTCTTCCCGGACCGCCGCGAACGGGCCGTCGCCATCGGGGTGTGGAGCGCCGTCGCGGCCGTCGGCGCGGCCGTCGGGCCGGTCCTCGGCGGCTTCCTCGTCGAGAACTTCTGGTGGGGCTCGGTCTTCCTGATCAACATCCCGCTGATGGCCGTCATCCTTCCGGTGGCCCGCTGGCTGCTGCCCGAGTCCCGCGGGGAGCTGGACGGCCCCTGGGACGTCCTGGGCGCGCTGATGGCCGCGTTGGGCATCCTCGGCGCCATCCTCGGCGTCAAGCGGATCGGCGGCGGTGCGACCCCGTACGAGCCCTCCGCGCTCGTGCCGCTGCTCGCGGGGCTGGCCCTGCTGGTGCTGTTCGTGCGCCGGCAGCGCAGGCGCGAGCACCCGCTCATCGACATACGCATGTTCGTCAGGCCCGCCTTCGGCACCTCCGTGGGCTGCATCGTGCTGGCGCTGCTCGCCCTCGTCGGCCTGGAACTGATCGCCGTCCAGTACCTGCAGCTGGTTCTCGGCCTGAGCCCGCTGCAGACGGGGCTGCGGCTGCTGCCGCTCACCCTCGCCGCCATGGGCGCGGGCCTCCTGGGTTCCCGGATGCTCGGCAGCTTCGGGCCGCGCGTCATGGTGAGCTCCGGTTTCGTGCTCACCGCCTGCGCGGTGCTCGTGCTGACCCTGATGGGCCAGCACGACCGGCCGGGCGTGCTGACCGCGGGCTTCGTCCTGCTCGGCTTCGGGCTGGAGACCACGCTCTTCGGCGCGTACGAGTCCATGCTCAGCGACGCCCCCGCCGAACAGGCGGGCGGCGCCGCCGCGATCGGCGAGACCTCCTACCAGCTGGGCGCCGGCCTCGGCATCGCCTTGCTGGGCAGCGTCATGAACGCCGCCTACGCCCCCGGCGTCGCGCGGGTCCCCGGGGTTCCGGCCGACGCCCGCGCCTCGGCCGGGAAGTCGCTCGGCGAGGCCTACGAGGTCTCCGACCACCTCGGCGGTTCCGCCGGGGCCTCCCTGCGGCACGCCGCACGGCACGCCTTCGTCCACGGGATGCACCTCACCCTGGTGGTCAGCGCCGGCCTGCTGCTGCTCGGCGCGGTCGCCGCGCTGCGGCTGCCCCGCCGCATGGAGTGCGGCACGGCGGCCCAGCGGCCGGCCGCCCCCGGGATCCCGGCGCCGCGCGAGCACGCCCTGGCCGGGGCCGACGTGTCGCGCTGAGCACACGGCCGGGGGCTTTACCCGCCCCCGCCGCGGAAGTAGCTTCGTCGGCGAAGCGCAGTGATCACCGGAGAGGACGACGATGTCCGCTGGAAAGCCGCAGTTCGACCCGCACGACCCGCTCGGCGTCGACGACCTGCTCGGCGAGGAGGACCGCGCCGTGCGGGACACCGTGCGCCGCTGGGCCGCCGACCGTGTGCTGCCGCACGTGGCGGAGTGGTACGAGCGCGGCGAGCTGCCGGAGATCCGCGAGCTGGCCCGGGAGCTCGGCTCCATCGGGGCACTGGGCATGTCCCTGAGCGGATACGGCTGCGCGGGCGCCACCGCGGTCCAGTACGGACTGGCCTGCCTGGAACTGGAGGCGGCCGACTCCGGCATCCGCTCGCTCGTCTCCGTCCAGGGTTCGCTGGCGATGTACGCCATCCACCGCTTCGGCTCCGAGGAGCAGAAGCAGCGGTGGCTGCCGCGGATGGCCGCCGGCGAGGTCATCGGCTGCTTCGGGCTCACCGAACCCGACCACGGCTCCGACCCGGCCGGCATGCGCACCCACGCCAAGCGGGACGGCTCCGACTGGATCCTGAGCGGCCGCAAGATGTGGATCACCAACGGCTCGGTCGCCGGCGTCGCCGTGGTGTGGGCCCGCACCGACGAGGGCATCCGCGGTTTCGCCGTTCCCACCGACAGCCCCGGCTTCTCGGCTCCCGAGATCAGGCACAAGTGGTCGCTGCGCGCCTCCGTCACCAGCGAGCTGGTGATGGACGACGTACGCCTGCCCGCCGACGCCGTCCTCCCGGAGGCCACCGGCCTGCGCGGTCCGCTCAGCTGCCTCAACCACGCCCGCTACGGCATCGTCTGGGGCGCCATGGGCGCCGCGCGCAGCAGCTTCGAGGCCGCCCTGGAGTACTCCCGCACCCGTGAGCAGTTCGGCCGGCCCATCGGGGGCTTCCAGCTCACCCAGGCCAAGCTCGCCGACATGGCGGTCGAACTGCACAAGGGCATCCTCCTCGCGTACCACCTCGGGCGACGCATGGACGCGGGCACGCTCCGGCCCGAGCAGGTCAGCTTCGGCAAGCTCAACAACGTGCGCGAGGCGATCGAGATCTGCCGCACGGCCCGGACCATTCTGGGCGCCAACGGCATCTCGCTGGAGTACCCCGTGATGCGGCACGCGACCAACCTCGAGTCCGTGCTCACCTACGAGGGCACCGTCGAGATGCACCAACTCGTGCTGGGCAAGGCGCTCACCGGCATCGACGCGTTCCGGTAGCCCGCCGGTCAGTTCTGGTTGAAGAACCCGTCGCCGCCGCGCTTGCTGTCGGCGTTGACGACCAGGTAGTCGGGTGGGGTCAGCAGGAAGACGCGGTTGGCCACCCGGTCGATGGAGCCGCGCAGGCCGAAGGTCAGGCCGGCCGCGAAGTCGACGACGCGCTTGGCGTCGGCGGACTCCATGGCCGTCAGATTGACGATGACCGGGACGCCGTTCCGGAAGAGCTCGCCGATGCCGCGGGCGTCCCGGAAGCCGTCCGGGGTGACCGTGGCGATCCGTCGGCCCTGCTCCTCGGCCGAGTCGGAGGCCACGCGCACGCGCGGGTCGGTGACCCAGGAGTCGGGGGAGGACGTCTCGGCGCCGTCGCCGTAATCGGCGTATTCCTCGTCGTAGTACTCCTCGGCGCTGTTGTCGTCGACGAGTCCCAGCCAGGCGCTCGCCCGTCGTACCGATCCCATGGACGCCTCCTCTCGCACGCGGTCAGTTTGCCGTCCGCACCCCTATGGTCGTCCATGATGCGGATGATGCGCCAAGCGGATACCCACCGTGGGGTGGATTCGTGACAGACCTGGTGCATAAATCGCACTAGTGGCCCCTCAGTCATCCCCCGGAATACGGCTTCTGACGGATGATCGGAAAGAGTCCCGCTCGGTAGAGTGATCAGGCACCGCCGGTCGGCCGAACGGCGGGCGTACGGAACGACCAGACGATGACGTGCTCCATTGCTGCGAATGACGTACGGGGGATTGCGATGTTCGGAATCGTCAGACCATGCCGGCACCGTCTGCCGGAGAAGCTGGCCATATCGTGGACGGCCCATCTGTGCGGCCTCTGTCTCGCTCTGCGCGACGACCACGGGCAACTGGCCAGGGTGGCCACGAATTACGACGGGCTGATCATCTCGGTACTCGTCGAGGCCCAGGCGGCGCGGGCGGACGGCGGGCGGCGGACCGCCGGGCCGTGCCCACTGCGCGCGATGCGGACCGCTCCGGTGGCCAAGGGGGAGGGGGCGCGGCTGGCCGCCGCGGTCTCGCTGGTCCTGGCCTCCGCGAAGATGCGCGACCACATGGCGGACGGGGACGGGTTGCTGGCCCGGCGTCCGGTGGCCGCGGCGGCGCGCACGGTCGCCCGGCGCTGGGACCGGGCGGGCGCGGCGACCGGTTCGGGACTCGGCTTCGACACCGCGGTCCTGGTGGACGCCGTCGGCCGGCAGACGGCCGTCGAGGCGGCCGCCGGGCCGGGCACCCCGCTGCTCGCCGTCACCGAGCCGACGGAGACCGCCACGGCCGCCGCGTTCGGCCACACGGCGGTGCTGGCCGGGCGTCCCGGCAACCGGGCGCCGTTGGAGGAGGCGGGCCGGCTCTTCGGGCGGCTCGCCCATCTCCTGGACGCGGTGGAGGACCTGGACGCCGACGCCGCGGTGGGCGCGTGGAACCCGCTGACCGCCACCGGCACGGGCCTGGACGAGGCCCGGCGGCTGTGCGACGACGCCGTGCACGGGGTGCGGCTGGCCCTGCGGGACGTGGAGTTCACCGACGGCGCGCTCGCCCACGTCCTCCTCGCCCACGAGCTGCGGCGCTCCGTGGACCGCGCGTTCGGCGCCTCGTGCGCCCACCACCCCGGCGGTCCCGGGGGGCCGGTCCAGTCGCCGTGGCTGACCCCCGGGCCGCCGCATCAGCCCGGACCCCGTCGCGGCCTGCTCGCCGGGTGCGCGGTGTTCGCGGGGCTCTGCTGCACCTGCCAGGTCTGCTGCCGGGACCATTACGACGACCCCTGGAGCGGCAAGCGCCGCGAGGGCTGGTGCTCCAACTGCGACTGCTCCGGCTGCGACTGCGGTTGCGGGGACGGCTGCTGCTGCGACTGCGACTGCTGCGGCTGCGATTGCTGACGGGCCGTGCGGCCCGTTCCCCGCGGTGGCGGTGGCGGTGGCGGTGGCGGTGGCGGTGGTGACGGGGCGCGGGCGCGATGTCATGGGGGCGTGGGGCCCGTAGGAGGGCGCGGAAGCGCATGGGCGGTGGTGTCGGGTGCGTGCCCGGCGTGCGCGTCCGATCCGCCGCGCCCGGTGCCGCCCGGGCGCGGGCGCGGTGAGGCGGTTCAACGGGCCCTGCGGCGAGGGATCACACGGCCTCGGCACCTGGGGGAGGCGGCGCGGACGGCCGCGTCCTGGGCGCGGGGCGCCGCCGTTCTCCTGCCGCCGTTCCCCTGCGGGCGGGCGATCATGGAGCCGGGGCCAGGCGGAGGGGGCGTGAGGGGACGGGGACGTCGTGCTGCGCTCCCCACTGCGGAAAGCGGGGCACCGCGAGAGCGGCGAGTGGGCGTCGGGGGCCTGGACGCGCGTGGCCGGCGGGGCCGCTCAACGGGGAGCGTGCGGTGGGCGAAAGGGGCGTCGGCGCGATCGCGCGGGCCCTTGACGCGGGTCGCGCGGCCGCACATCGGCGGTGGCGGGCGGCGACCCGGCGGCGTCGCGCCCGGCGCTCCCCGCGGAGCCGCCCGTTCGCGCCAAACCGGGGGCGGGGCGGGGCGGCCGGGGCCGGCCGGCGTGGACGCGGGGCTCACCAGGTGATACCTCGTCACCGTGGCGTCCCCGGCCCGTCGCAGCCGCGTTTCCGGGGTGTCACGCGGCCGAAACCCGCCCTTGTGCGCTTGTGCGTGACTCTGAATACTCCCGTGTGCGCAGCACTTGTCAGGGGCACGCCACCCCCACAGTACGGCGGCGCCCTCGCTGCGCCTCACAGGCCCGCGCTACGCGGGTCAACTTCCGTTCCCCCACAGGAGGAAAAGAGTGAGGATCAAGCGCACGACCCACACCCCCGTCCCGAGACGCGCACGGCTGATCGCCGTGGCGTCCGGTCTGCTGGCGGCCACCGCGCTCACCCTGCCCGCCGCCCAGGCCGCCCCCGCGCCCAAGGCCTCCCCCGAGGCCGCGGCCACGCTCACCACGTCCCTCGGCACCGCCTCCACCGCCGGCTCGTACTACGACGCCAAGGCCAAGACCATGGTCGTCAACGTCACCAACGCCAAGGCCGCCCAGGCCGTCAGCGACGCCGGCGCGGTCCCGAAGCTCGTGGCGCACAGCACCGCCCAGCTGAACAAGGCCGGGAAGGCCGCCCTCGCCGCGGACATCGCGGGCACCTCGTGGGTCGTCGACCCGAAGTCCAACCGCCTGGAGATCACGGCCGACAGCACGGTCACCGGCGCCGAGCTCGCCACGCTGCAGGAGGCCACCGCCTCCTACGGCGACGCGGTCACCTTCCGCCGCACGGCCGGCACCTTCAAGCGGCTGATCGCCGGCGGCGACGCCATCTACGGCGGCGGTTACCGCTGCTCGCTCGGCTTCAACGTGCGCAGCGGCAGCACCAACTACTTCCTGACCGCAGGGCACTGCGCCGAGGTCGCCTCCACCTGGTACTCCAACTCCAGCCAGACCACGGTGCTGGGCCCGAACGCCGGCTACAGCTTCCCGACCAACGACTACGCGCTGGTCCGGTACACCAACACCTCCGTGACCAAGAGCGGCACCGCGGGCAACACCGACATCACCAGTGCCGGCAACGCCTTCGTGGGCCAGGCCGTCCTGCGCGACGGCTCCACCACCGGCATCCACAGCGGCTCGGTCACCGGTCTCAACGCCACCGTCAACTACGGCGGCGGCGACGTGGTCTACCAGATGATCCGCACCAATGTGTGCGCCGAGGGCGGCGACTCCGGTGGCGCGCTCTACACCTCGGGCGGCATCGCCCTGGGTCTGACCTCCGGCGGCAGCGGCAACTGCAGCGTCGGCGGCACGACCTTCTTCCAGCCGGTGACGGAGGCGCTCAGCGTCTACGGCGTCAGCGTCTTCTGATCCTCGGGGAGGTCCACGCCCTCCCTTGCGTCACGGACGTGCCCGGTGGCCTCACGGCTGCCGGGCACGTCCCGTATGGCCCTCTTGTCCGCCCGGCCCGGGGGTCGCGATACTCCGCGAGGCACCGCATAACCTCGCAGGGGGGAACATATGAGGAACAAGCGCACCACTCCGCGCGGCGGCCTCGCGGGACGCGCCGCGCTGCCCGTGGCGGCGCTGCTCGGCCTGGTCGCCGCGACCGCGGTCGCCGTGCCGGAGGCCCGGGCCGCCGCCGGAAGCCGGGTCTCGGCCGTCCAACTGGCCGCGGCCGGCCGGGCCGCCGAGTCGGCGGACGTCGCGGGCAGCGCCTGGACGGTGGACCCGGAGAGCGGAGTGTTGGTCATCGCCACCGACGACACCGTCTCGCGCACCGGGCTCACCGCGCTGAAACGGGCCGCAGGAGGCTACGGCGGCGCGGTCCGCTTCGAACGGGTCGACGGCTCCTTCAGGCGGCTGATCGCGGGTGGCGACGCCGTCCACGGCGGCGGCTTCCGCTGCTCGCTCGGCTTCAACGTCCGCGCCGGCCGCGCGTACTACTTCCTGACGGCCGGACACTGCGGCCAGGCGGCCACGACCTGGTACACCGACCCGGCCCAGACCAGGCCGCTGGGCACCACGACCGGCTTCAGCTTCCCGTACGAGGACCACGCCCTGGTGCGCTACAGCGGTTCCGCGGCCCGCCCCGGCACGGTGGGGCGGCAGGACATCAGAACGGCCGCCCGCGCCCGCGTCGGGGAGACGGTGAAGCGGGACGGCTCCACCACCGGCGTCCGCGGTGGCACCGTCACCGGGCTCGGCTACACCGTCAACTACGGTGGCGGCGACATCGTCCGCGGGCTCATCCGCACCGACATCTGCGCCGAACCCGGGGACTCCGGGGGCCCGTTGTACGACGGGACCAAGGCCCTGGGGATCCTCTCCGGGGGCAGCGGCGACTGCACCGAGGGGGGCACCACCTTCTTCCAGCCGCTGCCCGCCGCCCTCAAGGCCTACGGGGTGAGCGTGTACTGAGCGGGGCCGGGACGCGGCCCGGGGCGTGCGCGGCGGTCACCCCGTGAAGCGCACCTCCCGGGCCGTGGTCTCCGGTACCGCGAACTCCAGCAGCCGTGCGCCCTCGGCCGCGACCGCGTCCCGCGCCCCGGCGTCCAGCGGCCCGTACGGCAGGACGTGGAGCAGGGCCGCGCCCCGGGCCGTCTCGATCCGCCACAGTCCGCCGACGAAGCCGTCGTGGAGGAAGAAGCCGCGGTTGCCGCCGCTGCCGGGCAGCGGGGCCTCGGCGTAGGGGTTGCGCGGCATGATCCGCGCCCGGTCGGCGTGCGACAGGGCGATGTTGTCGTACTGCGGCAGGAACCGCGGCGGCGCCTCCACCCCCGGGCCGGGGAACGGCGCGCCCGGGACGTCGTACAACTCCGTGCCCTTCTCGTCGCGGTAGACCCGCAGCCCCGGGCGGAGCCGGTCGACGACCGCGCGGACCCCCGACAGGCCCGACCAGACGGCGACGTCCCTGACCGAGGCGGGGCCGAAGGCGGCCAGGTAGCGCAGGACGGCCGCGTCCGGGGCGGAGCCGGCCGCGAAGTCGAAGTCCCGGCCGAGCCATCGGTCGGCCGGGGTCTGCAACGCCGCGCCCGGGGTGCGCCACAGTCCGCGCGGCGGGGGCTGCACGGTCGGCACCCGCGCCGTGACGGCCAGGCTGAGCGGCAGCCGTTCGCGGTCCGGCCACCGCTCCCGCAGGGCGTCCCCGAGCCGGCTCGCCGACAGCGGACCGTCCTGGAGGAGCAGCCGCCCCGCCTCGGCGACCTCCGCCAGGTCGAGCCCCGCCAGCTGCCGCCGGAACTGCCCCAGCAGGCGCCGCTCGATCACGCCCTGCACGACCGGCCGCAGCGCCATGCAGTCCCGCGCGGTCACCAGGTGCACCGTCCACCGCAGCAGGGACATCCGCACCGCCCGCCGTTCCTCGAGCATCGCGGACAGCTCCCGCGGTGCGAAGTCCTCGATCCGGGACCACAGCGCCACATACGGGTCCGGCGGCTCCTGCGCCTGGAGCCCCACCAGCCCCTCGATCATCTCCTCCGCGCTCGCGCGCACCCGGCCGAGCAGCGACTGCCGCGCCAGGAGCGAGCGGTTGAGCGTCCGGCGGTCCAGGACGGTGCCCTCGGGGATCGTCTCCATGGCTCCCACGGTAGGAGGGAATGCGGTCAGGAACCGTCCGCGACGGCTGCCAGACTGGTGCCGTGCTGGAAACCTCCGCCCGACTGCTGCGCCTGCTGTCCCTGCTCCAGTCCCGGCGCGACTGGACGGGGCCCGAACTCGCCGAGCGGCTCGAGGTCACCGCCCGGACGGTGCGCCGCGACGTGGAGCGGCTGCGCGCCCTCGGCTACCCCGTGCACGCCACTCCCGGCACGGCCGGCGGTTACCGGCTGGGCGCCGGGGCCGCGCTGCCCCCGCTGCTGCTCGACGACGAGGAGGCGATCGCGGTCGCGCTGTGCCTGCGCACCGGCGCCGGCGGCAGCGTCGAGGGCATCGAGGAGACCTCGCTGCGCGCCCTGGCCAAACTGGAGCAGGTGCTGCCCTCCCGGCTGCGCCGCCGGGCGCGGGCCATGGAGGCCGTCGCGGTCGCCCGGCCCGCGACCGTGCCGGACGCCGTCGCCCAGGACGTGCTGACCGCGATCGGCACCGCCTGCCGGGACCACGAACGGCTGCGCTTCGACTACCTCGCGCACGGCGGCACCGCCAGCCGCCGCACGGTCGAGCCGCACAGCCTGGTCCACCACGGCCGCCGCTGGTACCTGCTCGCCTGGGACACCGACCGGCAGGACTGGCGCACCTTCCGCGTGGACCGGATGGACCCCAAGTCCCCGGCCGGTCCCCGCTTCACGCCCCGGCGGCCTCCGGCGGACGCCGCCTCCTACGTCGCCCGCGGCGTCACCTCGCGGGCCTACCGCCACCAGGCCGTCATCGTCGTGCACGCCCCCGCCGAGGCCGTGGCCGAGTACGCCGGCTACGCGACCGTCGAGGCCACCGGACCGGACAGCTGCGTGCTGCGCACGGGCTCGGAGTCCCTCGACGCGCTGGCCGTCTACATCGGCATGCTCGGCGTCGACTTCGAGGTGCGGGAGCCCCCTGAGCTGGCCGAACGGCTGCGGGTCGTCGCGGACCGCCTGGCGCGGGCGGCGGGCGCGCCGCGGTAGAGCCTGTCGTCACATTCCCTCCCCCAACCTTCGGCCGGGGGTGCCCCCACCCCGCGACGCTCCCCCAGCTTCGCTGGGAGGTACCCCCAGGCACGGCACTCCCCCAGCCTTCGGCCGGGGGTGCCCCCACGCTGCGTTGTCGAATCGTCCGAGTAGCCCACTACGAGGACGACTCTCCGCCTTGCGATGCACCGCACCTGGGGGCACCTCCCAGCGCCAGCTGGGGGAACCGCGGGGCCCGCCCTTCGGGCGGTGGGGGCACCTCCCAGCGGTAGCTGGGGGAGCCAATGTGACGACCGGCTCTCGGCCGCCGCGGGGACCGTAACGGGGCATCCCGGCCCGTATCCGGCGGGTTACCCGCGAGGTACCGTGGAAGTACCGCGATACCGGACCCCAGGGGGCCGTGATGGTCGTCGAGTTGATAGCCGCCGTACTCTCGGCCGGAGCGCTGTACTTCGTGGCCGGGGCCAGGGTGGTGCAGCAGTTCGAGCGGGGCGTGGTGTTCCGGCTCGGCCGGGTCAGGGGCGGGGTGCGGAACCCCGGGTTCACCATGATCGTTCCGATCGTCGACCGGATGCGGAAGGTGAACCTGCAGATCGTGACGATGCCGGTGCCGGCCCAGGAGGGCATCACCCGCGACAACGTCACGGTCAAGGTCGACGCGGTGGTCTACTTCAAGGTCGTGCACGCCGCCGACGCGATCATCAACGTCGAGGACTACCGCTTCGCCGTCTCGCAGATGGCGCAGACCTCGCTGCGCTCGATCATCGGCAAGAGCGACCTGGACGACCTGCTCTCCAACCGCGAGAAGCTCAACCAGGGGCTGGAGCTGATGATCGACAGCCCGGCCATCGGCTGGGGCGTGCAGATCGACCGCGTCGAGATCAAGGACGTCTCGCTGCCGGAGACGATGAAGCGCTCGATGGCCCGCCAGGCCGAGTCCGAGCGGGAGCGGCGGGCGCGGATCATCAACGCGGACGCCGAGTTCCAGGCCTCCAAGAAGCTCGCCGACGCCGCGGCGGTCATGAGCGACACTCCCGCCGCGCTCCAGCTCCGCCTGCTGCAGACGGTCGTCGCCGTCGCCGCGGAGAAGAACTCCACGCTCGTCCTGCCGTTCCCGGTGGAGCTGCTGCGCTTCCTCGAGCGCGCCCAGCCGGGTCCCCACCCGGCCGTCGAACAGCCGCGGGCGGCCGTGCCCGCCGCATCCGCCGGGCCGTCCGCACCCGTGCCGGAGGCCGCCGCCGAGGCGCACCCGGGCGGCGGGCCGCCGGCGGACCCCGCCGAGGAGCTCCCCGCCGATCTGCGCGATGCCCTCGCGGCGGACCCGCTGCTGGACAGCGTCCGGCCGCAGCGGCCCTCCGACGTCAGCTGACCCCGTCGCCCGCGGGCGGCACGTCCGGCTGCCAGACGTACGGGACCGTCACCGCCACCGGCACCAGTCCCAGCCGGGCCAGGATCGGCGCGCTGTCCGGGGACGCGTCCACCTGTACGAAGCGGTGACCCGCCGCGACCGCCAGCCGGGCCCGGTGCGCCACCGTCGCCCGGTAGGCGCCGCGCCCCCGCCACCGCGGCAGGGTGGAGCCGCCCCACAGCGACACGAAGTCGGTGCCCTCGTGGAAGCGGGCCCAGCCGGCGCAGACCACGGTGCCGTCGGCGGTCTCCGCGACGACCACCGCGCAGGGGTCGCCGGGCCCGGACACCTCGCTCTCCAGCATCCCCGGCAGCCAGTCGTGCGGTACGCCCCAGACCGTCTCCTCCATGACCCGGATGCGCTCGAAGTCCGCCCGTGACGTGACCTCCCGCAGCGTGAGTCCCTCCGGCAGCACCGGGGCCCCGGTCAGCGCCGCCGCCTCGCCGACCAGCACGGTCTCCGGTTCCTCCGGTACGTATCCGGCCGCGACCAGCCGGTCCGGCAGCCCGGCGGGCAGGTCGTGGGCGTGGAGCTTCCACTCCACCGGCATGCCGAGCGCGGCGTAGTGGTCCCGCTGCCGGGTGATCAGGGCGTCCAGCTCGGGGCCGTCCAGCCCGCCGAGGTCGCGGTAGTCGAGGAACCCCGCCTCCCCGTGCCGGTAGGTCTTGCGCAGCAGCGGGCCGTCGCGTTCCACCGACTCGTACCGCGAGAGGTCGGCGGGGACGCGGGCGCGTAGCTGCCGGTCATAGGCGGCGCGGTACTCCAGCGCCACGGGGGAGAGGTCGAAAGTGCTCATCGGGCGGATTCCACCACAACCGCGACCCGGCCGCGAGCGAATTGGGCGTGGTGAACGCAACAGGGCGGGCCTGCGTATGTCAGGCGGACGACGCTTCCCCCTGCGCCCGACGATCCGACCTGTATCCCCCCACAGGAGGTCACGACTTGAAGCACAAACAGATAGCCAAGCGGAAGATCGTGTTCGTCACGGCCGGTGCCGCCGCCATCGCGGCAGCGGCCGTACTGCTGCCCAACGCCAACGCGTCGCAGTCTCCGTCGCAGGACCGGGAAGCCGCCGCGCCGAAGAGGTTCAGCGCCGCGTCCGCCGCCGAGCTCGCCGCCGGCCTCGGCGAGCGGTTCGGCCCGTCCATCGCCGGGGCCTACTACGACAAGGCGAGCGGGCGGCTCGTGGTGAACGTGGTCTCCGGGGACAACGGCGACGTGATCGCACAGGCACAGCGGGCCGGCGCCGCGACCCGGACGGTCGAGAACAGCGCCGCCGAACTGACCTCCGCCGCGCAGACCCTGAAGCAGCGGGCCACGATCCCCGGCACCGCCTGGGCCGTCGACCCGCGGACCAACCGGATCCTGGTCACCGCGGACCGCACCGTCACCGGCGGCAAGTGGGACACCCTTGAGTCCACCGTGCGGTCCCTGGGCACCGGCATGGCCCGGATCCGCAAGTCCGCGGGAGAGTTCAAGCCCCTCGTGGCCGGCGGGGACGCCATCTTCGCCGACGGGGCGCGCTGTTCGCTGGGCTTCAACGTCGTCAAGGACGGCGCTCCCGCCTTCCTCACCGCCGGCCACTGCGGCGTCGCCTTCGCGAACTGGTCGGACAGCCAGGGCGGCGCGCCCATCGCGACCGTGCGGCAGGCGACCTTCCCGGGCGACGGCGACTTCGCCCTCGTGACGTACGACGACCCGAACACCCAGGCGCCCGGCCAGGTGAACCTCGGCAACGGCCGGGCCCTGCCCGTCAACGGGGCGGCGGAGGCGGCCGTGGGCCAGGAGGTGTTCCGGATGGGCAGCACCACCGGGCTGCACGGGGGCACGGTCCTCGGGCTGGACGCGACGGTCAACTACCCGGAGGGCACCGTCACCGGGCTCATCCAGACCGACGTCTGCGCCGAGCCGGGCGACAGCGGGGGCGCACTGTTCACCCGTGACGGCAGCGCGATCGGCCTCACCTCCGGCGGCAGTGGGGACTGCCAGACGGGCGGGGAGACCTTCTTCCAGCCGGTGACCACGGCGCTGGCCGCGGTCGGGGCGGAACTCGGCTGACGGCCACGCGGTTCAGGCAGGGCCCCGGGCTACGGCGGAGTCCCGGGGTCCTGCCGTGTCGCGGTGCCGGTCACGAGCGGTTCCGGGGGAAGGCCGTGACCGTCGCGCCGACGTGTACGGCCCGCGAGGGCGGGCGCGGGGTCCGGGCCTCCTCGTGCAGGCCGACCAGCCGGGCCGCCAGACGGTGCGGGAAGTCCTCCCAGACCTCGGCGTCCTGGGCGTCCTCGCCCCTGTCGGCCGGGCGTTGCTGCGGCCGCGCGGCGCCCGGCGGCTCCACCAGGCCGGCGGCCGCGAGGCGGCGCAGATGGCTCACCATGCGCGGCCGCCCGGGGCGGGCCACGGGTCTGAAGGTGGTGTCGGTCGCCGTCATGGCGGTCAGTAAATCGTGCCGTCCCCTCGCCTTCGCAACCCCTGAGAGCCGCTGGGGTGACGCGCGCGTGACACGCGTCGCCTCACGGGGCGGGTGAGTACGCGCGTGGCATCCGGACGTGACCAATCTCGCACCGATGCGGTGTTTGGTCCGTCCGGGAGGGCGCGTACGCTCACACCCCTCCCGAACCGCAGGCGCTCGTCCCCGACCCTCCGCCGCCGCTGTGCCAGTGGTTGACGCCGTAGAGGCTCTCGGTCCCGTCGCGCCGGGCGAGCAGCCCGGCCTCCCGGGTGAAGTGCGGCACGGCCAGCCGCAGAGCCGGCTCGCCGTGCAGGGCGACCGCCAGCAGGACCGACTCGGGCGATGCCCTCCGGGTACGCGGGCGCGGGAAGCGCTCGCGGGCCCGCTGGAGGACCCGCCGGCCGGCCCCGGTGCGCCGGGGCACCGCCCACAGGGCGACGGCGGCGGCCACCGGGACCGCGGAGACGGCCGTCCGCAACGGGGAGTTCCAGGGCGGCAGAGGGCCGGACGCCAGCTCCCAGACCACGGTCAGCACGGCCGCGCACAGCAGCACACGGGCCGCGCGCCAACGGCGGTCGCCGCGGATCAGCCCCGCCCCGGCCAACCGCCCGCGCAGGGCGTCCAGCGGGCGCCGTACCGGCCGGGACGCGGCGACGGTGTTCACCCCGGACGGCCGGTACAGCGCCTCGTACACGGCCCGTTGCAGCGGCTGCGACAGATCCCGCGCCGGCCCGGAGATACGCGCGGTGCCGCGCGGGCCGGCGTCCACCGTGCCGCGCAGATGCAGCGCGACCAACGCGACGACCACCGCGCCGCGGCGCCCGTCGCGCAGGTAGGCCGCTTCGTAGGGGTCCGTCACCTCGTCGTCCGCGGCGCGCGGCGCGCGTAGCAGCGCGGCGGCCACGAGGAGTGCCGCCGTGGCCGTCGCCGGATATGTCCATGTGAGCCATGACATGGTCCACCACCCCCTGGGGGCGGTGTGCCCGCGGGGAGCGGGGATGACGCCCTGTTTGAGGAAGGCCGGAGCTTTTCGGCGTAGCGTGGCCGCCGTGACGGATCTGGTGGCGCGGACATGTGACCGTATCGACCGGCTCGACGCCAGGATCAAGGCGTTCGTACGGGAGCCGGACCGGCGGGGGCGGCTGGCGGCGGAGGCGGCCGCGGCACCACCGGGAGTGCTGTCCGGGGTGATGGTGGGCGTCAAGGACATCGTCCGGATCGACGGGATGGACACCCGTGCCGGATCCGCGGTGCCGCCGGAGGCGCTGGCCGGGCCGCAGGCACCGCTGGTTGACCGGCTGCGGGCGGCCGGGGCGCTGGTCGCGGGGAAGACGGTGACGGCCGAGTTCGCGGTGACCGCGCCGGGACCGACCCGCAATCCGCACAACACCGCCCACACGCCGGGCGGTTCGAGCAGCGGCTCGGCCGCCGCGGTCGCGGCCGGCATGGTGCCGCTGGCGGTCGGGACGCAGACCGTCGGGTCGGTGATCCGGCCCGCGGCCTACTGCGGGGTGGTGGGTTTCAAGCCGACCTTCGGACGCGTCCCGGTGGACGGCGTGATCGCCAACGCCCCCAGCTTCGACACCGTCGGGGTGTTCGCGGCCTCCGTCGCGGGCGCGGCGCGCGGCGCGTCCGTACTGTGCGACGACTGGCGGGAGCCGCGGGCCGCCGGTGACGGCCGGCCGGTGCTCGGCATCCCGGCCGGACCGTATCTGGACCGGGCCGGGGCGGAGGCCCGGGAGGCCTTCGCGGTGCACACCAAGCGGCTGGAGGCGGCGGGATGGAGCGTGCGCGAGGTGCCGTTGATGGCGGGCCCGGGTGAGTTCGAGGCGGTCGTACGGCAGTTGTACGTCATGAACCGCTACGAGGTGGCCCGTACGCACGCCGACTGGTTCCCCCGGTACGGCCGGCTGTACCGCGAGCAGACGGTCGCCGCCATCCGCGAGGGCCAGGCCGTCGGCCGCGACGACTACGAGCGGGCCGCGGGCGAGCGCCGGGTCTTCCGGGAGCGGCTGGTGGAGGCCATGGGGGAGGTCGACGCATGGCTGGCGCCGTCCGCGACCGGTCCCGCCCCGCTCGGGCTGGGCAGTACCGGCGACTCGGTGATGTGCCTGCCGTGGAGCAACGCCGGCTTCCCCGAGGTGAGCCTGCCCGCCGGGTACGCCGCGAACGGCCTGCCGCTCGGTCTGCAGGTCGTCGGGCGCCCCGGCGAGGACGAGGAACTGCTGGGGTGGGCGGCGGAGCTGGCCCCCGCCGTCATGCCTCGGTGAAGACCAGGTCCTCGATCGGCCGGGTCATCCGCACGGTGTCGTTCCCCGTGACCTCGACGACGTGGTGCAGCCCCCGCACCTGTGCGCGCGGGGTGTCCGAGGACAGGATCCGGTAGCCGTCGGCCGCCCCGGCCAGATAGGCGCGGAAGGCGGCGAGAGAGGTCTCGCCGAGGGCGAGGTAGTCGAAGAGCCGCCGGAAGAGCTTGGGGACGAGCGTCACGTCGTCGGTGAGCGAGGAGAGTCCGGTGATCTTCGCCCCGGTGGTGCTCACGTCGCCGGGCCACAGTCCCCTGCCGTCGTCCCGGGCCCGGCGGGCGACGTCCGCCAGTTCCTGGCGCAGGTCCGCGTAGAGGTTGCCGTAGAAGGTCGGGTAGGCCAGGCCCTCCGCGATCAGGTGGTGGTTGACGGTCTCGCGCAGCAGCGGCACGCCGACGGTGACCTCCTGCCCGCTCTTCGTGCCCTCCGGCAGCGGGCCCCGGCCGGCCAGGGCGACGCAGCGGCCGTGCACGTCGACCCCGCCGGTCAGGATCCAGCCGGGGACGCTCTCGGGGGCGGACGCGACGACCCGCTCGTCGCCGGGCTCGCGCTCCACGGCGGTGAAGCCGAGCCACCGCAGCAGCTCGTCCCGGGCGGCGTGGGCGAAGGGCAGCGGCTGGTGGGCCGGGGCGGAGGTGGGTCCGTAGTGGGTCTCCAGCGCGTCGACGGCGTCCAGGCGCAGCTTGCCCCGGCAGGAGTTGGTGAGGTCGAGCCCGAGCCCGCCCCTGACGCGGTTCCAGTCGGGGTGGCGGGTGGGGGTGAAGCCCACGGTGTCCCCGTCCGGTTCGGTGTTCTTTATCTGGAAAGAGCCCTTGACCAGCAGCATCGGCATGGCGACTCCCCATCGGGGTGCGAGCGGCGGTGACGTCGTGTGCAGGAAACCACGCGGAGGGTGGCGGAGGACAGGGATCCGGCATGTCTTCGTACATGTGTTCGATGATTGGTCTATGGTGGGTGCCGGAGGGTTCGGAAGGGGGGAGACGTGAGCGGTCGGAGGTGCGTATGCCGGGTTTTACGCATCTGCACACCGTCTCCGGCTTCTCGCTGCGGTACGGCGCCTCCCACCCCGAACGGCTCGCCGAGCGCGCCGCCGAGCGGGGGATGGACGCGCTGGCGCTGACCGACCGGGACACGGTGGCCGGGGTGGTGCGCTTCGCCAAGGCGTGCGCACGGGCGGGGGTGCGGCCGCTGTTCGGCGCGTCCCTGGCGGTGCCGGCGGCGTACGCGGGGGAGAGCGCCACCCCGGGAGCCGCCCCGCCGGCCGCCCGCCGGCGCACCCCGGTGCGCGGCGGGGCCTTCGTGCCCGAGGCGACCGACCGGGCGGTGTTCCTCGCCCGGGACCGCCGCGGCTGGGGCGCGCTGTGCCGGCTGGTCAGCGCCGCCCACACCGAGGGCGGCCTCGGCTGGGAGGACCTCGGACGGGAGGGGCTCCACGTTCTGCTCGGCGCGGACTCCGAGGTCGGCCGCGCGCTGGCCGCCGGACGCCCCGACCGGGCCGCGCGGCTGCTGCGCCCCTGGCGCGAGGTGTACGGGGACGCGCTGCGCCTGGAGGCCGTGCACCACGGCCGCGGCGGCACCGGTCCCGGCTCGCTGCGGCTCGCCGCCCGTACCGTCGGCTTCGCCGTCGAGCAGGGCGTCGTCCCGGTGCTGACCAACGCCGTCCGCTACGCCGACCCCGGCCAGGGGGAGGTGGCCGACGTCCTGGACTCGGCGCGCCGGCTCGTGCCGATCGACGTGCGCGACGCGGAGAGCCTGGACGGCGGGGAGCGCTGGCTCAAGGACGCCGGGGACATGGCGCGTACCGCCGAGCGGGTCATGGAGGCGGCCGGCTTCCCCCGCACCGACGCCCGCCGGCTGCTGCGGGCCACCGAGGAGACCGCCGCGGGCTGCGCCGTCGACCCGGAGGAGGACCTGGGGCTCGGGCAGGTGCACTTCCCCGAGCCGGAGGTCGTCGGCGCGGGCGCCCGCACCGCCGACCGCGTGCTGCGCTCGCGCTGCGCCGCCGGGATGGTCCGCGAGGGCCACGACCGGGAGCCGGAGTACTGGGCGCGGCTCGACCACGAACTGCGGATCATCGAACGGCTCGGTTTCGCCTCGTACTTCCTCACCGTCGGCCAGGTCGTCGACGACGTGCGGGAGATGGGCATCCGGGTCGCGGCGCGCGGCTCCGGTGCCGGCTCGCTCGTCAACCATCTGCTGGGCATCGCCAGCGCCGACCCCGTCGAGCACGACCTGCTCATGGAGCGCTTCCTGTCCGGGCGACGGGCCTCGCTGCCCGACATCGACATCGACGTGGAGTCCGCCCGCCGCCTGGAGGTCTACCGGCGGATCCTGGACCGCTTCGGCGGTGAGCGGGTCGCCACCGTCGCCATGCCCGAGACCTACCGCGTCCGGCACGCCGTCCGCGACGTGGGCGCCGCCCTCGGGATGGACCCGGAGCAGACCGACCGGCTGGCCAAGGCCTTCCCGCACATCCGGGCGCGCGACGCGCGGGCCGCACTCGCCGAACTGCCCGAGCTGCGCCAGGTGGCGGGGGAGGACCACGGCCGGCTGTGGGAGCTGGTCGAGGCACTGGACGCGCTGCCGCGCGGGGTCGCCATGCACCCCTGCGGGGTGCTGTTGTCGGACGCCGGGCTGCTGGACCGCACGCCGGTGATGCCGACCAGCGGCGAGGGCTTCCCCATGTCGCAGTTCGACAAGGACGACGTCGAGGACCTCGGGCTGCTCAAGCTCGATGTGCTCGGGGTGCGCATGCAGTCCGCGATGGCGCACGCCCTGGACGAGGTGGAGCGGACCGGCGGCGGCCGGATCGACCTGGACCGCGTCCCGCAGGGCGACCCCGCGACGTATGAACTGATCCGCTCCGCCGACACGCTGGGCTGCTTCCAGATCGAGTCCCCGGGCCAGCGCGACCTGGTGGGGCGGCTGCAGCCGAGCACCTTCCACGACCTGGTGGTCGACATCTCGCTCTTCCGGCCGGGGCCGGTCGCCGCCGACATGGTGCGGCCGTTCATCGACGCCCGGCGCGGCCGCACACCCGTCCACTATCCGCACCCCCACCTGGAGCCCGTGCTGCGCGAGACCCATGGAGTCGTCGTCTTCCACGAGCAGTTGATCGACATCATGTGCGTCATGACCGGCTGCGACCGGGCGTTCGCCGACGAGGCCCGGCGCGCGCTGTCGGACGAGGCGCGGCAGGGGCGGCTGCGGGCCTGGTTCGCGGACGCGGCCCGCGAACGCGGCTACTCCCGCGAGGTCATCCGGCACACCTGGGAGATCGTCTCGGCCTTCGGCGCGTACGGCTTCTGCAAGGCGCACGCCGTCGCCTTCGCCGTGCCGACCTACCAGTCCGCCTGGCTCAAGGCGCACCATCCCGCGGCCTTCTACGCCGGGCTGCTGACCCACGACCCCGGGATGTACCCCAAGCGGCTGCTGCTCGCGGACGCCCGGCGGCGCGGGGTGCCGGTGCTGCCGCTGGACGTCAACCGGTCGGGCGCGGCCCATCGGATCGAACTGGTGTCCGACGGGGAGGGGGGTGAAGGGGTGTGGGGCCTGCGGCTGGCGCTGTCGGAGGTGCACGGCATCAGCGAGGCCGAGGTCGCCCGGATCACCGCCGGGCAGCCCTACTCCTCCCTCCAGGACCTCTGGGAACGCGCCCGCCCGGGCCGCGCCGCCGCCGAACGCCTGGTCCAGGTCGGCGCGCTGGACACCTTCGGCGGCAACCGCCGCGACATGCTGCTCCAGGTCGCCGAGGTGCACCGGCAGGGCCGGGCCTCCGCGTACGACGGCCAGCTCACCCTGACCGGAGGGGAAGGCGAGCCGGCGTTCGCGCCGATCGGCCTGCCCGACATGGACGACGGCGAACGACTCGGCGCCGAGCTCGGCGTCCTCGGCATGGACGCCTCCCGTCATCTGATGGACGACCACTTCGCCTTCCTGGAGGAACTGGGCGCGATCCCCGCGAACCGGCTGCGCGAGGTGCGGCACGGTCAGACCGTGCTGGTCGCCGGGGCCAAGGCGGCCACCCAGACCCCGCCCATCCGCTCCGGGCGCCGGGTCGTCTTCACCACCCTCGACGACGGCACCGGCCTGGTCGACCTCGCGTTCTTCGACGACAGCCACGAGGCCTGCGCCCACACCGTCTTCCACTCCTGGCTGCTGCTGGTCCGCGGGGTGGTCCAGCGCCGCGGACCGCAGAGCCTGTCCGTGGTCGGCGCCGCGGCCTGGAACCTGGCCGAACTGGTCGAACTGCGCCGGGAGGGCGGCCTGGAGGCCGTCGCGGCACGGCTCGCCGAGACCCCGGGCGAGTCCGCCGGCCTCCCCGCGCCCCCGCCCGAGGGCCGCCGGGTCCGCATGTCCACCGGGTACGAGATGCACCCCTGGGCCGATCTGCGGCCCGCGGGCGAGGGCGTCCCCACCGGCCGCAAGCTGTGGCACTCAAGTCCGGGGAGCGCGGGACGATGACGGACGACCTGCATGTGCTGTACGTGCACTTCCACGCCGCCGAGGCACTGTACGAGCGACTCCTTTCGCTGCTCGGCGGTTTCACCCCCGTCGTCCAGGCGCTGCCGCCCGACGCCGCGCTCGCCGACGTCCGCGGGGCGCTGCGCTACTTCGGGCGGGACGCCGCCGAACTGGCCACGCTGCTGCGGGTGCGGCTGCTCGCGCTCCACGGCGTGGACTGCACCATCGGCGTCGGCCCGAACCCGCTGCTCGCCCGGATGGCGGCACAGGACGGACCGGAGGGCGCGGTGCGCGCCGCGCCCTCCGATCCCGCGGCCGTGGCGGCCTTCCTCGCCGAACGCCCGGTGGCGGCGCTGCACGGCGTCGGCCCCGCGACGGCACGGCAACTCGGCACGTACGGGCTGGACACGGTCGGACGGGTGGCCGCCGCGCCCCTGGGCACCCTGCAGCGGATCCTGGGCGCCGCGGCGGGCCGGACGACGCACGAGCGGGCTCGCGGCATCGACCCGACCCCGGTCGTCCCGAACGCCCCCGCCCGCTCCACCGGCGCCGAACGCCGCTTCGGCCACGACGAACTGGACCCCGTGCGGCACCGCCGCGCGCTGCTGTCGCTCACCGAGGAACTGGGCTCCTCGCTGCGCGCGTCGGGCCGGGTGGCGCGCTCGCTGACCCTCACCGTCCGCTACGCCGACCGCTCCACGACCACCCGCACCCGCGCGCTGCCCGAGCCGACCGGCCACGGCGCCGCCCTCGCCGGTGCCGCGTACCGGCTGTACGAGGGACTGGGGCTGCAGCGCGCCCGGGTGCGCGGCCTCGCGCTGCGCGCGGAGGGGCTGACGGACGCCGGGCTCGCGACGCTGCAGCTCAGCCTGGACCCGGGGGACGAGAAGGCGCGCCGGATCGAGGCGGTCGCGGACCGGGCGCGGGCCCGTTTCGGACCGCGGGCGCTGATGCCGGCGGCACTGTCGGGCGCGGCGTGACGGTCTGTCATCACGGTGGTGCGAAGAGCCGCGTGATGAATTCTTTACCGACCGGTAGCTGGCGCCCTTTGTTACTCCTCCGTAAATTGACGGAAGCTCAGCATTCTTGTGATCCGGATCACAGGCCGCACGGGAGCCAGTCATTCCCCCACCTGCGAGGAGATCGCTCGATGCTGCACATCAGACCGCGATCAGCGCTCCGGCTCCTCTCCGCGCTGACTCTCACCGCCGCCCTGTCCGTCACCCCCGTCCTGGCCGCCACCGCCACCACCGCGGCGGCGAAGGCCCCCACGTCCGGCACCGCGTCCGCCACCACGTCCGGCGCCGCGTCCGCCACCACGTCCGGCACCAGGGCGACCGCCGCGGCCATCGCCGCCGCGACCGCCGCCGACGCCACCGCGAGCAGCGGCTGGAACAAGTGGTCCTGCAAGCCGTCCGCCGCCCACCCGCGGCCCGTCGTCCTCGTCCACGGCACCCTCGGCAACTCCATCGACAACTGGCTCGGCCTCGCGCCGTACCTGGTCAAGCGGGGCTACTGCGTCTACTCCCTGGACTACGGCCAGTTGCCCGGCGTGCCCCTCTTCTACGGGCTCGGCTCCATCGCCGCGTCCTCCCAGCAGCTCGCCGACTACGTCGACCGGGTCCTCGCGGCCACCGGCGCGAGCAAGGTCGACATCGTCGGGCACTCCCAGGGCGGCATGATGCCGCGCCACTACATGAAGTTCCTGGGTGGCGCCTCCAAGGTGAACGCGCTCGTCGGCATCGCCCCCAGCAACCACGGGACCGATCTCAACGGGCTGCTCAAGCTGCTGCCCTACTTCCCCGGCGCGGCCGAGGCCATCGAGGACCTCGCCCCGCAGGGACTGACGGACCAGATGGCCGGATCGGCCTTCCTCGCCCAGCTCAACGCCGGCGGCGACACCCTTCCCGGCATCCGCTACACGGTGATCGCGACCAAGTACGACGAGGTCGTCACGCCGTACACCTCGCAGTTCCTGTCCGGCCCCGGCGTCCGCAACGTGGTGGTCCAGGACCTGTGCCCGCTCGACCTGTCCGAGCACGTCTTCGTCGGACTGACCGACCGCATCGTGTTCCACGAGACGGCCAACGCCCTGGACCCGGCGCACGCCACGGCGACCGACTGCGGGGACGTCTTCAGCTGACGCTCCCCGCCGGCTGATTCCCGTGAGCTGATTCCCGTCGGCCGACCCGTGTCAGCCGATCCGCGTCCGGCGCCTGCGGGCGACGAGCAGCAGCACCGACGCACCGAGCGAGACGGCGCCGACCCCCGCCGCCATCAGCGAGGTCGTCCCGGTGCTGCTGCTTCCGGTCTCCGCGAGGTTCGTGCCGGTTGGGGACGCGTCCGCCGTCACGGACGGCTCCGCGAGCGGGCTCGCCGAGTCGCCGTCCGCGGCGGTGTGCGCGTGGTGGTGGCGCACCGTCGACTTGTCCGCACCGGCGGCGATCTGCGCGTCGTCCGGCACGGCGGCGGTGGGCGCGGGAACACTCGTGGCCGGGGCGGGGGCCTCGGCCGTGGCCGGGGCCGACGTCGCCGGTGCCGCGGGCGACGTGCCGGTGCCGGCGCCGAAGACCACGTCGGAGCAGGAGTAGAAGGCCTCGGGGCTATCCGAGCGCTGCCAGATCGCATAGATCAGCTGCCGCCCCGACGCCGCCGGGACGTTCACCGGCAGTACGTAGCTGCCGTCCCGCACCTCCGGGTCGGTGACCTTCGCGAACGGCCGCGCCTCCAGGTCCGACCACTTCAGCGGCCGCGCGGGGTCATAGCCGGCCTTCGTCATGTACAGCTCGAACGATCCCTTGTGGCGGGCCGTCACCCGGTACGCCAGGTTCTGCCGCCCCGGCGCCATCCTCGTCGCCGGCCAGTCGGCACGTGCCAGGTCCAGTGCCTTGAACTCCTGATTGCCCGCGCTGCACAGCCTGCCGTCCGGTATCAACTGGCGGTGGCGTCCGGCGGCGTCGCCGATCCGCACCCCGTTCCAGTCGTAGAAGGCCTGCGTGCCACCCGCCGCGACCGCCGCCCTGCACGCCGCCGACACCGGGTTCTCGGGGTTCTCCGCGTAGCAGGTCAGCACCCGGCTGACCGGGCCGCCCATGGTGCCGTGCGCGCTCGCCGGAGCGGCTGCCAGGCCGGTCAGTACGAGTGGTCCGATCCCGAGGGCGGCGGCCAGGGCGGCCGTTCTGCGTGCGGTCATCGCGGGTTCTCCTTCGGCGGCGGTGCTGCGTGTGGGGGTGCCGGGGGAGTTCGTCGGCGCCGCCCCCGTGCGCGGCGCCGACGGGCGCCGGCGAACCAGCACGCTAGCCGCGCCGAAAGGCCGGAACCCCAGTTCGGAGGACCCGTGGGCGATCTTTATGGCGGCGTTAAGGCATCGCTAAGCGGGGGCTGAGGAAGCCCGTCGCCCGTCGCGCGTCCGGCGGCGCCCCACACGGCGGCGGCGCCGGACAGGAGACCTGTCCGGCGCCGCTCTGCCGTTCCCGGGTGTGGCTCCCGCGGCCGTCAGCCGAGCCAGAGCGTCAGGAGGTAGCCCGGGCTGTCCCAGGTGCAGGTGTACTTGTAGGCCTGACCGGAGTCGACGAAGTTCTGGCCGGCCGTCTTGCAGGCCGCGCTGGTCGAGTACACCTTGTAGGGCACGCTCGCGTTCGCCGGGGCGGCGAGCGCGAACATCCCGCTGAGCGTCGCGGCCACGGCAACGGCGACCGAGGCGGTCCTGCGCTTGTTCATGTCCCCTCCACGAAAAGCTCGAATGCTCGACTGGATCATGAGCATCCTCACATTCTTGTAAGGGGCACGTCAATCATCCGGATCATGGGCGACGAGGGGGTGGGATGCCACCCGTCATGCCAACTCCCCTTGTCCGCAGGGCGGGTTGGGTGAACGCGAGGCCGGGAGTGCCGCGCCGCCGTCCCCGGGCCGCGCCGTCCCGCCTCGGTCGTGCCGTCCCCTCTCAGGAGGAGTGCCGGCTGCGGGAGGTGCGGCGCGGCGGGTGGGTCAGGGTGATCTGGCGCACCAACTGGTGGAAGCAGGAGAGCGCCGCGATGGCGGGGAGGCTGGCGACGGTCCAGTCGGTGATCGTCCGGGGGGCGGAGGCGACACAGAACAGGATCGCGAACGCCGAGAAGAGCAGGACGACCGCCCAGGAGTGCGGGGCGCGGCGCTGGTGCAGGGCGGCCCGCAGGATCGACAACGAAGCCACCATCCAGGGACCGTAGACCAGCAGCGGCCACCAGTCCGCCAGGCCGGACGAGGCGTCGGTGGCGGCGATGTGGCTCAGCGGGTCGTGGGCGACCATCCCGCCGAGCACGCTCACCATGGCCACGATGGTGGCGGCGACCGCCGCGACGACGAAGCTGAGCGTCTGGGTCCGCGACACCTTCTGCCGCAGCGCGGCCCGGCGGATCCTGCGGTGCCGGTGACGGGTGAGCGGCAGTTCGTGGGTCGCGGACTCCGGGGAAGGCGCGGCGAAGACGTCGTCCTCGTCCTCCTCGTCCGGCAAAGGGGGTTCGAGGAGCTGGGCCAATTCCTCCTCGGAGGTCCACGCCCCGTTCAGGACGTCGTAGTCCGGGGCGGAGAAGACGCCGTTTCCGGAGGTGTCGTCGGGGGCCTGGCGGGGACTGTAGATGGTGTGGCCGTTGAGGTGGTCCTCGTAGGGCATGTCGTTTTCAAAGCGGAAACGGTCCTGCAAAGGCGGCATGAAGGAATTCCTGTCGGGGCCGGGCGTGGGCGAGGGATACGGGGGATACACGCCCTCAGGTCCTCGCATCCATGTCGATTCCGGAGCAGCGGCGGGTGAAATCCCCCTCGATACCGGCCATTTCATTGGCGAACTGTTCCAGTTCCGAAGAGCAGTACACGAGTGGAATGCGCTCCTCGCCGCGCTCGATGTAGGCGTCCGAACTTCTCCCGAAGAATCCCGCCGTCCCCGGGACGAGGACCCATTCCCCGAGGGGGAGGCCCTCCATCGGGCGGTACGGACGACTGCGGCGGATGGGCGCGGGGACGGTCCGGGGGATCTCACTCCCGGACGGCACACCCGGCGCGCTCTGGGGATCGACTGTGACCACATCCCCACAACGACCCCAGACCCGTGATGGAGTTGCGCCGAACGAGTGACCTCCGCCCCGTGTTCCGTGAGGTGTTGGCCCTGGCCACAGCCCCGGACGGGCGCCCTAGTGTGGGCGCCATGACCGAACCGACGCGCCGCCGCGCGGCCGCCCTCGAGCTCATCGACGCCGTCGTCGACCCCGGCACCTGGCACGGCTGGGACGAGCCGGTGCCGGACCTGCCCGGATACCTCGACAACGCCGAGTACCGGGCCGATCTCGCCCGGGCGCGGACGCGCACCGGGCTCGACGAGTCGGTGGTCACCGGCGAGGGCGACATCCACGGCCGCCGGGTGGCCGTCGTCGCGGGCGAGTTCGGGTTCCTGGGCGGCTCGATCGGCGTCGCCGCGGGGGAACGCCTCGTACGGGCCGTCGAACGGGCCACCCGGGAACGGCTGCCGCTGCTGGCCTCGCCCGCCTCGGGCGGGACGCGGATGCAGGAGGGCACCATCGCGTTCCTGCAGATGGTCAAGGTCGCCGCGGCCATCGCCGACCACAAGGCCGCCGGCCTGCCCTACCTGGTCTACCTGCGGCACCCGACCACGGGCGGGGTCTTCGCGTCCTGGGGCTCCCTCGGCCATGTCACCGCCGCCGAACCCGGCGCGCTCATCGGCTTCCTGGGACCCCGGGTCCACGAGGCCCTCTACGGAGAGGAGTTCCCGCCCGGCGTCCAGCTGGCGGAGAACCTGCTGGCCAACGGGATCGTCGACGCGGTCCTGCCGCCCGCCGGGCTCGCGCAGGCCACGGCGCGGACCCTCGGCGTGCTGTGCGGGGACACGAGCGAAGCCGCGGACGGGGACACGACCGGTGCCGCGTCCGCCGACGAGCCCGGAGCCGGGCTCCCCGTCCCGTCGGCCGCGGAGTCCATCCGGCGCTCACGACGGCCCGAACGGCCGGGGCTGCGCACCCTGCTGGCGGTGGCCGGACGCGACGTGACCCCGCTCAGCGGCACCGGCGCGGGGGAACGGGACCCCGGGCTCCTGCTCGCCCTCGCCCGGATCGGCGGCACGCCCTGCGTCGTCCTCGGCCACGACCGGCGGGAGACCGACGACGGACGGCCGCCCGCGCTCGGGCCCGCCGGACTGCGGGTCGCCCGGCGCGGCATGCGCATCGCGGCGGAACTGGACCTGCCCCTGCTGTCCGTCGTGGACACGGCGGGTGCCGCCCTGTCGCGGGAGGCCGAGGAGGGCGGCCTGGCCGGCGAGATCGCCCGTTCCCTCGCCGACCTGATGACCGTGCCCGCGCCCACGCTCTGCCTGCTGCTGGGGCAGGGCGCCGGCGGGGGCGCGCTCGCGTTGCTGCCCGCGGACCGGGTGGTGGCCGCACGGCACGCGTGGCTCTCCCCGCTGCCGCCCGAGGGTGCCTCGGCGATCCTCTACCGGACGACGGAGCGGGCGTACGAGGTCGCCGAGCGGCAGGGGGTGCGGTCGGCGGACCTGGCCGCGCACGGGATCGTCGACCGCGTGGTGGAGGAGTCCCCCGACGCGGCGGACGCGCCGGAGGCGTTCCCGGCCCGCCTCGGCACGGTGCTCGGCGCGGAGCTCGCGGCTCTGCGCACCCAGCCCCGCGCCGTACGCCTCGCCGCCCGCCGCAGGCGCTACCGCAACCTCGGCCTGAGCTGACACCCCCTGCCGGACGGGCTCCGCGCCGCGGTGTCCGGGAGGCGGACCGGGGACGTCGCCGGTGCCCGCCGTGCGGGTGGCGCCCCGCGGCGGCCGGCGAGGTGCTTCGCTCCCGGTGGGGGGACGTACCGCCCCTGCGGGTGCTGGTCGCCCCATCGACCCTTCCGCCGCCCTGCTCGCACTCACCCGGGGTGGGGCCGGCGGCGGTGGCGGCGCCTGTGAGGCCGAGTCCGGCGAGGGCTGCCGTGGCGATGACGGCGGTGAGGCTTCGTCGAGGGCTGCTCGCCGTCGACCTCCGCGCCGCGTGCGGTTCCGGTCGGGCCGTGGCGGCGGCGGGCGGCCGCGGCGGGACGGCCCGGCTCCGGCAGGGGACATTCCGGGCCGGGGAGAGGCCGCCGGCGTCGGCAGGGGGCGGCGCCCCACGGTCACCACCGCGAGGTGCCCCGCCCGTCCTCGGTCGCGGCGGCGCCGCGTGCGGGCCGCGTCCACCGGGTCCCGCCCGAACGCGGAGGCGTTGTCAGTGGGGGGTGGAAGGATCGCGGGGTGGGCGAACTCGACAGTGACGTGTACTGGGACACCGCGGCGGACCGCTTCGACGAGGAGCCGGATCACGGACTGCGGGAGCCGGCCGTCCGGGCGGCGTGGGCGGCGCGGATGAGGGCTTGGCTGCCGGACACCCCGGCCGACGTGCTGGACCTCGGGTGCGGCACGGGCAGCCTCGCGGAGCTGGCCGCCGAGCAGGGGCACCGGGTGACCGCCGTCGACCGCTCCCCGCGCATGGCCGCGCTGGCCCGGGCCAAGCTCGCCGGCACCGGGGCCCGCGTCCTCCTCGGCGACGCCGCCGAACCGCCCGTCGCGGAGGGCCGGTTCGACGTCGTGCTCGTCCGCCATGTGTTCTGGGCACTGCCCGACCCCGTGGCGGCGTTGCGCCGCTGGGCCCGGCTGCTGCGCCGCGGCGGGCGCATGGTGCTGGTCGAGGGCCGCTGGGGGGAGGCCGACCCCGTGGGCTTCCGCGCCCGCGAACTGGCCGCGATGGTGCGGCCGCTGGCCGAGCACACGGAGATCGAGCAGCTCGCCCACGACACGGCACTGTGGGGCCGCCCGGTCCGGGACGAGCGCTATGCGGCGATCGTGCGGATCAAGCCGCCCCGCCGGCACACGGAGATCGTCGACGTCCATCTCGTCCTGCGCCGCGGCGACGAGGTCCTGCTCGGCCGCCGCGTCAACACCGGATACGCGGACGGCCTGCTGCACGCCCCCTCCGGCCACGTCGAGGACGGCGAGGACGTCCTGACCGCGCTGATCCGCGAGACCCACGAGGAGGTGGGCGTCGTCCTGCGTCCCGAGGACGTTGCCGTCGCCCTCGTCATGCAGCACCGCGCGCCCGGCGGCGGCGCGCGCATCGGCTGGTTCTTCGAGGCGGACGCCGACGGCCACGAGCCGGTCAACCGCGAGCCGGAGAAGTGTTCGGAGCTCGGCTGGTTCCCCCTGGACGCGCTGCCGGACGACATGGTGGCCTACTGCAGGGCCGGCCTGGAGGCCTATCGCGCGGGCGAGCGCTTCGTGCTGCACCTGCACGAACCGGGGGACGAGATCGCCCACGACCCGGAGGGTCCCGGCCGCGCCGTCGTCCTCGCGGACGGTGCGTGCAGCACAATGGCCGCGACAAACAGCGCCGCACCGTCCCGCCGGGAGGACGACACACCGTGAGCCTCAAGATCACCGTCAGGCCGGACGCGGCCACCGCGCCCTTCGAGCAACTGCGCGCGCAGATCGCGGACCAGGCCCGTTCCGGTGCCCTCCCGGTCGGCTACCGGCTGCCGACCGTCCGCGGTCTCGCCGACGACCTCGGCCTGGCGGCGAACACCGTGGCCAAGGCCTACCGCGCCCTGGAGGCGGACGGTGTGATCGAGACCCGCGGCCGCAACGGCACGTTCGTCGCGGCCGCGGGCGACGCCGCCGCCCGCGAGGCGGCCGCGGCCGCCACCGCGTACGCCCAGCGCGCCCAGCGTCTCGGCCTGGACCGCGCCGCCGCCGAGGCCGCGGTGCGGGACGCGCTGCGCGCCGCGTACGAGGCGTAGGCTCCGCGGTCGCCGCTCACAGCAGCCCGGCGAGTTTGTAGAGCGCCAGCGAGCCCGCGACCGCGACGTTGAGGCTGGCGCCCGTGCCCACCATGGGGATCTCGACGGCGAGGTCGAGCAGGTCGAGGGCTTCCGGCGGGATGCCCTGCTGCTCGTGCCCCAGCACGACGACCGTGGTGCGCCGCGCGGGCGGCAGGTCCGCCAGCCGTACGGCCTCGTCGGCCAGTTCGACGCCGACGATGTGCGCGCCGCGGTCGCGCTGCCGCTTCAGCCAGCCCAGGGGATCACCCGTCCAGTGCACGCAGGCCGGGCGCCGCAGCGTGTTGCCGCGCGCGAGCGCCTCCGGCACCCAGGGGAAGCGCGGGACGACCATGCACGCCCCGACCGCGTCGCACGTGCGCAGCAGAGTGCCCAGGTTGGCGCCGTGCAGCGGCCACAGCGGTGCCGCGTACAGGTGGTCCCAGCAGCCGTGCGACCGCGGGCGGCGGCCGCGGCGCAGTTCCGCCCGGGTGCGGGTCCGTATCCTCCCCGCCGCTCCGCCGGGGGGACCCCCGGCCATCAGAGGTAGAGGCCTCCGGAGGCGGAGGCCGGGGTCGTCTGGCCGGGGAGCGCGGGGCCGCCGGGGGCGGACGCGCCGCGGCGCAGGGCGTACAGCTCGGCGAGCGTGGCGCCGTCCCGCCCGATGCCCTCGGACGTGCCGAGCCAGCCGCTCGCCTCGGCGCGGGTCAGCGGGCCCACCTCGATCCGGGCCAGGCAGCGGCCGGGGCGGACCACCGCCGGGTGCAGCCGCTCCAGGTCCTCGTTGGTCGTGATGCCGACCAGGACGTTGCGGCCCTGGCCGAGCAGCCCGTCGGTGAGGTTGAGCAGCCGGGAAAGGGCCTGGCCGGTCTGGTGCTTGGCCTGGCCGCGGATCAATTCGTCGCAGTCCTCCAGGAGCAGCAGCCGCCAGCGGCCCGGTCCCTCGGAGTCGTCCTCGCCGATGGCGATCTCCATCAGGTAGCCGACGTCGTTGAAGAGCACCTCGGGGTCGAGGACGCAGTCGACCTGGCACCAGTCGCGCCACGAGCGGGCCAGCGTGCGCAGCACGGAGGTCTTGCCGGTGCCCGGCGGGCCGTGCAGGAGCAGCAGCCGGCCGCTGACGTCGTCCGCCGTCAGCTTCATCAGGCCGTCCATGGCCTCCGCCACCGGCGCCGTGTAGTTGCCGCGTACGTCGTCCCAGGGGGCGGCGCTGATCTGCCGCGTGATGCGGTGCGGTCCGCGGCGCGGGGCGACGTACCAGAAGCCCATGGTCACGTCGTCGGGCTGCGGTTCGGGCTGGTCCTCGGCGTCCTCGACGGCCTCGGCCAGGACCCGCTGGGCCAGTTCCTCGCTGACCGCCGTCACCGTCACATCGGCACGGCGGTGCCAGCGCGACACCAGGATCGTCCACCCCTCGCCCTCGGCGAGGGTCGCGCCGCGGTCCTTGTCCCGCGCCGAGCGCAGCACCGACCCGCCACCCGGCACGAGCGTCCGGCCCGACTTGACCCGGTCCAGGGACGTGCCGCAGGAATAGGGCTGCTCGCCGGTGACGAAACGGCTGAGGAAGAGGGCGTCGATGGCGTCGGACGGCGAGTCGTCGTCGTTCATGCCGAGACGGATGGACAGGGCGCGATGCGGGGGCGTTGCGTCGGGCATGACGCTCATGATCCGCCACAAGGTCCCCATTCGCACAGGGTTTTTGCGGAGTGGCGGAATCCCCCGGAATCCCTGAACGCCCGGTGAAATCGGCCCGATCCGGGCATCGCGGCGGTTACCCTGGCTGGTGATGGGACGTCATGCGAACGTGCGTATGGGGTTACCGGGGGCGGGGCGGCGAGGCATCACCGCGCTCCTGGGCATCGGTGTGATCGCCCTCGTCCTCCTGCTGGCGATGTGCGATCTCGGGGGCGGCGCGGGCAGCACCGCGCGCGGCAGCGGTGGTGCGGGGGGCGGGGTGCACGGCCCGTCGGCCACACCCGCCGGGAAGCCCACGGCAGAGCTCGGCTTCGGCCTGACCCACACCGAGTACAGCGCGGACCACGGAGTGAGCGCGGCCAAGCGGTCCGCCGAGGGGCTGCTCTCGGCGCGTCCGCTGCCGCAGAACCAGGCGATCATGGGTTGGGGTGCCGACAACCCCGAACCCTCGCCCGGGACGTACGACTTCGGGGAACTCGACGACCGTGTGGACCTGATCCGCGCCAGCGGGGGCACACCCGTCATCACCCTGTGCTGCGCCCCGGACTGGATGAAGGGCGGAAAGCCCGGGGCGACCGACTGGTCGCGGCTCGAGGTCGCTCCCGGCCCGGACCACTTCGACGACTTCGCCGCCCTCGCCGCGACCGTCGCCCGCCGCTATCCGGACGTGCGGCACTTCATCGTCTGGAACGAGTTCAAGGGCTTCTGGAACGACGGCGGGCGGCGTTGGGACTACGAGGGCTACACCGACCTCTACAACCGGGTGTTCAAGGCACTGAAGAAGGTGAACCCGGAGAACCTCGTCGGCGGCCCCTACCTCGTCATGGACAGCTTCGCCCCCGGCGACGACGGCAACGGCGACGCCTCGACCACCCTCAAGGGCCCCTGGGGCGCCGCCGACCGGCGCGCCCTCGAGGCCGTCGACTACTGGCTGGAGCACAAGGCCGGTGCCGACTTCCTCGTCGCCGACGGCTCCAGTACGAGCCGTGACGACAGTCTGCGGCCCGACGAGTTCGCGGCCACCGAGAAGTTCGCCGCCATCGGCCGCTGGCTGAAAGAGCGCAGCGGCGGACTGCCCCTGTGGTGGGCCGAGTGGTACGTCGAGCCCGACGGCGACACCACCGGGTGGGGCGAACCCCACCGCACCGCCGTGCAGGCCGCCGCCATGATGGAGCTCGCCCGCGGTGGCGCCGACACCGCCTTCTACTGGAACCCCCAGGCACGGGGCCGCACCTGCCCCGGCTGTCTGTGGACCAGCACCGAACTCGCGTCGGGCGGTGGCAGGCAGTTGCCCATGATGGACCTGCTCCGGCGCTTCGCCGCCGCCTTCCCGCCCGGCACACGCTTCCGCGACGTCCCGGTCGCCGAGGACGACCGCCCGAATGTCCGGGTCCTCGCGGACGACGCCACGGTGCTGGTCGTCAACACCCTCGGCCGGACCATCCGGGCGACGATCGACGGCCGCTCCTTCGACCTGCCCGCTTACGGGGTCCACTGGTTGCGGCGCGGGTAGGGGTACGCGGTCGCGGGGTTGGCGGGGGTTCGCGCTGTGGGTCGGCTGTCGCGCCGTCCGGCTCCCTTCGGTCGCAGAGCGGCGGGCTGCGGATGGGAGGGTGGGGCGGGCCCTCGTCGGGCGTGTGCGGGCGGGTGGGTCGCCGGGGTTCAGGCGCCGGAGCGGGGTGCCTTTCCGGCGGTTGGGGTCTCGTCGCCGTCCGCGGGTACAGATGGCTGGTTGCCACGCCCAGTGCCGGTGGTGGGCGCGCCCGCCGTGACCGGCGTCTGCGTCTGTTTCGGGGTGCTGGTGAGGGGTGTGCGGGACATCGGGCTCGCTTTCGCCGATATGTTCGGCGGAACAGAGCCCGATCTTTGCGCCAGCGGACATCGGGCCCGCTTTCACCGACTATGTCGGCGAAACAGAGCCCGATCTCGCCAGACCACCCGCCGAACCCATGTCCTGTAGGGGAATCACCCGCAGACGCCGGTTACGGCGGGCGCGCCACCCACGAAGGGTGGGCATGGCAACCAGCCCTCTCTACCCGCGGACGGAACGAGACCGAAGCCACCGGAGAGGGACCCCGCTCCGGCGCCTGAACCCCCGCCACGCACCGGCCCGCACACCGCCACGAAGCCCCGCCCCGAC
Organism: Streptomyces sp. NPDC026673; assembly: GCF_040638135.1. Taxonomy (NCBI): domain Bacteria; kingdom Bacillati; phylum Actinomycetota; class Actinomycetes; order Kitasatosporales; family Streptomycetaceae; genus Streptomyces; species Streptomyces sp. NPDC026673. Next base: position 27,322 of record NZ_JBEZXR010000024.1, on the reverse strand, counting down.
CCTCCCCATCCGCAGCCCGCCGCTTTGCGACCGCAGGGAGCGAGACGGAGGGACAGCCGGACCGCCGCCGGACCGCAGCCGGACCGCAGCCGGAAGGACAGCGGACCGCCGCCGGAGGGACAGCCGAACCCCAGCCGGACCGCAGCCGGAGGGAGTCCGCCCTCGGGATACCCAGGACACCCGGGATGCCGCGCTCACCCCACGTTGCGGATCAGCCACTCGTCCGGGTTGTAGGTGTCCCGCGCCGGGTCCGGCGTCGTGGCCGGGGTCCCCGCGAAGGTGTCCTCCGGACGGATCCGCTTCGGCAACTTGCCGAACCGGGCGTGCCGGGCCTCCGCAGCCTCGTCCTGTACGGGCTCGCGGGGTTCCTGGTTCTGGGTCATTCCGCCACCTCCCTCACTCACCTCCGGCAACACCGGACCGGAGTCGGCTGTTCCCGGCGGGCCTCAGGCCCCCGCCGTCGCCGGCGGGGGCCCGGGGCCCGCCCGTTCAGCGCAGGGTCAGAAACCGTACGACCGTGGCCGCCAGGAACACCAGCAGCAGCGGCACCGCCACCAGCAGCGAGATCCGCATGCCGCGCCGCCGCAGCACTTCCGGCACCGTGGCACGGGCCAGCTCGCGGGCGCCGAGCAGCACCAGCAGTGCCACCCCGGCCAGTACACCCGCCGCCGTCCAGGCGTTCCAGGTGACGACCGGGAAGACACGTCCCGGCCGCGGCTCCGGCACCGGCCAGTCGGCGGGCTGCCGGCGCAGCTCGTACAGCGTCGCGTCCTCGTCGCGCAGCACCGGCCGCAGCTCGGGACGTTCGTCGAGTGAGCGCAGCAGCTTGTCCGGCCAGGTCGCCGAGAAGCCCGCGTCCAGTTGGAGGTAGGCGTTCTGTCCGCGCGACACCATCAGGTAGGAGTTGGGGCCGGCGTCCCGCAGCGCCTCGACCAGCGGGCCCACCAGCACCGGGTCGCGCGGGGCGAGTACCGGCACATAGGTCACCCGTTCCATGTCCCGCGCGTTCCACGGCAGGCTTGGTGTCACGTCGTCCACGGGATCGGTGCTGAGCCACACCACCCGGGCGGTCGGCCGGTCGTGCTCGTAGACGTACTCCATCGCGGCGACCTCGCCCGTGCGGACTCGCTCGAAGGACTCGTTGCCCCAGCGGGCCACGAGGAAGCCCCCGATCAGCACCCACCCGGCGAGCAGCGCCGCGACGGGCCCGCGCCACCCGTGGTCCGACGAACTGCGCGGGAAGATCGCGAGCGCCGCGAGCACACACGCGCCGGGCAGGGCGAAGAGGAAGACCCGCAGCGCCATCTCGCCGCCGTACGACTGCATGCCGAAGCCCAGGAACGGCACGAGCAGCAGCACCAGCAGCGCCCGGTCGTCGATCCCGGCCCAGCGGCGGCGCAGCCAGCCGAGGACCGCGAGCGCCATGACCCCGCCGGCCAGGGCCACCCGGGTGTACAGCACCAGTTTGTGCACGGTGCTGCCGCCCTCGATCCGGCCGGACACGCTGGAGGAGACATTGCCGCCGAGCGAGCCCATGCCGCCGAACAGCTCGTCGAAGTGGCCCGACCAGTACGGTTCGGCGACGAAGCAGATCCACCCGACCAGCAGCACCCCGCACAGCAGGGGGAGCCCGCGCGGCGCGGAGCGCCGGACGAGCACCAGCGCCGTCAGCACGCCGAGCATGACGAACGGGGTCAGCTGGTGGCTGACGACCGACGCGGCGAACAGCCCGACCAGCAGGGCCAGCAGCAGGGCCCGGTCGGTCCGGCCCGCCGGCGGCACCTCGGCCTCGCCCGGGATGAGCCTGCCCCCGGGCTGCCCGGGGGTACGGAACCACACCAGCAGCACGGCGACGAACATCAGGTGGATCAGGAAGTTGACGGACTGCGGCGAGAAGTAGTCCTGTCCCACCCAGCCGCTCAGCGCGAACAGCCACGCCGCGCACCACTTGGCCCGCCGGCCAGCCCGCACCGCGCGCAGCAGCAGCATCAGCGGCGCCAGGTACAGCAGCTGCACGGTCAGCGGCCACCAGCGCAGCACCTCGGTGAGGTCGGTGATCCCGCAGGCCCTGGTGACGAAGGTGACGGCCGCGAAGAAGCCCGGCCACGAGAACCGGGCGTCCATGTCGGGTGCCGCGTCCCCGGTCCGGCCGATGAAGTCGATGAAGCCCGCGTGCTGCCAGGCCGTCGCGAACCGCGGCTGCTCCTCCAGCACAGCGGGGACGGCGTGCAGGGACACCACCGTCGCCAGCAACACGGCGGCCGGCAGCCACGGCCGGGGGGTGCCCAGCCACAGGCCGCAGGCGAAGGCCACGACGAGCAGTGCCGCCCCGGCCAGCGTCGCCGGGGGCAGGACGGAGACCAGGCCGAGCCCGTTCATGGCGTCCAGCGAGGCGTCGTCCATGCCGCGCAGGGGCAGCCAGTACAGCCCCAGGGCGCAGAGCAGCAGCCCCCACACCCCCAGTTCGAGCAGCGCGGCCCGGCCGCGGAAGCGCCCGGCCGGCGACTGCCCGGGCGGGTCCGGTGCCGGCGCGGCCGCCCGGGGCGGCTCCGCGCGCCCGGGTGCCGGGATCGCGGGAACCGCCGGGGCGGCCGTGGCCGGCGGTCCGGCCGGGGCGAGGGTCTTCTCCGCCCGCTGTGCGGCTGGGGACCGGGGCGGGGCGGTGCCCGGCGCCGGTGCCACACAGGGACGCCGCTCGGGGTGGTCGAAGTCGAGCCGTACCCCGAGTCGGAGGGTGTCGCCGTCCAGCGCCGCGGCGCGCGCCCAGCGCGTGCCGTACACGACGTCCGGGTCCTCCCCGGCCGCGGACTCCGCGGACTCCGGCGCGCCGTCGGTGGCCGCCGGCGTGGCGGGCGGCAGCGGCAGCGGCGGCGCGTCGGCCGGTCCGCCGGGCACGGCAGCGGCACCGGCACCGGACGGCACGGCGGCCGGCGCACCGGAGACCAGCCGCCGCAGCCCGGCCAGCGAGACGACCGCGATGACGACCAGGCTGCCCAGCTCGGCCCAGCCCGCGCCGGTGATGCCCAGTGGGCCCAGCAGCGCGAGGGTGAGCCCCAGTACCAGTGCGCACAGCAGGCCCTGCAGGAGGGCGAGCAGGCCGGTGCGGCTCTGGGCGCGGAGGATGCCGAAGTACACCTCGATCAGGACCCGGGTCAGCGAACACAGGGCGAGCAGCCGCAGCAGAGGAGCGCCCTCCTCGGCGTACCCCTCGCCGAACACGCCGAGGATCTGCGGGGCGAAGACCACCATGAACAGGGCGATCGGGACCATGATCTTGGCCATCCGGCGCAGGGCGGCCCGGCAGTTCTCGGCGATCCGCGACGGGTCGTGCGCGCCCTCGACGGTGAGCGAGGAGCCCATGTTGATCGCCAGCAGGTCGATCGTGCCGCCGATCGTCATCGTGATGTAGAAGTACGCGTTGTCCGCGGCGCTGATCTGCGAGGCGACGATGACCGGGACCAGGTAGACCACGGCGAGGGCGAAGAAGGAGCCGGTCGCGTCGCCCGCGACGAAGCGCCCCATCGTGCGGGGCCGCGGCGGGTCCGCGGCGCCCTCGGTGGCCTTGACGTGCCGCGGTACCAGCCGCCGGAAGACCAGCCAGCCGAGCGGCACGACCGACAGGGCGATCGCGGCGACCCACGAGACGAACACCCCTGCGGTCGGCACGGCCGCGGCGAAGGCCACCAGCAGCGCCAGCTTGGCCGCGGAGAACACGGTGTTGCCCACCGGTACCCACAGGGCGCTGCGCAGCCCGGTCAGCACCCCGTCCTGCAGGGTCAGCAGGGACCAGCCGACGACCGCGGCGATGAAGCCGAGCCCGTTCACCGGCCCGTGCAGGAACCGGTACGACGGACCCCAGAAGTCCAGGGTCAGCAGGAAGACCGCCGCCGCGAGCGCCACGACCGCCGAACTCCCGGCGTACGTGCCGAGGATCAGCCGGCCGGTGCGCCGTCCGGAGACCGGGATGAAGCGGGCCAGCGCCCCGGTGAGCGTCACGGCGGTGAGGCCGGCCAGGAACTTCATCGCGGCGATCGCCGCCGAGCCCTGGCCGACCGCGTCCTCGGTGTAGTAGCGCGCGGCGACCAGCCAGTAGCCCAGGCCGAGGACCGCGGAGACGCCGGTGTTGAGCATCAGCGCGTAGGCGTTGCGGAACAGCGGGCTGCCGCCCCGCTTGGCGGAGCTCCCGCCGTCCCCGCCGTCGGGGCCGCCGCCCGTGGCGGCGGGCGGCGGCGAGGCGGTGGCACCCGCGTCCGCGGTCGTCGTCGTGGTCGTGGCGGCGGTCGTCTCAGACACTGGCCTCGTGCACCTTCCGCAGGCACCGGCGGGCTCTGCGGACCAGGGCGTACCCCTGGGTCAGCGCCCGGTCCTTGGCGAAATTCCGGGCGATGGCACGGCCCTCGACCAGGCGCTCGAACTCCCCGGTGCCGGTGCTGCGGCGCACGGTCACCCGGGCCAGCGCGTAGGGTCCCTGGCGCCCTCGGTCCGCGAGGGCGTTGCCGACGGCGAGCGCGGAGGTGAACCCGGCGGAGCGCACCGCATCCCGCACACGGCGGCTGGAGTACCCGTACGGATAGGCGAAGGAAAGCGGAGGTGCGCCGAGTTCACCGCGGAGGATCTCCCTGCAGCGCAGCACCTCGCACCGGATCCGTTCGTCGCCGAGCTGGTCCAGCTGCGGGTGGGTGTGGCTGTGGCCGCCGACCTCCACCCCGGCGGCGCGCAGTTCGCGCACCTGATCCCAGTCGAGCATGGTGTCCGGAGCGGCGCCCGGCACCTCGTGCGTTCCGCGCAGCCAGCCCGTCGAGACGAAGAGCGTCGCGGGGAAGCCGAGGCCCTTGAGCACGGGGAGGGCGTGCCGGTGCACGCCCTCGTAGCCGTCGTCGAAGGTGATCAGCACGGGCCGGCGGGGGAGCGGCCGGCCCTCGCGCCACGCCCCGGCCAGCGCGGTGGTGCCGAGCGGGGTGAAGCCCCGGTCGGCGAGGAGCGCCATCTGCCCGGCGAAGGCGGCGGGCGCGACCGAGAGCCCGCGCGTGGCGGGCGCGGGCGCGTCGGAGATCGCGTGGTACATCAGGATCGGCACGGGTCCGGTCCCCTGTCCGGCCGGCTCGGTCATGCGACGGCACCTCCCGGTGCGTTGTGGTCGGAAGGGGACGCGGCGGGCGGTCTCATGCCGGCCCGGCCTCCCCTCGGGTGCGGAGCCTCGCCACGACGTAGCCCGCGGCCGTCGTCGCGACGCCGGCGACGATCGCCCCGGCCCGTCCCGCGCCGTCCGGACGCCCGCGCAGGGCGTCGCGCACTCCGCGGGCGGCCCCGGCGGGCAGAACGCGTGTGGCGTACCGCCGTTCGGTCTCCAGCCCGGCGCCGGTGCCGACGCTGCGGGTGACCAGCGCCTTGGACAGGCCCTCGGCGTAGCAGCGGGTGCGGAAGTAGCCGAAGCGCTCCCGGGCGGCGGGGACGCGGTGCCAGATCACGGCCCGGTCGTCGATGAGCAGCAGGCTGCCCGGCTTGGCCTGGGCGAGCCGGATGCAGAACTCGGTCTCCTCGCAGCCCAGCGGCCGCCGGTCGCCGTCGCGGCCGATGCCGGTCGCGAAACCCCCGGCGATGTCGAACGCGATCCGCCGGAACGAGGCGTTGCCGCCGAGGACGTTGCGGACCCGGGCGCGCCCCGCGGGCTGCCCCCGGTAGGAGGCGCCGACCACCCAGTCGAACTCCTCGGGGAACCAGCGGGGCCGCCGGCCCGAGGCCCACACCGGCCGGGTGCGTCCCCCGACGCCCACGACCAGCGGGTCCCGGTACGCGTCGGCGAACCAGTGCAGCCAGTCCCGTTCGGCGACGGCGTCGTCGTCGAGGAAGGCGACGATCTCGCCCTTCGACGCGGCGATCCCGGTGTTGCGCCCGGCCGACAGGCCGCGGGGCCCGGCGTTGGGCAGCACCCGGACGCCGGTTCCCTCGTAGTGGCCGGTCAGCCGGGCCAGCAGGACGGGATGGTGGTCGACCACCAGCAGCACCTCGTGGGCCGGGAGGCGCTGCGTGTGCACCGAGGCCACCGCGGCGAGGATGTCGTCCCAGCGCTCCTCGGTGTACACGCAGATCACCACGGACACCCGGGGGACGTCCGACCGGCTCACCGCACCTCCTTGCGGCGGGCCGCGCGGCGCTCGTTCTTCTCCCGCAGGATGACGTTGAGCACCCGCAGCCCGTCGCGCACGGCCCGCAGGTTGCTGGCGCCGTGGATGCGGACGTACTCGTGACTGGGGATCTCCTGCACCTTCAGACCGGCCTTGACCACTCTGATGTTCATTAAGGTCTCGACCTCGAAGCCGGTGCAGTCCAGGGTGATCTTGTCCAGGCAGTGCCGCCAGAAGGCGTTGTACCCGTAGCACAGATCGGTGTAGCGGGCCCCGAACTTGGCGTTGACGACGGCGCACAGCACGCGGTTGCCGAGCTTGCGGATCGGTGTCATGTCGTCCGTGCCGCCGCCGTTGGCGAAGCGGGAGCCCTTGGCGAAGTCGGCCCCTCCGACCAGGGCCGAGACATACGAGACGATCTCCGAGCCGTCCGCCGACCCGTCGGCGTCGACCATGACGATGATCTCGCCCGTGCAGGCGGCGAAACCGGCGATCAAGGCGTCGCCCTTGCCTTTCCCGGTCTGCCGGACGATCCGCACCCCGGGCCGCAGCGCCCGGGCCACCTCGACGGTGTCGTCGGTGGAGTTCCCGTCGACGAGGACCACTTCGTGGACCCAGGCCGGCAGGGTGGCGAACACGTGCGGCAGGTTCTCCGCTTCGTTCATCGCCGGAATGACCACGCTGACCAGCGGAGCGATGGCCATGTGCGTGGAGACCGGCGTGAAATGGTCCGGCGCGAGCACCGCGGCGGTCTGAGCCTGCCCGGTGGCTGCCGGGCGCAGAAAGGAGCTCATGAGTCGTGTTTCCCTCTCGTCCGGTGGGCCGCCCGCCCCGGGTGGCCCTGTGGCGTTTCCGGTTCGAAAGGGGGGTTGGTCTCACCCCGCCCGGGACTCCGCGCATGGCGGGCATGGCGGTGTCCCGTGTGCTGGCGGGCCGGGTGAGTGGGCATGCGTGACTGGCCGCGCGGCTCGCGACTCGGCACACGTGTCCAGGTGACCGAGCACGGCACCCCCCTACCGCGCCCCGCGGTCCCCCTGTCGCGACTCTCTGGCCCTCCCCTTGAGTCGCTGTGCATGACAGGTTTGCCGCGGGCGGATGTACGACAATATTGACCATTGGGACTCTATGGCAATACCTGGCATGGTGAATACCGTTTTAAGAAATTGCCACCGAGTCGTCTGATTGATCATTCCTGTACGGCAATGTCCGTTATTGGGCGCCGGCGCGCAACCGCCCCATACGCTTGAGGAATCGGTCCGCGGGCTCCCTCAGCCCGGGCCGCGCGGTCACCGCGTTGCGCAGGGCGCGCACCGGCGCACGCCGGGCCCGGTGCCCCACCGCGACCGGATGCCGGCGGGTCACCCACCCCTCGGAGACGGTCAGGTCGCGGGTCTTCAGGGACTCCTTGTACTCCTTGTGGCCACGCCCCAGATCGAGCTGGGCCACCCCGCCGGCGGCGGCTCCCTCCGCCATCCGCAGATGCAGCACCAGCCCCGGGGAGAACTTCGCGAACTCCGTGTCGTAGGCCGGGAACCAGCAGGCCAGCACGGCGGGCGTGCGCATCCCGAAGTGCGCGGCGATCGGCCGCTCACCCGCGTAGAGCACGGACAACTGCCCGGCGAAGCCCTCGGTCCTGGTGTGGAAGAGGCGCTCCACCAACTCGACGATCCACGGCCGGGCGAAGCGGTCGCTGCGCCCGGTTCTTCGGTACTGCGCGGACTTCCATTCCATCAGCTGCCGCAGCATCCCGATGTCGCGCTCGTCGTGCACGTAGCGCACCTCGCCGACGTCCCGGCCCAGCTTGCGCTCCTTGGCGAGCGTGGTCCGCAGGAACTTGGGCGAGTGCGCCCGAAGATGGCCGAGATACGCCTCGTACCCGTGTTCCACGTCCATGACGGGTGACGGGTAGGATCCGCTCGCCCCCTCCTCGAAGGGCTTCTGGCCCTCCATCAGGTGATCGAACTCCCAGACGGCCAGCCCGCACGCGCGCAGCAGCTCGCGCGCGTCCCACTGGAACCCCGGACGGTGCACGAGGCCCTGGCAGTCCGACAGGCCGAGGCCGACGGCCCGCCCCACGCCGGCGGCCGAGCGCTGATGCGGGAAGAAGGCGACCGGGACGCCGTCCTCGCGGATCACGCCGACCCGGACGCCCCGGCGGTGATGGGCCACGGCGAGCGTGAACTCGGGTGACAGGAACGGGTTGCCGAGCTGCGGGCAGCCCATGGCCGCGGCCTGGCCCTGCACGCGCGCCCACTCCGCCCGGTCGGCGGCGGTGAGCTCGCCGGGGCGGTACACGGTGATGTCCACGTTACGGAGTCCGCCTTCTCTCGGCCCGGGTGAAGGAGCGCCGCAGCAGCGGCAGCAGGAACAGCGCGGCACTCAGCGCCGCGACCACCGCGACACCCCCGCGGACCGACCACATGTGCAGGGCGAGCATGCTCTGCGCCACCAGCAGGTCGATCACGATCGCGCCGCCGGCCGCGACGACCGCCCGGCTCAGCGGGTCGAGGGAGCGCAGCCCCCCGGCGAGCGCGGCCGCCGGGGCGGCCAGCAGGAAGAAGAAGGTGAACGGTGCCCTGACGGGCGAGGCGATGTCCGCGATCGCGAGCACCGCGCCGACCCCGCCGACTCCCACGGCGGCGCCCGCGAGCAGGGGAAGTGATTCGTTGCCGGTCGGGTGACCGGATGCGTTGTCTCTACGCGTTGGTTGCATTGGCGACTTTGCCCCCCAAAACGCCGGATGCAGAAGTTCAATGTCGCTCAATTCGGGCGCGTGCGTCAAGGAAGGGGCGAACAGAAGCGGCCGTCGCCTCCGGAGGGGCGAAGGAGCGGGCGGAGCGCGGGCGATTTCCGTCGAACTGCCCCTCGGTCAGGGCCGTTGTGTTCGAGCCCGTTCGCCGCCGGCACATCTAAAGCGCTCTCCAACTACGGGAGTAGAGCGCCGCGGCCGAGACGTCGTCACCTCCGGTGCACGCAGCGGCGATCACCGTCGGCGCACGGGAATGTCCATGTCAAGAAATCTTGGCATGGACACTTCCCGAACGTGTTACTGCGCGGTACGAAAGATGCGGCAGAGATCCTGCTAAGGGAGGTTCCATGAGACTGTCCCGTTTCGTGTCAGCCGCATCCGCACTTCTCCTTACCGCCGCACTCGCCCTGATTGGCGCCGGTTCCGCCCAAGCCGCCGGCCCCGTCTACGTGGCCCTGGGCGACTCGTACTCCGCGGGAGTCGGGTCCGGCAGCTACGACGGCTCGAGCGGCAACTGCTACCGCAGCAGCAAGGCGTTCCCCCGGCTGTGGGCCAACACGCATAGCCCGTCCGGGTTCTCTTTCACCGCCTGTTCCGGAGCGACGACGACCGACGTGCTCAACAACCAGCTCGGTCCGCTCAACGCCTCGACGACCCTCGTCAGCATCAGCATCGGCGGCAACGACGCCGGCTTCGCCGACGTGATGACCACCTGCGTCCTCAGTTCCGACAGCACCTGCCTCAGCCGTATCAACCAGGCCCGGGACTTCGCCAACAACCAGCTGCCCGCCCGGCTCGACGCCGTCTACAACGCCATCAGCTCCAGGTCCCCCTCGGCCCGTGTCGTCGTTCTCGGCTACCCGCGCTTCTACAAGCTGGGCACCGGCTGCATCGGTCTCAGCGAGACCAAGCGCAGGGCCATCAACGACGCGGCGGACCTCCTCGACACCGTGACGGCCAAGCGCGCCGCCGACCACGGCTTCGCGTTCGGCGACGTCCGCGGCACCTTCACCGGGCACGAGCTCTGCTCGGGCTCGGCGTGGCTGCACAGCCTCACCCTCCCCGTCTACGAGTCCTACCACCCCACCGCCTCCGGCCAGTCCGGCGGCTATCTGCCGGTGTTCACCGCCGCCGCGTGACCCGCGGCGCGACAGCGCGACCCGTACGGAGCGAGGGGTGCCGGGCCACCGCCCGGCACCCCTCGTCCGTGCCGGCGCGGGCTCAGGGGGCCGCCGCGGTCGCGGCCGAGACGCTGGGCGACGGGCTCGGCGACTGGCACGTGACCGTGAACGGGACGTGCCCGGACTCCTTCTCCACCGGGCTCTTCACCACGACCGCCATCCAGTCCTCGACCGTGGCGTCCGGCTTGTACGACAGCTCGGTGTGCTCGACCGTGCGGCTCTTCTGGCCCCCCGCGGGGAAGTCGAGGGTCTTCCAGCCCGGGTCGGAGCTGCCGCCGTTGCTCGTCGTCCAGCGGTACGTGACCGTCACCGGCGTGCGGTCGACCGTGACGACCGCCGAGAAGGACGGCGCCTGCTCCGCGGACGGCGGGCAGCCTCCGGTGTAGGAGTCGCGCACGGCGGACACCGTGACGTGGACGTTCACATGGGCCGGCGTCGAGGGCGGCGCCGAGGTGTGCGGGTCCCCGGAGCCGGTGGTGCCCGAGGTGGCCCCGTAACCGGTGGCGTCCGCCCCGCCGTCGTCCTCCGAGCCGGTAGCGGAGGGGGAGTCCCCGCCGCCCCGGGTGTTCCCCGCCGTGGTGCCCTGCCCGGTCGAACCGCGGCCCGGGGGCTCGTCGTCCAGCAGGGCGTAGGCCACACCCCCGATCCCCAGTGCCAGGGCGAGCACCCCCGCGGCCATCGCCGCCACGGCGCGGCGCGGTCGAGCAGGGGGGCCTCCGGCCGGCGCCGCGTCACGCCCGGTGCCGATCGGCGCCGTCGGCCCGAGCGGCGTGGCGGAGACCGGGGTCGAGGAGACCGGTGTCGACCGTACCGGCGTGGCGTCCGGCCCCCACGGCGGCAGCGGTACGGCGGCCTGCGTCGTCGCGTAGGCGGTGCCGGCCCCCGGCGGGGTGCGGCCGGCGGCCAGGGCGTCCAGCTGCCGCTGTGCCTCCTCGCCCGGGAGCCGGGTCGCCGGATCCTTGCGCAGCAGCCCGGCGATCACCGGGGTCAGCGGCCCCGCCCTGCGCGGCTCGGGCAGATCCTCGTCCACCACCGCGCGCATCGTGCTCAGCGCCGTGTCGCGGCGGAAGGGCGAACCGCCCTCCACCGCCACGTACAGCAGCACCCCGAGCGACCACAGGTCCGACTCCGGGCCGGGACGGCGGCCGAGCGCCCGTTCCGGCGCCAGGAACTCCGGTGAACCGACCAGTTCACCGGTGCGGGTGAGCGCCGAGGAGCCCTCGATCATTGCGATGCCGAAGTCGGTGAGGACGACCCGCCCGTCGTTGCCGATCAGGACGTTGCCGGGCTTCACGTCGCGGTGCAGCACCCCGGCGGCGTGGCCCACGCGCAGCGCGGCCAGCACCTTGCCGCCGATGCCGGCGGCGCGCCGCGGCTCCATTGGGCCCTCCGCGTCGAGGACGTCGGCGAGCGTCATGCCCCGGACGAGCTCCATGACGATCCACGGACTGCCCTCCGCCATGGCCACGTCGTAGACCTTGATGACGTTGGGGTGCTCGACCCGGGCCGCCGCGATCCCCTCCTGCTGCAGCCGCGCGTACAGGCGCTCGACCTCCCGGTCGTCGAGACCCGCGGGGGCCTTGACCTCCTTGACGGCCACCTCGCGGCCCAGCAACTCGTCACGGGCCAGCCACACCACACCCATGCCGCCCCGGCCCAGCTCGCTGATCAGCCGGTAGCGCCCCGCCACGAGCCGTGTCATCGGCGTGTCCCCCCTCCGTGCCGCCCGCAGCCCAGCATGACCGAACTTCCCTCCGAACGGACCCTTTCGACGGAAACCTCCCTCAACCGAGCATCGCCAGCGCGGCCCTGAGGACCAGGCCGCAGCCCAGCACCAGGACCACCGTCGCCGTCGTCAGCGGCGCCAGCCGCCGTGCCGCGGTGAACAGCCGCCCGCGGGCCCGCAGCGCCGACGCCTTCCCGGCCAGCCGGCCCAGGCGGACGACGGCGAAACCGGCCGCGGTGAGCGTGATCGCCAGGCCCGCGCCGTACGCCAGGACCAGCAGGAAGCCGAACCACGCCTGGCCCAGTGCCGCGGCGCCGACGAGTACGACGACCGCGGAGGGGCTCGGGACCAGGCCCCCGGCGAAGCCGAGCAGGATCGTGCCGCGAAGGGTGGGCCGCGGTTCGTGGGTGTGGGTGTGGGTGTGGGTGTGGGTGTGCGGATGCGGATGCGGGTGGGTGTGCACGGGGGGCCGCGGCGCGGGGCGTTCGGCGGTGAGGACGGCGGCCGGCGCGGCGGCGGGTTCCGCTTCCGCCGCCGCCATGGAGGAGGCGGCGGGCCGCGGTTGCCCGTGCGGGTGCCCGTGGTGGTGATGCCCGTGGCTGTGGTGGTGGCCGTGATCGTGTCCGTGATCGTGGCCGTGGTGGTGTCCGTGGCCGTGGTCGTGGCCGTGATCGTGCGGGCGCCCCCTCAGCCGCCACGCCCGGCGCAGCAGCGCCGCCCCGGCGAAGGCGACCAGCACCCCGCTCGCCACGCCCAGCCAGCCGATCACCGAGGGCGCCGCGGCCGATCCGGTGGTGACCAGAAGCCCGAGCGCGAACACCCCCAGGGTGTGGGTGACCGTCACCGACGCACCCAGTGCGATCATGTCCCGCCGCGACCGGCGCCCGCCCGCCGCGGCCGCCGCGGCCATCAGCGTCTTGCCGTGGCCCGGGGCGAGCGCGTGCATCGCGCCCAGGGCCAGCGCCGTGAGCAGGGCCAGGGCGGCGAACCCCGGGGTCAGCGCGTGCCGCGACACCAGATCGGTGAGGGCCTGCGTCCAGCGGTCCGCGCCCCGCGGCAGGACACCGGAGGCGGCGGGGGCGTCCTCCTGCGCCGCCAGTGCGGGGCCGCCCGGGGTCACCCGGAAGCGGGCCGCACGCTCGTCGGCGGGCGAGGAGAGCAGATCCTTCGGATAGGCGGTGAGCCGCCGCGACACCGAGTCCCCGGGCACGTCGGAGTCGTGGAGCGCCATCCGGTCGGCGCGGGCGGTGATCTCGCGCCAGCCCGGCCCGGCGCCGATGTCCGCCGGGCGGTACGTCAGGGACGCGGGCTCGCCGTCCGGCAGGGGCACCGTCAGCCGGCACTCCACGCGCAGCGTCGTCAGCCCCGCCTGCCCCGGGCGTACGGTGGCCGCCGCCGCGCGCACCGTCACCGGTTCGCCGCGCCCGCCGACGGTCGCGTCCGCGCCCTTCGCGGCCGAGTCGCAGCGCGCCGCCGCCCACCTTGCCAACTCGGGGCGGCCGAGCGCCCGGTCGCCGTCCCGGTCGATCTCGGGCACGGCCTGCGCCGCGGGGATCTCGGCGAGGTCCTCCACGTGGTCGATCCGCAGTACACCGGGGGCGGCGACCAGGCCGTCGTAGCGGTTGACGGTGAAGTTGCCCAACGGGTGTGCCTGCGCCTGCCCCGCGGGCAGCAGCGCGAGGGCCGCGCCCGCCGCTGCCGCGGCCGCCGCGGCGGCCGTCCTGCGCCGGATCATGACGGGTCTCCTTCGATGCGGGCCAGCGCACGGCGGGCGGCGGGGGCGGCGGTGGGGGAGAAGCCGGGGTTGAGGCGGAGCGCCGCGGCGAGGGACGCCCTGGCCGCCGCGCGCTTGCCGAGGGCCGCCTCGATGACGCCCCGGTGGTAGAGGAAGGCCGCGTTGCGGTAGCCCGGCGCGGAGGAGCGCTTCGCGTACGTCAGGGCCTCGCGGTCGCGGCTGTTGACGTGCAGGGCCCAGGCGAGGGCGTCGGCGGTGTGGACGGTCTGCCGGCGCGACCATTCGGCCCGGGCCGCACGCAGCGCCTCCGCGGCGTCCCCGTGGTCGGCGGCGACCAGCGCCGCGTCGAGGTCGGTGGCGACGCCGTTCGCCCGGGCGAGGGCGATCCAGGTGCCGACCACCGCGTACTGCCGCTCCGCCCGCGCGTCCTGGCCGGCGGCCTCGTACAGCTCGCCCAGCTCCGCGAGTTGCGCGGGCAGCGGATAGCGGTCGACGACCCGGCCCAGGTCGCGCAGCGCCTTCTCCCGGTCGCCGCGCGCCGCGTACGTACGGCCGCGGCCCTCGACCGCCGGCAGGTAGCCGGGGTCGGCGCGCAGCGCGGTGGCGAAGTGCCCCAGCGCCGCCGCGTAGCGGCCCTGGCTCCAGGCGAGCTGGCCCAGCGCGGTGGCGACGTAGGCGGTGTCGCCCGGGGTCGCCGCGGAGTCCAGGGCGCGGGTCAGGATGCGGCGCGCACCGGCCGGGTCGCCGCGCAGTTCGTGGACGTAGGCGAGGCGGGTGAAGACCGGGATGCCGGGCCGCACCGAGTCGGCGTGCTCGGCGGCGCGCAGCGCGTCGTCGTAGCGACCGAGTTCGACCAGGGCGTCGACGCGCACGGCGAGGGCGCGCTCGTTGTACGGGTTGACCTTCAGGGCCCGGTCCGCCGCGGCGAGGGCGGCGGGGAAGTCGTGGCGGGCGGCTGTGAGCGCGGCACGTCCGGCGAGGGCGGCGTCGTTGTCGCGCGGCGAGATCCGCAGCGAGCGGGTGATGGCCGCCTGGGCCTGCGGATAGCGGGTCGGATCGCCGCTGGTCCTGGCCTGTTCCACGTAGGCGGCGCCGAGTGCGGCCCACCCGGAGGCGTCCTTGGGCTGGGTCCGCAGATGCGTCTGCAGGGCCGCGATGCCGCCGGCGAGGTCGCCCTCTCCGAGGCGGTCCAGCGGGGCGTCGGCGGCGGGCGCCGCGACCCGCGCGGCGTCCCGGGGACCGGGTGAACCGCCGAGGACCAGCGCGCCCGCGGTGAGCGCCAGCGCGAGGCCGAGCACCAGTGCCGCGTACAGGACGGCGGTGCGCAGTCGGCCCGGGGCCGGTACGTCCATGGCTGCTGCCTTTCGGGATGATGGGGTGGAGCCCGGCCGGGGCGCTCGCGGTGCGCCCCGGCCGGGTGCCGTGCGGTGTGCCGGGTGGCCGGGTGGCCTGCGGCCTGCTGCCGTCAGGCGCGGCCCTGAGCCCGCCGGCCGACGGGACGGCGGCGCATCCGCCACCACAGCAGCGCGGCGCCGATGAGGAGCACGCCCGTGCCGCCGGAGGCCGCGGAGGCGATCAGCACCGTGTTGTCGTCACCGCTTTCCGGGAGCAGGCCGCCCGCGTCGAGCTGCGTGACCCCGTTGGTCTGCGCCGAGTTGGTCGCCGGCTTGGCCAGCGGGCCGTCCGAGCCGGAGGCCGGCAGCGCCACGTAGGGGAAGCCGGCGCCGAACGCCTGGTCGTTGGCGTTGACGGCGTCACCCAGGTCGTTCTTCGACCCCAGCAGTTCGCCCTCGACGACCTGCAGCGCGATGTCGACGACGTCGTCGCCCAGCCGGCGCCCGTTCGGGAAGCCCGCGGTGTCGCCGTCGAGGACTCCGAGCCGCTTGGGCTTGGCGGTCGGCGGGATGGCGGTGTTGAGCCGCAGCATCTCCGCCGGGCGGACGTGCGGCGGCTGGTTGAGCTTGGGCACACCGGTGAGGAACACCTGGACCAGGTCGTTGCGCGGCGTGGCCGGGGCCTTGATCTTGTAGATGCCCTCGATCAGCTTGGGCAGCTCGGGGTGCGTCACGTTCTTGAGGAACTGCCCGTCGTTCCAGGGCGAGGACGCGTTGAACCTGTCCTTGTCCTTCAGCGGGTTGACGACCTCGTTCACCAGCGGCATGCCGAGGCGGGAGACCTGCGCCCAGTCGCCGTTGGCGGTCCGCCGCTGCGTGGTGGACCAGATGCCGACGACCGGCTGCTTGGCCGACTGGCGGATCGCCGCGGTGGGGACCTGCAGGGCTATGGTGTTGACGTTGTAGCCCTTGAGGGTGTCGTCGCCGACCTCGGAGAGGTTTCCTCCGTAGAGCAGGTCGAAGACCCGCAGGTCCAGGAAGAACGGGTCGTCGGACTGGCCGGCGAAGGCCGTCGTGCCGCGGCCGAGCCGCTTGACGGCCTGCTGGCGCAGCACGTTGTAGTCCGGCATCGACGCCTTGCCGACGTTCGACGGCGCGACGGGCACGTCGTTCGCGACCTTGTAGCGGCCGGTGACCTGCTGGTCGTGCAGGCGGAACAGGTCGATGTCGTAGGTCTGGAAGAAGTTCAGGTCCGGGTCGTCGAGGCTGGTGACCGGGCCGGTGTTGTAGAGGAACGTCTTCTTGTTGCGGAAGTGGTCCTGGAACGTCCACCGGTAGAGGTAGTCGCCCTGGGCGTCGCCGTCGTTGTCGATGTGGATGTCGTACTGGGCGTCGTCGGCGAACTTGTAGAAGTTCGGTCCGCCGGCCGGGTCCTGGAACGGGATCCAGTTCGCCACCAGCGTGGTGGTGTCCGGCCGGTCGGGGCTGACGAACGCGTAGACGTCCGTGGTGTCGTACTGCGGCTGCCCCGAGATCAGCGGTGCCTCCCGGTGGCTGGACGCCTGCGCCGTCCCCGGCTCCAGTCCGGTGACGCCCGCCGCGGCGAGCCCCCCCGCGGCCACTGCGCCCGCGGCCAGCAGGGCGATCGTGCGTGATCGCCCGAACCGGGCCGTGAGCCTGCTCCTGCTGTGTGCGGTCATCGCGTCGGTCCTTCGCGAGTCTGGCCCCTCCCCCTTGGAAGAGGTCCTGCGTGGGTTGTTCGGGGCCGGTTGGGCGGCGGATTGGCGGAGCGGCGGGAATTTGTGTCACAGGGCTGTAACGTGATATCGGCCCGGCCGGACGGTGAGCGCACCGCGGAGGGAGGCACGGCGACGGATGAGACGCTCCGTGCACGAACTGGCCTCCGCGTACGCCCTCGACACGCTGGCACCGCGTGAACTGCGCCGCTTCGAGCGGCATCTGATGCGCTGCGACCTGTGCGCGGACCGGGTACGGGAGCTGGCCGGGGACACCGTGCGGTTGGGGGCCGCGCCCGGTTCCGACCCCGGTTCCGGCCCCGGTTCCGCGCCGCCGATGGTGTCGCCGCCGATGGTGCCGCTGCCCGTGGAGGACACCGCGGCGGCCCAGGGCGGGTACGCGCCGGGCCGGTACGCCCCGGACGGTGACGCCGCTCCGGATGCCCCCGACGGAGCCGAACCCGACCCGCGGCGGTGGTGGGACGTCCGGCGCCGGACGTCCGCGGTCCGCCTGGCGGTGGCGGGTGCCGCGGCGGCGCTCCTGGCCTGCGCGGTGCTCGGCGCCCTGCTGCTGCGGGCTTCGGGGCAACTGGAGCGGGAACGGGGGAACGTCCGCGCCGTGTACGAGGTGCTGACGGCGGACGATGCCCGTCCCGTCTACTCCAGCGACGACCACGGACGGGGAGTGACCGCCGTGTACTCCCGGGAGTTGCGCCGGGCGGTGGTGACGGTGCAGGGACTGCCGCCGCTCGAGGGGCGCCGCGCCTACCAGTTGTGGCTGGTGAGCGAACGTCCGACGGCCTTCCGTTCGGTGGGGGTGCTGGGGGCCGTTCCCGTGGCGGGCGACGCGCCCGGGCCGCTCGTGGCCGCGGGGCTGGACGAGAGGTCGTTCGCCTTCACGGTGACGGTTGAGCCGAGTGGCGGATCCGTCCGGCCCACCTCGGATCCCGTCGCCCAACTTCCACTGCTCGCGCTGGGAATCGGTTCGTGACCGTCAACCCCCTTGACGAGACGGTGAATCCGGGAACGCGGATGCATAGGTGACGCCGCAGGACGATAGGGTTACCCTGCCCGGTGCCGGGTGCCCTCGAACGGGTGGGGAGTGTCATGGATCAGATAGCAATGCGGAGCAGGCCGCGAGTGCCTGCCGTCACGTGCGGGAGCAGCGCGTCCAGCGCGCGTCTCGACCGCCATCTCTCGGTGCTGGCCGGCCCCGCCGTGCCGCAGCGGGAGGCGGAGGAGGCCACGCTGTTGATGCGCGAGCTGACCGCGCGCGACCACGTGCGGACGAACGCCAACCGCGGAGCGCGCGTGTCGCTGTTCGCGCCGCTGCGGAGACTGCGCCGCTCACTCTTCGGCAGCCGCGGCTGACCGGAGGCGCTCTCGACGTTCACTGAAGCGGACAGGCTCGGGCGCAGCACACCGTCCCGGCACCGCGTCGTGTCATGCGGCGCGTCGGTGTGCTCCGTCCGGGCCTGTTGTCTTGTCGACTTATGGTCACAGCAGGGCGAATTGCCCGTCCGGGCCCTCTTCGCGGTGGTCCAGTACGGAGGCGGGGCGGCGCGCCGTCTCGGGTACCGGCAGGACGCGGGAAGCGCGCAGCTCGGCGGCACCGATCAGCGGACCCCCCGCCACCCGGGCGGCGAGCGCGCGGAGCGACGGCCGCACCTCCGCCAGCAGGGCCAGCACACTGATCAGCTCCAGCAGTTCGGTCGTCCTGGCCCGCGGCCAGGCGGTGGGACGGACGGCGTCGAGACCTTCCGCCGCCCCGGCGGGGATCCGCCGCCCGAACCAGGTCTCCAGCACCCGCGTCCCCCCGGCGTGGAACTCCCAGGCCGTCTCCGGCACCGGCGCGACCCGCCCGCTCCCCAGCACCAGCGCCTGCTCCTCCGGGTCGTACGAGGGCGCCTCGCGCGGTACGTCCGGCAGCGCGGAGCGGACGTAGGGGCGCCGGCCGCCCGGCGGCCGCGGATGCCCCGCGGGACGGTCCTCCGCCGGATCGGCGAAACGGGCGCCCCGGGTGTGCAGCCAGAGCAACCGGCGTCCCAGCGCGACGCCCTCCGTCCACAGCGCGGGATCCGCGGTCAGCGGGACCCGCACCGGCGAACCCGTGGCCTGCGCGGCGATCCAGGCGAGCACGTCCTCCGCGGTGACCACCGTGTCCAGCCGCAAGGCGAGATGGCCCAGCAGGCCCGGCGCGAGGTTCGGGTCGAGTCCGCCGGGGCGGCGGAACAGCGGCCGGATCCGGCCGGGCCTGCCCGCGGGGGAGTGCCCGTCGGGGAGCAGCGCGGAGAAGACCAGGGGCGGTCCCGGGAGCTGGGGCAGGCGTGCCGTCTCCACCGCGTAGAGCTGACGGCTCCCGTCGGCGACCCGCCACAGCTCCGGGCGGGCCGCGTCGATCAGGCGCTGGTCGGGGATGAGCCACTGCTGGTCGTAGGGGCCGTGCAGCACCCGTACCGGCGCCGCGCACGGTCCGTCCTCCCGCTCCAGCCGTGTGGTGGGCGCGGGGTGGCCCGGCAGTTGGGCGACGGCCGTGTGCGGGGTGCGCGCCCTGGTCGGCTGGAACAGCCGCTCGCGCTCTTCGCCGTCGGCCTTCAGCAGCCGGTCCCAGCGCGCGGTGAGGGTTCCGGCCTCGGGAGCCATCACCCAGCTCCGCCCCAGGCGCAGCGGCGGGACGGACCACGGCATCAGGTCGGCCAGCGTCGGCGCCTCATCGCTCACATCGCTCACCGTGGGCATGCTACTGACGCCCCTCAGGGAGCCTCCATGGTCACGGTGAAGGAGAAGCGGTCGCCCCGGTAGTGGATCCGCACCACGTCGACCGCGCGGCCGGTGTCGTCGTAGGTCACCCCCGTGTAGTGCAGGATCGGGCTGAGCAGCGGCACCTGCAGCAGCCGGGCGGTGCCCGGGTCCGCCAGCCGCGCCTCGACGGTGTCGGTGATGCGGCTGATCCGTACGCCGAGGGCGTCCCGCAGCACTTTCGTCATCGGCCAGCGCGCCAGGTCTGCGAGGTCGATGCGGGCCGCGAGCTCCGGCAGGACGAAGTTCTCCGCCCAGTTGGTCGGTTCACCCGATTCGTCGCAGCGCAGCCGGCGATAGGCGACGGTCTCGGCCAGCCCGGGGAAGTACTCCGCGTACTCCGGCGGCACCGGCGCCGGGCCGTGGCCGAGCACGCTGGTGCGGTCCCCGGACTGCTGGGCGACGATCGCGTCGACCGAGCCCAGCAGCCGCACCGGTGCCCCGCGCCGCGCGGCCGGCTCGATGAAAGTGCCGCGCCGCCGGTGCCGGCTGATCAGCCCCTCCTCCTCCAGCTCCTTCAGCGCCTGGCGCATCGTGAGCACGCTGACGCCGTAGTGCTCCGCCAGTGCGTCCTCGGTCGGCAGCCGCAGCGGGGCGTCCGGACGGCGGCCGAGTATCGAGGCGCGCAGGGACTGCGAGACCTGGTACCACAGCGGGAGCTTGCGGTTCAGGACCAGCGAGTCGGGGGCGAAGGTGCTCGGGCTCGTCGTCATGGCCTGAAGTGTCGCTCGAGCCCCCGCCACACGCCGTCGTAGTCCCGCTGGAGATGCCCGGCCGCCAGCGCCTGCGCCGTCGCGACCACCGGCCAGCGCGTCTCGAACATGAACGCCAGCCCGTCGTCCACCTTCTGCGGCACCAGTTCGGCCGCGCTCGCCTTGTCGAAGGTCGCCCGGTCCGGGCCGTGCGCCGACATCATGTTGTGCAGCGAGGCCCCGCCCGGGACGAAGCCCTCCGCCTTCGCGTCGTACGCGCCCTCGACGAGCCCCATGAACTCGCTCATCACGTTCCGGTGGAAGTACGGCGGCCGGAAGGTGTCCTCGCCGACCAGCCAGCGCGGCGCGAAGACCACGAAGTCGGCGTTGGCCAGGCCCGGCGTGTCGGAGGGCGAGGTCAGCACCGTGTAGATCGACGGGTCGGGGTGGTCGTAGCTCACGCTGCCCAGCACATTGAAGCGCCGCAGGTCGTACACGTACGGCACCAGGTTGCCGTGCCAGCCGACGACGTCGAGGGGGGAGTGGCCGTACTCGGCGGCCCACAGGTTGCCGCCGAACTTGTTGACCACCTCCACCGGCTCCTCGCGGTCCTCGTACGCCGCCACCGGCGCCATGAAATCCCGCGCGTTGGCCAGGCCGTTGGCGCCGATCGGGCCGAGGTCGGGCAGCCGGAAGGGCTGGCCGTAGTTCTCGCAGACGTAGCCCCGCGCCTCGCCGTCCGGGAGCTCGACGCGGAAGCGCACTCCGCGCGGGATCAGCGCGACATGGCCCGGCCCGGCCGCCAGGACGCCCAGCTCAGTGCGGAGCAGCAGCCGGCCGCGCTCCGGCACGATCAGCAGCTCGCCGTCGGAGGAGGAGAAGACCCGGCTGTCCATCGAGCGGTTGGCCGCGTACCAGTGGATGCCGATGCCCTCGCGGCGCAGCACGTCACCGTTGCCGCCGACGGTGACCAGGCCGTCCACGAAGTCGGCCGGCTCCTGCGGCATGGGCAGCGGGCTCCAGCGCAGTCGGTTCGGATCGGGCTCGGCCTCCGTGAACGGCGCGCTGCGCAGCAGCCCGTTGCCGATGCGGCGGAACGGCGGATGCGCCGCCGAGGGGCGGATGCGGTACAGCCACGAGCGGCGGTTGTGATGCCGCGGCTCGGTGAAGGCGGTACCGCTCAGCTGCTCCGCGTACAGGCCGAGCGGGGCGCGCTGCGGTGAGTTGCGGCCGACCGGAACCGCTCCGGGGACCGCCTCGCTCACGTGCTCGTTGCCGAAGCCCGGGAGGTAGGCGAGGTCCTTGCCGTCCTGGATCTCTGTGCTGGCGATCTCTGTGCTGGTCACGATTCCTATGGTTGTCCATAGGAATCAACCCCGCAAGGGATCGACCCCTCCCTGTGGAAAACCGGCATGATGGACCTCGTGCACAGCAGCGGCAACGGTCTCCGGCGTGTCCCCGTCCAGCAGCGCAGCGCCGAACGCTTCGCCCGCATCCTCGACGCGGCCGCGGCGATCCTCGACGAGAGCGGGTACGAGGAACTGAGCACCCGCGCCGTGGCCGCCCGCGCCCGGGTGCCGATCGGTTCGGTCTACCGCTTCTTCTCCAACAAGCGCGCCATGGCCGATGCCCTCGCCCGCCGCAACCTCGACCAGTACCTCGCAGGGGTCACGGCCCACCTCGACGCCGCCGACACGCCCCGCGACGGAGCCGACGGCGTGCACGAAGGCGTGACCGGCGGCGCGACCGGCGGCGGGGCCGCTCCCGGTGACTGGCGCCGTCTGGTCGACCTCGTCGTCGACCAGTACGTCGTCATGCGGCGCACCGTCCCCGGCTTCGCCCTCGTCAGCTTCGCCGGCCCGGCTCCCGGCCCCGCCGCCAACGACCTTGCCAACCACCTCGTCGCCGACCGCCTGCGCGCCCTGCTCATCGCCCCGCTCGGCGCCGCGGGTGTGGCCGTGGCCGACGGCCGGCGGCTGCGGACGGCCTTCGTGGTGGGCGTCGAGGCCGCCGACGCCCTGCTCAAAATGGCCTTCCGCGCCGACCCGCAGGGCGACGCCTCGCTCATCGCCGAGACGAAGGAACTGCTCCGCGCCTACCTGGGCGGGGTCCTGGAGCCGTAGGCCGGGTCGGCCCGGCCCGGGAGCGCCTGCCCGGGAGTGCTACCCCACATGCATACCGGTCGGTATGGTGGCCGCACACGAGGAAGCGCCCTGCCCCGGGAGGCCCCATGGCCAGCAGTCGTACCGCCCTGCGTATCTGTCCGCTGTGCGAGGCCACGTGCGGGCTGACCCTGACCATCGACGCGGACCGGGTGACCGGTGCCCGCGGCGACCGCGACGACGTCTTCAGCGCGGGATTCATCTGCCCCAAGGGCGCCTCCTTCGGCGAGGTCGACGGCGACCCCGACCGGCTGACCCGCCCGCTCGTGCGCCGCGACGGCGCGCTCACCGAGGCCACCTGGGCCGAGGCGTACGCGGCCGTCGCCGAGGGCTTCGCCCGCGTCCGCGCGACCCACGGCGCCGCGGCGACCGGTGTCTACCTCGGCAACCCCAACGTGCACACCATCGCCGGCGGCCTCTACCCGCCCATGGTCATCCGCGCCCTCGGCACCCGCGCGCTGTTCTCCGCCAGCACCCTGGACCAGATGCCCAAACAGGCCGCGTGCGGCCACCTCTACGGGGACGCGCTCGCCGTCCCCGTACCCGACCTGGACCGCACCGACCACCTGGTCGTCATCGGCGGCAACCCCCTGGTGTCCAACGGCAGCCTCGCCACCGCCGCCGACTTCCCCGGCAAGCTCAAGGCGCTGCGCCGCCGCGGCGGCAGACTCACCGTCATCGACCCCAAGCGCACCCGGACCGCCGAACGCGCCGACCTCCACATCGCCCCGCGCCCCGGCACCGACGCCGCACTGCTCTTCGCCGCCGTCCACGTGCTGTTCGAGGAGGAGCTCACGGACCTCGGCCGCCTCGAAGGCCACGTCACCGGCGTCGACGAGGTCCGCGCCCTGGCCCGCGACTTCACGCCCGAGGCCGTCGCCCCTTACTGCGACGTCCCCGCCGAGCGCATCCGCACCCTCGCCCGCGACCTGGCCGCCGCCCCCACCGCCGCCGTCTACGGGCGCCTGGGCAGCACCGCCGTACGCTTCGGCACCCTCGCCAGCTGGCTGATCGACGTCCTCAACATCCTCACCGGCAACCTCGACCGGCCCGGCGGCGCCATGTTCCCGCTGCCGGCCACCGCACGCGCCCCCCGCCCGGCAAGCCCCGGACGCGGCTTCACCACCGGCCGCTGGCACAGCCGGGTCTCCGGCCACCCCGAGGTCGCCTCCGAACTGCCCGCCGCCGCACTCGCCGAGGAGATCGACACCCCCGGCGACGGACAGCTCCGCGCCCTGGTCACCATCGCGGGCAACCCCGTGCTCTCCGCCCCCGACGGCGCCCGCCTCGACCGGGCCCTGGCGCAGCTGGACTTCATGGTCAGCGTGGATCCGTACCTCAACGAGACCACCCGCCACGCGCACGTCGTCCTGCCGCCGCCCCCGCCCTCCCGCAGCGCCCACTACGACTTCGCGTTCGGCAACTTCTCCGTGCGCAACAACGCCCGCTACAGCCCGCCCGCCATCCCGCTGGAGGACGGCAGGCCCGGCGAGCCGGAGATCCTGGCCCGGCTCGCCCTCCTCCTCGGCGGCTTCGGCGCCGACGCCGACCCCGCGCTCGTCGACGAGCAGGCTGTGGCCCACCGCCTGGCCAAGGAGACCGCCGACCCGCACTCCGCGGTCCACGGCCGCGACCCCGCCGAACTCGCGGCCGCGCTCACCGGGGACACCGGATACGAGCGGCGGCTCGACATGATGCTGCGACTCGGCCCGTACGGCGACGGCTTCGGCACTGACCCCGACGGCCTCAGCCTGCGCCGGCTCCTCGACCGGCCCCACGGCATCGACCTCGGCCCGCTCCGCCCGCGCGTCCCCGAGGTGCTGCGCACCGTCTCCGGCACGATCGAGCTGGCGCCCGCCCCGCTCACCGCCGACGTGCCCCGGCTGCTGGCGGCGGTCACCGGCCGGTCCGGGGACGCGCTGGTCCTCATCGGCCGCCGCCATCTGCGCTCCAACAACAGCTGGATGCACAACGTGCCCGCGCTGACCGGCGGCACCAACCGGTGCACCCTCCAGGTGCACCCCGAGGACGCGGCCCGCCTCGGCCTCGCCGACGGGGCCCCGGCCCGGATCAAGGGGGACGGCGGCGAGATAGCGGCCCCGGTCGAGGTCACCGACGCGGTGCGCCCCGGAGTGGTGAGCCTGCCGCACGGCTGGGGCCACGACCGCGAGGGCAGCCGGCTCACCGTCGCCGCCCGCGAACCCGGTGCCAACGTCAACCAGTTGCTCGACGGCACCCTGCTGGACCCGCTGTCGGGTACGGCGGTCCTCAACGGCTTTCCCGTCCAGGTCGCCCCGGCGTGATCCACCGCACGGGGCGCCGCCCTGGAAACGGAAAACTATCGGCGCTAGTTTGGGCGTGCCACGGCAGGCCCGCCCGGGAGGACGAGGAATGAAGCCGCACGACGGGATGTACATCGACGGCGAATGGCGGCCCGCCGCCGGTACGGAGACGATCGCCGTCGTCAACCCCGCCGACGAGCAGGTGATCGCCACCGTGCCCGCCGGCACCGCCGAGGACGTCGACGCCGCCGTCCGCGCCGCCCGCGCGGCGCTCCCCGGCTGGGCGGCCACCCCGCCCGCCGAGCGCGCCGCCCGCATCGCCGCGCTGCGCGACGCCCTCGCCGCCCGCCGCGACGAGATCGCCGAGACCGTCACCGCCGAACTCGGCGCGCCGCTGCCGTTCAGCCAGCTGGTCCACGCCCGGCTGCCGATCGCCGTCGCGGGCTCGTACGCCGAACTCGCCGCCACCCACTCCTTCGAGGAGCGGATCGGCAACTCCACCGTCTTCCACGAGCCCGTCGGCGTGGTCGGCGCGATCACCCCCTGGAACTACCCGCTCCACCAGATCGTCGCCAAGGTCGCCCCGGCGTTCGCCGCGGGCTGCACGGTCGTCCTCAAGCCCGCCGAGGACACCCCGCTCGTCGCCCGGCTCTTCGCGGAGGCCGTCCACGAGGCGGGCCTGCCCGCGGGCGTGTTCAACCTCGTCACCGGTCTCGGCCCGGTCGCCGGACAGGCCCTGGCCGCCCACGAGGACGTCGACCTGGTCTCCTTCACCGGCTCCACCGCCGTCGGCCGGCAGATCGCCGCGACCGCGGGCGGCGCCGTCAAGCGCGTCGCCCTGGAACTCGGCGGCAAGTCCGCCAATGTCATCCTGCCGAGCGCTGACCTCGCCAAGGCCGTAGGCGTCGGCGTCGCCAACGTCATGTCCAACACGGGCCAGACGTGCAGCGCCTGGACCCGCATGCTCGTCCATCGCGACCGGTACGAGGAGGCGGTGGCCCTCGCCGCGGCGGCGGCCGCCAAGTACGTGCCGGGCGAGCGCATCGGCCCCGTCGTCAACGCCAAGCAGCGGGACCGCGTCCGCGGCTACATCGCCAAGGGCGTCGAGGAGGGCGCCCGCCTCGTCGCGGGCGGCGCCGACGCGCCCCGCCCCGAGGGCTACTACGTGAGCCCGACCGTCTTCGCCGACGTCACCCCGGACATGACGATCGCCCGGGAGGAGATCTTCGGCCCCGTCCTGTCGATCCTGGCGTACGAGGACGAGGACGACGCACTGCGCATCGCCAACGACACCGTCTACGGCCTCGCCGGCGCGGTCTGGGCGGGCGACGACGCCGAGGCCGTCGCCTTCGCCCGGCGCATGGACACCGGCCAGGTCGACATCAACGGCGGCCGCTTCAACCCGCTGGCGCCCTTCGGGGGGTACAAGCAGTCGGGTGTCGGGCGGGAACTCGGCCCGCACGGCCTCGCCGAGTACCTCCAGACCAAGTCCCTCCAGTTCTGACCGGTTCCGCTGGTTCTGACAGCCCTGAACGCAGGAGAAAACACCGTGGTCCGCGCCGCCGTACTGCCCGCCGTCAACGCGCCCCTGGTCATCGCCGACATCGACCTGCCCGAACCCGGGCCGGGCCAGGTCCGGGTCAGGCTCGCCGCGGCCGGGGTGTGCCACTCCGACCTGTCCCTGTCCAACGGGACGCTGCGGCAGCCCGTGCCCGCCGTCCTCGGGCACGAGGGCGCCGGCACGGTCGTCTCCGTCGGCGAGGGCGTCACGGGCGTGGCCCCGGGCGACCGGGTCGTCCTGAACTGGGCACCCTCCTGCGGCGCCTGCCACTTCTGCGGGCTCGGCGAGCCCTGGCTCTGCTCCCATGCGGGCGCCGCGGCGGGCGTTCCGTACGCCAAGTCGGCCGCCGCGGGCGACCAGCTCTACCCGGGCCTCGGCACGGCCGCGTTCGCCGAGGAGACCGTGGTCGCGGCGGGCGCGGTGCTGCCTCTCCCCGACGGGGTCCCGCTCATCGAGGCCGCGCTCCTCGGGTGCGCCGTGCTCACGGGGTACGGGGCGGTCCACCACAGCGCCGCGGTGCGCCCGGGTGAGTCCGTGGCCGTCTTCGGCGTCGGCGGGGTCGGCCTCGCCGTCCTCCAGGCCGCCCGCATCGCGGGGGCGGGCGCCGTGGTGGCCGTCGACGTCTCCCCGGAGAAGGAGGAGCTGGCGCGGGCGGCGGGCGCCACGGAGTTCCTCCTCGCGGGCGACGACATCGCGAAGCGCATCCGCGCGCTGACCGGCGGCTACGGGGCGGACGTCGCCATCGAATGCGTCGGGCGCGCGGAGACGATCCGCTCCGCGTGGTCCTCGACGCGGCGCGGAGGCCGCACGACGGTGGTGGGCATCGGCGGGAAGGGGGACCTGGTCTCCTTCTCCGCGCTGGAGCTCTTCCACTTCGGGCGCACGCTGTCCGGGTGCGTGTACGGGAACAGCGACCCGGCACGGGACCTGCCCGTTCTGGCCGAGCATGTGCGGGCCGGGCGGTTCGACCTCTCCGCGATGGTGACGGAGCGGATCGGGCTGGAGGGGATCCCGGGGGCGTTCGAGGGGATGCTGGCGGGGAGGGGTGGGCGGGCGCTGGTCGTCTTCTGACAGTGCGGTCGCTTGTGCCCGGGGTTCGTCTTGCGGCCCGGTTGTTGTGTGCGGGTGCGTCGTGGTTGCGGTTGGGGGTTTCCCCGCCCGCCCTCCCGATTGCCCGGCGCGGTCAGTGACCGCGCCGCTGCGTGTGTGGGTGGGCCGGGTGCGGGGCCTCCGGGGCTGG